>JBEEGQ010000019.1:0-13999 GCA_041166945.1 Verrucomicrobiota bacterium
GTTCCCTGCTGGCAAGCGGCTGGGTGCGGGTGGGACTGGCGGTGTTCATGATCCTTTACCTGTGCCTGTGCGCCTCGGGCGGCGGTGCCTTCATCTATTTCCAATTTTAAATGGCAAACGAGCCACACGACAAAACGCCGGACATCGCCTTCGTCAATGAAATGCGGCTGGAGGCGCGGCATTGGCTGGCGGTGATCGCGATCGTCGTGCCCATGCTTGCCCTCACACCCTGGCTTTGGAAAAAGGTGGAACGGTTCAAAACCGGTCCCGATTATCGCATTCCTTATGCGTTGAGCAGCGACTATTTTCTGTATCAACGACGTCTTCAATCTGTCGCAGAGAGCAACATCTGCGTTTTGGGCGACTCGGTCGTCTGGGGTGAATACGTCCGGCCCGAGGGGACGTTGACTCATTTTCTGAATCAGCAATCGGGGGTTTCCGGCCGATTCGTGAATGGGGGCGTAAACGGACTGTTTCCACTCGCGATGGAAGGATTGGTCCGGTCCTACGGGCGCGCGTTGCGCCGCGAGAAAATCATCCTGCACTGCAATTTACTTTGGATGACCAGTCCCAAGGCGGACTTGAGCGCCACCAAAGAGGAGCAGTTCAACCATGCGCGGTTGGTACCTCAGTTCACCGTGCCCTTGCGTTGTTATCGCGCCGATTTCAATGAACGGCTCAATGCGCTCGCGGAGCGCAACGTGCCCTTTTTCGGCTGGGTCTCGCACTTGCAGGATGCGTATTTCGCTCAGAAGAGCATTCCCAAGTGGACCTTGGAGGACGAGGGCGACGACGGCGCAAAGGCTTCAAATTCCTATCGCAATCCCTTGTCGCAAATCACCATGGTCGTGCCAGCCGAGCCGGAAATGGATCCCCAACGAGGTCCTCAAAGTCCGCGGCATCGATCCTGGTCGACCAATGCCACCGGCACGACCGTCTTTGAATGGGTGCCACTCGAAAAGTCCCTTCAATGGCAGGCATTCCAGCGCACAGTTTCTCTCCTGCGCGATCGCCAGGACGATGTATTCGTCGTGGTGGGCCCGTTTAATGAGCATCTCATGGCCCCCGCTAACCGTCCGGTTTATCACCTGATTCGAGATCAGATTGGCGCCTGGCTTACGCAGCGCCAAATCAGCCATGTGCTTCCGGATACATTGCCCAGTCTGTTGTATGCGGACGCCAGCCATCCATTGACTGCGGGCTACGAACAAATGGCGGCAAAACTTTACGGGAATTCGGAATTCCAGACTTGGCTGAAGCGGTCTCGGTCTCCGTCGAGGTAAGAGGTACTGATTAAGTAGCTGACGAGCTTTGTGACGCGGGCTGCTACCGCAATGCTGGATCGCTCGCGCGTCGGACACAACGGAAGCCATAGATATCGTAGCCAAAGCAGACATCTGACGAGCCGGGATTTTCATTGTAGCGATATCCCGATCGGCAACATTCGGCACTGAACCGCCAGGCGCCGCCGCGAACCACCTTGGTCTCACCCGCACCTGGTCCCGTCGGATCTTCGTGCGACGATTCCTGATAATAGTCGACTTTATAGAAGTCATTGCACCATTCCCAGACGTTGCCGCAGATGTCATAAAGTCCCCAGGGATTTGGTTTTTTTTGCGCCACCGGCCTCGGATGACCCGCCGCGTTTTTATCGAACCATGCATGTTCGCCGAGTTTGGCGGGTGAATCTCCGAAGAAAAACGCAGTGATCGTTCCCGCCCGGCAGGCGTATTCCCATTCGGCTTCCGTTGGCAGCCTGTAACCGGAGGACTTGAAGTTACATTGCCAGTTGTTGGTGTCGTAGCAGGGCAGCAGGCCTTCGAGTTCAGAACGGCGGTTGCAAAACCTCGCAGCGTCGGACCAGCGAACCTGTTCGACCGGGTTGCTCCCGCCTTTCCAGCGTGAAGGATTCGAGCCCATCACCTTCTCATAGTGCTCCTGCGTCACCAATCGCGCGTCTATTTGAAACGAACTGACCACGACTTCGTGAACCGGCGCATCCGCCTGCTCCTTGTCTCCCATGGGAAACTTTCCGCCGGCAATCCGAATCATATGCGGCTTGGCGGCCGGGAGGGTTGACGCCACAGCTGCCGATGCCGGGGCGCTGGTTGTTGGCGGTGGGGAACTTTCGTTGGAAGGCCTGGCGCCACAACCCGCCAGCAACGCCATCACCGTTGCAGCTGCCATTAAATGACGATGAATGGGAGACGACATGGCTGGCGCTTTAGTAGTCGGCCCAGATTTCGTATCCATCCGGATTACGGAGGATTTGACGGCAACGCGCGCGGATCTCCTGCGCGACTGGCATGGCTTCCGGCTGGTCGAGGCATTGCCAGGCAGCTTCCTGGCATAACTTCCTGGCAATTGTATGGCACTGAGCGAGGACATAATCCTGCGCCCCGCCCATGGCTCGCCACGCTTTGAGCAGATCCATGTAGGCTTTCAAATTATCGGGTTTTTTGCTGCCGGTGAGCGCCATCGTCTCGCGCGTCAAGCGGGCGACCGTTTCGGCCGAGCCCATGTTTTCCTTTTGCACAGTATATTCCTGCGGGATCTGGCCGAGGATTTGTTCCATCTTTTCCAGGTAAACCTTCAACGCCGGCGCGGCGTTTTTTTTCTCCGCGACGAACTGCAGTTGCGCATCGGCGAAGCGCCGGTATTCATCGATTCGCTGGACATGATGCTCGACGAAATAGGCCATGTCTTCGAGGTCAGCCGCGATCTCTTCTCGTCGCTCGACTTCGGTCCCCGCCACGAACACGGCCTGGATCGCCTCCGTGCAACCACAAGTGCATGCGCGTCGCACTCCGTCGCCGCTCCGGCGATGGTGCGTGCGCAATTTGCGACCGGCCATGTCGAGTATCGGGTCCGCCTGCTGCCGGCCGAGTGTGGACCGCAGGATATCCACCGGGGTCGGCATCAAGGCGGGCGTATCCTGTCCCTCGAGGAAATAGGCGATGGACTGGCCTTTGGGAGGAATCTTTTTGCTGAGGTGATAGAACGCATTGTTGCCCTCGAACCAGACCGGGTATTTGTAAGAGCCGGGCACGCCCCTCCATACCTCCCCCTTTTTGTCGTGAAACGTGAAGCTTGTTATTATTCCCGCCTCCTCGAGCTGCGTCTTCCAGCGTGCGGGAAAAGGTCGTTGCCATTGAATCCGTTGATCTTTTTCCAGCAGCCCTGATTTCAATTCCTCGCGATGCCAGATGCCCGGCGCGCCCAGGGCCGCCAGATAAATGCTTTGTCCCTCGTTGTAGAAATCCACGGAGGCAATGCGCGGCCTGTCCGCCGGTTCCCTTTTGACGTTCAACTGCAATCGCTGTTTTCCTGCCGGCCATGTCATGACGAAAAGCTCCCGTTCGCCCTCCAGCAATCCGAGAAAAATATTCTCCGCCGGCAAGGAGAGCGATGCCGACGAGGGATGACTCGAGGCGTTGACAAGAAAATCGTCACCGATGAAGCCCGGCACAATCCCCTGATCGATCGGGCCCGAAAGCCGAATGCCTTTCGTGGAGCGCTCCGGTTTGATCTCCATGACTTCGCTTCGGCCAAACACAAACTGAATCCGGGCCTCCGCAGCGCCTTTCGCTGCGAAGCTGGCTTCCAGCACGATTTCATCCCCGGAGTTGCGTATGATGGTGGTTCCATGGATGGACGCGGACGCCGATTGCAACGGCGCTAATTCAAGTATCTTTCCGCCAAACGGGTTGTTTCCATTTTTGTCAGACGCGTCGAATGCCGGATTGGCTTTGAAATAAATGAGGACCCTGCCGTTTGCGGAACAAAATGCCACGGCGAGATGCCGGTTCTCCACCACAGCGTCGCCCTTGAACTTATATTCGCGGCCATAGTAGCCGGGATCGGACGATGCCTTGGCCGGGTCCGTTTCCAGGAGAAGCAAATCGGACGGCACCGTGCGCCACACGGTTTTGTCCGAGCCGTCGAGGGTCTCAGAAAGGGGTTTGACAGTATCCCACAGCACGACATTGGTGGAAGCGTCAATGGCCCGTGTGGTGACAAAGGCGATGGCGGCGATGCTGGCTTTCAGGAGTACGGCCTGGACCACGGCCCGCCAGCGAGATTCGATCTGTTTCATGTGATGAGCGTCAGTCTGCCGCCGGGACTTGTTGCCGGGCTTGCCTGAAATGCGGGGGCGCGAATGCCGCATCCAGCCGGCGCGCTGACGGGTGGCAGGGCGGCATGGTAACAGCCACGGTGAAGCACGCAAGCCACGGAAACGTGCGGTAGCTGTTGGCGGGTGCTTTGTGGAGGTCAAGGCGGTTTGGAAAACCGGTGCTCCGGTGTCCAGGACGTTCCCGCTGGTCATCGCAACGAGATCAAACTGTATTTGTTCGAACCCTTCTGGTTGATTCCCACCATGGCCCGCGGACAACTCTGGCTTTTCCCGCCACCGACGCCCCTGGTGGATCGGCTGGGAGACGCCTTCTTCCGGGCAGTGCCCGCCAGTCCGGGTGTTTACTTGATGTGCGGCCCGCGCGAGGGCGTTCTGTATGTGGGCAAGGCGAAGAATCTGCGCAAGCGGCTCGCTTCCTACCGCGTGTCCAATCCCGAACGGTTTCCGCGGAGGATCGTTCGTCTCTTGAACCTGGTGACGCGCATCGAGTGGGATGAGTGTGCGACCGAAACGGCGGCGCAGTATCGCGAGGAACTTCTGATTTGCGTGCTGGCTCCTCGTTTCAATGTTTCTGGAAAAGTCTTTGAGCGACGCGCGCCATTTAAGTATCAGGGAATCCCACCGTGGCAGGCCCGCAGGGCTGTTTAATGTTGAAGTCTCTTCGCTGCCTCCTCTCCCCCTCCCTCTCCTCCATTTCCGAAATGGAGGAGAGGGTGCCCGAAGGGCGGGAGAGGAGGACTCGGCGGCCCAATCTATTTCAACCGATGGCCAGCGGCTATTTTTGTGAGGGATAGCGCCAGACCCAGTCTCCGTCATGCGGCTCGGTGCTCCGGCCCGACGCCAGAAAAGCAGGCTGGCCTTGATCATCGGTTTCGTTCCAGCCGATCGAGTAAAGAACGAAGCCGCCATCGTCTGTAAGCCGATAGCGCAACGGCCCGCCGTCGATGAGATCGTGCGGCAACTGCTGAAGGTAGAGGGGGCATAGAGCGTCGAGCGCGGAGGGATATTGCCCGCTGGCCAACCGGTGGCGCTCGAGGGCGCACGCGACGCTGACGAAGTCGGCGTAGCCTTGCGCGGCCGCGAATTTAAGATGGAGCCTGGCCCGAGCCATCAACAGGGTCCTGGCGAAGACCAGATGTTGCTTGAGGAGATTGTCGGTGTCCTGCAGGTGTGTCTCCACGAAATGATAATTGGTTTGAGACACGGTCGGTTGGAATCGACGGGTCTCCACGTCGAAACCGGTCAGGAGGCGTTCATTGAAAAGGTCAGTGTAATTCCGCTGCTCCTGATCGAACCAATCCCTGGGACACGTCATGAAATTGCGGTCGGCTTCAAGCTGCCAGGGCTCGGCCTTCGACTTGGAATCCTGAAGGGCCATGATGGTGTTGGGCGAACGCCTGTCCCGCGCGAGTCCGATGGTCAGGTTGCCCCACGCCCGTTCGGCCTCCATCACATGTTTAAAGTCCCGGATGAAGTCAAATTGCTGCACACGGTCCTGCAACGATTTTAGCTGAGTGGACGACCAGCGCCGATCCGCCAAGCCCTCCCACAACGGCTGCAAGGCCAGTTGAAATCCTGCTACCCGTACCAATTGCGAGATAAGCATCGGTTCAGTGGCGGCCGCATCCACCAGGCGCAACATCAGCATCGCGTCGGTCAGCGCCTCGTTGGTCTGCACCGTCGCCAGTTCAGCAGTGGTTTTCAGGGAAAGGACTTGAACCGCTTTTTTTACCATCGCCAGGTGAGGCAGAAGTATCGCCCACGGATTCTCCGATTCGTACCGGACATTGAACCGGGATTGGGGACGGCTGCTGGCGGCTTGAAGTTCCTTCAGCACGCGGTCATACGGCTTGAGCGCCTCGAGCACTGACAGCGCCGCTGCCGAATTCGCCGCGCGTTCCGGTGTGGCGGACACCTCAATCGGCTCTGCGCCATTCGCCGGGCCTGATTGCGATTGTTGAAAGGCGTTTTGCCACGCGAACAGATCGGTCCTCAGACGTCCGGTGGTCCGCCCGGTCGCCGACAGGCGCAGGCTTGGATAATGCCGCGGCCGTTCCGCGGCTCGGGAATAATCATCGGGCCACACCGACGAGTCAGCCGGGCGACCCTTGTTGATTGCCGATTCAAAAAAAGGTGTCGCCGCGAAATTCTGTTCATCGGGGATTGCCGCTGGAATAAAAGTCTCCGCCACCGCCCGCTCTTCCTTCGCCACAATCTCGGGCGAAGTTTTTTCCCGGGGGTCCAAACGGCGGCGGCTGAGGATGAGACATGTCGCGGCAGCGATTGTCGTCAAGCTCACAAAAACGAAGAGGTATATCGGCAGATGCCGCGCCTGAAGCCATCGAGACCTGAGGGGATCGGGCGTGGGCATGGATGTCGAGTCGTTGTTTTTCATAATCATCGGTTGTGTGGACTATGGGTCAGGCCTTGACCGGCGAATCACTTTCGCTTCGCGGGCCCGGTTGGGATGGAAGAGCCGCCGGACTCGGGTCGGGCGCGGCATCGAGCAATCGGGCCAGTTCGCGGCGTTGCGCGGCCAGCGCGGTTTTCTTCTCCGCGGTCGGCTCCTGGCCCGCGAGCAGTCGGGAGGACGCCGGTGGCGACAGGTAAAAACCGATCAGGATTAACCATACGGCAGCGAGCGCGGCCCAAGCCTGGGGACAGGGCCAAAACCATGCGCGCCAGGAAGCCATGCGAACGATCGAATCCGCGCCAGCGTCGCTCCCGGGCCGGGTCAACGCGCGCGCAACCGTTAAAATCTCGGCGCGCCAGGCAGGTGGAACCGGCCGGACCGGCTGGCTGCGGAGCTGTTGTTCAAATTCGTCGGGCTTCATTTGATTTCTTCGTAAAGAGGACGCAGCTGTTCCCGCAATTTGTCTAATCCATAACGATACCGGCTTGCAGCCGTGTTCGCAGGCAAACCCAGCGCGTCGGCAATGGCTTCGAATGTCATTCCCTCCCACAGCTTCAGATGAACGACAGCCCGCTGTTCGGCGGGCAATTGGCCGAGTGCGCTGCTGACGGCGTCGCGAAAGGCCGCTTCATCGGTTTGCAACGAGGCCACAAATATTCCATCACTTTCGCCTGCCAGATCGTCGTGCTTTTTTTCACGCGCCCCACGCCGGCGCATCGCGTCAATCGAGGCGTTATGCGATAATCGCAAAAGAAAGGAGCGGACATTCCGGACGCCGCGAAGCAACTCAGGCTGCTGAGCCAGCTTGATGAATAATTCCTGCATCAGATCCCGCGTATCGGCCTCGTTCCGCGTCACGTTCAACAAGAAGGCGAAGACCGCCGCCGCATGCTCGTCGTAGAGGCTCTCGAGATCGGGCGGCGGCATCGTGTCAGGAATGACGCACGCCGATGTGGAACTTGTCTGCGCAGAGCGCGGCGGCATCAGGAAAGCATGTGGCATCCAAGAATGGACCGTCTCAACGCACCGAGCGCATGCGATATCAGATCCTTGTTCCGCCCAGGCGCGGCCAGAGAGTCAACACCTACGGCCGGCCTGATTTACGAACGAGATCCCCGAACCTTAAAGTTTTCCTCGGGCCATCTTCGCGCTGAGTCCTCACGCCGCAAGCGCAGCACTAGGACATCCTGAAGCCGTGAGGCCGTGGCACTTGGCAGATTGCAAAGGGACTTTCGCGTCCTGCATTGCGTTCCGGAAAAAGCCGCGAATGCCTCTTGGAAAAAACTCGGAAAAACCGCGGAATTCGGCGAGTTCTCGGAGGGCTTAAATCTGGCATGATCAAAGCTAAAAAACCGGCTGAACTCTGAACCTGGCTGATTCACGGCTCATGCTTTTTGCCTGACCGCAGCCCATGTTTGAAAACCAGAAACCCGGCAGAAAACCCGACAGGAAACTTTTTCATGGAGCATTGAATTATGGGCGCTAAAAATCTCGACACGAACACAGCATTGCAATACGAGAGTCTTGTTTCCCAAGCCGGCCGCCCGAAGGCACTGACGCTCTGGATGGCTGCGGCGAAACAGGACGAATTGGGAAAAGCGGTCCGCACCAATCGTGTTTTGACCCTGCGATCGCTGTCGGCGATGGCAGGCCGGGTGGGGTTCCATCCGCAAAGCGAATCGCTCTATCTGATTTTCCCCAGGCGCATACCGGTGGAGACCGGCCAGCTCGTGATCGGCATCCATTCCCGCTCGGTTTCGCTGGCTCGACCCAGGAGAAGCAAATGCCAAATGGGCGAAGTGAAAAGTGAGGGCTGACGATCTCAATGGTTCGATCCAGGACAAATGCGACACCGCGTTGCTGTTGATTGACGTCATCAACGATCTCGATTTCCCGGAATCCAAGCAGCTTCTGAGGTTTGCGTTGCCGATGGCCGAGCGGTTGCGACAACTAAAAATACGGGCGAAACGCGCGGGCATTCCCGCCATTTACATCAATGACAATTTTGGCCGCTGGCAGTCGGACTTTCGCGCGCTGGTGGAGTATTGTTTTCAATCCAAAGGAGAACGCATCGCGCGGCTGTTAAAACCGGATGTCGACGACTATTTCGTCTTAAAACCGCGCCACTCCGCCTTCTACTCGACCAGCCTCGATGTTCTATTGCGCCACCTGGGGGCCACGAAACTGATCATCACCGGGATCGCGGCCAACATTTGCGTCCTTTTTTCCGCCAATGACGCTTACATGCGCCAGTACGAACTGATGGTTCCACAAGATTGCGTGGCGTCGAATACGGCGGCGGATAACCGTTACGCCATTCGGCAGATGGCGACGCTTCTCAAGGCAGATGTGCGTCCATCGACCAGGCTTCGATTGACTTCCTCTGCCTCACCGCATCGTGATGGCGCGCGGCCAGTGCGACCGCGATAGGCGAATTGCGCATGGTTCACCAAGGGGTTTGCGCAGACCCCCCGCTTCTGAAAGTCCCACAATCACCAAATCACACCTTGGTCCCAGTTGGGATAGCCCAGCGCATCCCTCGTAGCGCAGGTTTCCAACCTGCTGTATCGCCGGCTTCCAGCCGGCAGCGCGTCGAGAGCAGCGGGGCCACGAAACTTCAACTCGCATGCGGATTGGAAATCCGCGATACGGTGATCCAGCCGCTGCGCTCCCAGGCCGACTGCCGGTATTCGAAAGTGATGGGCCCGCTGGGCTCGAGCGAACGGCGCAGCAGTTCGAAGTCGGGAGATTTTTTACGTGTTGTTGACGCTTGCGTGTTTCGTGCGGGTCGTTGAGTTTTTGTCGTTAGACCACATGCATACATTGCTTCAATTGCTTGTGTTTTGGACATCTGCTTTTGCGACGCTCTGCATTTCTGTAGTTCTGCTCGATATCTATTCTGATTTGATTGACAGTGACATGACCTTAAACGGCATCAGGGCAGAGCTCGTGACAGCGGGTGCGGCCTCATTAGTGGAAGCGGGCAGCGTATGGACGGTACTCACCTTCATCCCATCTGCTGCTCGTGCCCTGATTCTCCCTGCGCTCATTGTGGGGCTGATTTATAAATTGACGCATCTTGAGACTTGGACTCGTTACGACGTTCTGCTGCTCCTGGGCTTTCAGGCAGTCATCGCTGGTTCGGCCGGAGCTTTGGTTTTCGGACATTTCCTTACCGCGTTTGCCCTTGTGGGTGCCATGGCGGTTTGCTTGACCATTATGGCCGCGATAATTAAGACTCTGTGAGAGGTGACGGGTGACCTGCTGCATCTAGCGGCGGCAGGCCGTCTCAGCCGGAATCGGCGCGCCTCATGGCGGCCATCGATGAGCTGGTAGGCAGCTTCGAGCAGATTACCGTATGATTGCATATCCAGACGGCACAGAGGCTCATGTGGGTGACGCGGTTGCGCTTGCTCATGGGGCACACATGGGCAGGGTCACGTACATCATCGAGTCGGCAGTGGATGTCGGCGCTTGGAATTTGGATGAGCCTGGCTTGATGATTGGCACCTCTTACGGCGGGGCGGTGTTTTACCCCAAACATTCACTGACTGATGACGAGATTGTATTGGCATCGAGATCAGCGACCTAGCCATACGCAGCAGCGCCTATGAGGCCGGTGCGCAACTGTGGCGATCGGACGCGCTCGTGGTCTGGGTCGCTGAACTTGGGTCGTTGGCCAATGATGATTAAGCACATGTTTATCGCGTCTTGGTTTGCAGTGATGGCTTGCGCTGCGCTTCATGCCGGCGAACCGTCCATCAAAATCGCGCTCGGCATCCGCGAGGGCAAATGGGGGGCCCTGACGAACGTAGCCTATCCTCTTGCCTTCCGAATCGAAAACACCGGAAAGGAACTGATTAAGGAGCACCAGATTCCAGCATTGTTCTTCAAGGGAGTCATCCATGTTTTGCCCAAGGATGGAAAAGAGCAACAAACGGATGTTCAAAAGATGTGGCGGACGGTGGTTCATGATTTGCAGCCGGGAGCGACCTTGGAGTCGCCGGTGGTTGGCAATATCGTCACCTTTTTTCCTTCGGCGAAGGATGGCGATTATCAGGTCTGGTGGACATTGGCGGACCTAAAATCGAATGTCTTACGTTTCACGGTGACCAAAGGGAAAGTGATCAGGAATGAGTAACAGGTCTAACCACGCGCATCACCGAACCCGGCAATCGCGCGACAGTTGCAATCCATGCGTTCCCGCAGGCCACCTCGCTCAGGCCCGGTCGTTAAGCCGCGTCGAAATATGCGCACCTCACCGGTGTTGACCCACAATGAAGAAACGCAAGCGACTCATTCTGGTGTGTCTCGCGCTTCTCGTGGCTGCGGCTGTCTGGTTGTTCATCTCTTCGTCGAGCCGCCAGATCCCCGTGACGCTGCTTGGCTATACTAACGACGTGACCGGCATTCTGGCAGCGAGCTATGAGGCGACTAACATCGCGCACTCAGGCTTTGCCATGTTCCGCGTCCAAAATCCCACTGGCCGCGATTTTCTCTGCTACATCGGGCCTGTCATCGTCGGGACCCGGAGCAATCGGATGCAGCACGCGCAGGCCGGCGACTTCAGCCTTGCAGCGGGAGCGAGCGTTATTTTTGCGGTGCCAGTGCCGGAAGTTCGCGGCCCCTGGCAGTGTGGCCTTTATCTCTTCCCCGAGCGGCATTACTCACGATTGCATTACGCAGTTGTGAGGTTTAGGGAGCGATGCGGACTTGGCGGGTTCGAAAAGCCTTGGTTCGCCACGAGCCCGGAAATTGTCAGATGAGCCGCCCTATGCAGGAACTCGCGCTGAATGAACTGATCAAGAACGGTTACACCGAAGACCGGGCGTCGAGACGTGACTTCGAGCGCCGTTATCGCTGGCTCGTCATTCCAGGCGCTCTTCTTTGCTTCGCGCCGTATCCTTTCACTCGCTTCGTGTGGTCGCCTTTCAGCGATTCGACCACTCACAGCGTTGCTTTGGCCGTCTGCTTTCTACTTGGTTTCGCGCTCTGCTTAGGCGCCGCGAGGCACGCCAGCAGGTCGATTCCAATCAGCCGCGAGAATGGCGCGCCCATGCAGATCTTTCTTCGTTCCGACGCACCCGCTGACACCAAGGAGTATCTTTACGTCGATTCTCAAAGCCGCACCTACTTCACGCGAGTGATCAGCGTCCCGGGTACGTAGACTTATGCAGCGCCTTTTCCCAACATCCGCAACGCCTATGCGGTGCAGCGAACTCCGCCGTCACGCTTCGGTTGCAATCCACGCGTTCCGCGGGACGGGGCCGCTTAGCTTGAATAGGCCTACACACATTATGCGCCATTGCATTGCCATTTGTTTTGTCACGCTTTTAGCATTCCTTGTTTCTGCCGCCGAGCCACGCCCTTCCAACGCGGTTGTTCCACAGTCAGGGCAAACGCGAGAGCATATCTTGGCCGCGATAGAGAAAATCAAGGGCTATGGAATTATCGAGTGGACGGAAACAAGTCACTGGGGACGGCGGATTTTTGTCGTCTGGTATTGCCCATTCTCCGGTCGCGCGGCAGTTTATGCTCACGCCTATTACTTCGACGACAAGGAGTGGCATCTTTTCTGGGATAGGCTATTGGATGGCACACACAAGTTATCGGTTGAGTTGCCTGCGGATAAGGATGTGTTGAGATGTCGTGGCGCAGACGGCTCTGTCGTTCACACAGAACCGCTGGACAACGTGCCGAAGTTTTATGACAAGAAGCACCTGGAACAGAAGTAAGGCCAACCATGCGCTGAGTTTGAGTCGTTGATATGGCCGCTTTACACGTCATGCGCTTCAAAAAAAAGTTCTCCGCTATGATTCTCGCACTTGGTTTCGCACTCGCCGTTTACCTTTGTGGGTACTTTCTCGCCGCCGACTACGTGGACGTTGGCGACCAGCGACCTATGTATCTTTTGAGCTACCGCATCGGTTCGCATAATAACTGTTTGGCGCATTTGCAATGACCGTCCCCATCGTCATTCTACAAGTTGGTGGTTGTGTTCTGGTGGTTTTGACACTGCTTGAATTTGATCGAATCGTCAGGATTCTCCATACGCAGCGGCATTCCGTTTGGGAGTCATTAGGCCGGCCACCGGGGTTTTTCTGGATACCTGCGGGCTCGTCATGGCTCGGCGGATGGCGAGAACGCCAGCGGCTTATTTCGGATATTACGTTCAGTCGCCCGCGTTGGTTGAGCGAGGACAAGAATCTGAGCGATATCCAGCGGCGGTATCGGTTGTTTTACGTGGCCTTCGTCGCGTTCTTCGGGTTGTGGGTTCTCGCAGGTTTTATCTTCAGATGGTGGAAATGAGTACATTGCACCGTGCGGAGCGCCGGACGCGGTCGTCGCTGTTGCAATCCACGCGCCTCGTGGGCCGGGTCGCTGAGGCTCGGGTGGTGTCGGCGCGTTGCGAGGTTGAGGTCATTTGCGGCTCGACGGCAGTCGGCGACCGGACCATATAATTCTTTATGCCTGATGTTTCGGACGTGAGTTCCACAATCTGTTGCAAAACCGGCCGTATCGCGGCTGGCAATCCACGCTTAGCACGGGGAATGGACAGCGCTTTTGCTTTCATCGCCAACCATACTGACTAGGCGACCCTACGGTTATGCCCAACATTGAGTCATTTGTGCTTATCAGCCTCATGATCGCAGGATTTGTCAGCTTGTTTGCATACCCAGTCGCATCGAAGCGTGTTGTTGCTCTCATCTTCTGCGTGCTGTTCGTTGGTTGCATGGTCGCCATACCACCGCTGTATCAATGGCAGCGATTCACAAAGCCCAATCGACGAGACCGAGCTACACAGAGGGAGACAGTCAGGTTGCGAGTGAAACAAGCTGGAGGCTGGGAGTTATTGGAGCAGGAGTGTCGTGCATTCGTTGAAGCCTCGCCTCGATATGATGGCCGTCCCGGCGGCTCCTGGATGTATGTGCCAGCCGGTTACCCAACCATTGCGGCACTTCAGCCGCGCAAGATTACCGTGCGCGCACTTCAAGGAGGGGGCGTGCTTGTTTCCATGGAGCTTTTCGGAATGCACTCGACTGGTGGGCGGGACACGCCATTCTATTATCTTGTCGTGCCGAACAGGCCAGTTCAGGACGTCGAATCACTCGGCTTTGGCAGACTCAATCACATCACGAATCTGGTTTATGAGACGCTTTGAGACCGTGTGGCCTCACCATGCGCAGCAGCGAACCCGGCCATCGCGTCCAGGTTGCAAGCGGACGCACTCGTGAGCCGGGTAGATAAGGCTGACTCGTTAGGCCGTTTGGCCACGACATGAAATCATTCCGCCTCCATACCGGCCCCAAGGGAGAGTCGGAAAGGGCCAGGGAGATGGCGATGGAATCGTTGTGCACATCCATGCCGATGAACAGGACGGCACCCGAACAGGAAGAAGGAGAAGAGGGTTGAGAACCACGCGAAGAAATGTCAGCCAAGGAGGTGGGGGC
>JBEEGQ010000020.1:0-5160 GCA_041166945.1 Verrucomicrobiota bacterium
TCCACGGTGACGAACAGTGTGCCGTGAGCAATGCTGACGGGTTGGGCATGCGCGGCAAGGGCGGGATCGATCAGGCTGTTCCACACCCGCGCGATCTCGGCTTCGCCCTGGCGTTTGTCGATGCGGATTTTACGCAACACCCCCGGCATCAACGCGGCGAGGGGCGACGCCGGACGTTCCCGCATTTTTTCCAGGGGAACGAGATCGATGCCGTGAAGCGTCGCAAGAGCCTTTTGCCGGGCCGACCGTTTGGGCGGCCCGAGTGGCGGAATGAAGCGGCGGCGCGGAGGCAGCATACGGTCAGCCGGAGGCGGTTTCGGACAACACCAGCACCCCATGCGGGGGGAGGTCGTGATTGCCGCTGATCGCCTTGTCGAGCATCGCGTCATACATCGGCTTCAAAAACGAGATGCGCACCGGCGAATTCTGGTGATTGATCAGGAAAAAAACTTTCGTCCCCTCTTTTTGTCGGAGGCTGACCTCGACCTGATCCGGCACCTTGAGCAGCGGATTAATGCCGCACAACTGCCGCATCCAGACGACCAAATCGTTGTAAAAAAACTGGTGGCTCATCGTGCCGATGTAGACCGCGCGCCCGGAGCCGAATGTATTGAGCGTCACCACCGGCCGCCCTGAATAAAAATCCTTCGCGTAAGTGCCCAAAACCTGGCAGCCCCTGGTCTCGATGATGTCGCACCAAAAACGGGCCGGATGCAAGTGCGTGGCGCTGAACTGGCCCTTGAGGGTGATGTGATTCTCCTCGCCGGGCGGGAGCGGATCGAATTCCAAAACCTCCAGCCCAAAGAGGTCGGTGAGATTGTGGGGAACCCCGTTGTCCGGCGCAATATGATGTTCGTCGACCAGCCCTGTGTTGAAGGTGCCGACCAGCGTCCCGCCATTTTGCACGTAAAGCTTGAGCAGATCGGCCTCGCCACCCGCGAGCAATTGCAACGAGGGCGCGATCACAATTTTGTAGCGCGATAAATCCTCGGTGGGCCGGGCAAAATCCACCGGGATATTGCGGTCGTGAAACGCGTTGTAAAACAACTGCACATGCTCGCGCTGGTTGAAATATTTGTTCGGCTGCTTGACGCTCGAAAGATTCCAATCGTTGTCATGGCTGATCAGGATGCAGGCCTCGGCGGTCACCGAGGTGTCCTTCAGTAGAGGCGCCAGATGCTTCAACTCGCGGCCGATTTGTTTGATCTCCTCGAACATGCGGTTCTTCGCCCGGCCATCGTGCGTCAGTACTCCGCCATAAAACTTCTCCGATCCGATTCGCGGCTGGCGCCACAAAAAATAGAGCACCCCGGTGGCGCCGCGGGACACCAGTTGATGGGTGAACATTCGGACCACGCCCGGCCGCACCAATGAATTCACCTCCTGCCAGTCCACATTGTTGGCTTTTTGTTCGATGACCCAAAAGCCGCTCTCGCCGTCAGGGGTGCGGATCCCTGTTTTTTTCAGCGAACGCATCATGTCGATCTCGCAAGCCAGCTCGGCGGACTTGGTTTTAATCGTCGCGTTGCTGTCCACACTTACAAAATCGAGCACCTCCGCCATGTCAAAGTGATCAAACTTCCGCGTGAGCGCCCGGAGATTCTGCGTCACCGGAATTCCGGGCGCCAGTTCGCGCAGCAAATCCGCCTGCATCCGCGCGTAGGCCACGATCGTGTCGCTCGAAAAACGCATCCAGTCCATGAGCAACGCCGGGTTGTGGACCGTCGGCGCGGCCATCGGCATCGGCACATCCTCGAAGCGCGTCACTGTCTGGGTCCAAAAACGGAGGCCCATCAGGTCGTTGAGCTTTTCCACGGTTTCATACTTGGCGCGAAGCCACTCGGTCCAGTCACGGCGCGTCTCTTCGTTGAAACTGGCTTCGGTAAAATGTCCGCCCAGTCCGTTGTCGACCTGCCAGGCGATGAGCGCGGGATGCGCTCCGAGCGCCTTCGCCAGCCCCGTGACGATGCGCTTGGTGAAATCCCAAAACACGTCGCTGTTCATGCAATAGGCGCGGCGCGTGCCTTCGTGTTTCACCTGTCCATGCTCATCGATCGGAAGAATCTCCGGATGTTTCCTGGCCAGCCAGAGGGGAGGGGCGGCAGTGGGCGTTCCGAGAACCACCTTGATGCCGGCGCCATGGCACAAGTCCATCGCCCGCCGCATCCATTCGAAATCGTAGCGCCCTTGCTCCGGCTCGTAGAGGCCCCATGCGAATTCGCCCATGCGCACCACATTGACGCCGGCCTCGACCATCAACTCGACGTCACGTTTCCAGCGTCCCTCCGGGGACTCGGGCGACCCTGCGTAGGGCCAGACCCAATGTTCAGGATAGTAATCAACGCCGAAAAACATAGGACTTCAGGAAAGCCAATTTGCATGACGACGATAAACCCGGGTGCCGTCCAGGCAATCTCAAACCTCCGGGAGTTGCGTGCCTGATTCTGCGCAAAAGGCAAAATCGCTGCAGGGCCGTTCATGGCTGCTTTGGGGCAGCGCCGGCTCGGTATGATTCTACGGCCCGGAATACACGGCGGCGGAAAACCTCGAACGCCTCCGCGCACGCGGACTTTCTACCAAGCGCTCGCTGGCGCTACGAGAATTCGCACTGGGGATTGAAGCACTCGAACGATTTGTTCGCCGCGAACCTTTGCGCCGAGTACATGAAGCCGTCTTTGGGGTGCTGGCTCTGGAAAGCGAGCCGGTGGATCCGCGGCTGTAGGAACCGAAAACTGTCGGCGCGGTGACGGTCTCAATTCACGCGGCCCGGGCTGATTCGGCTCGATCGGGAGTGTTTAAAGATCGCTCAACAATTTTGAGCAGATTCGAAGGACTGTGGGGCTTTGCGAGGAAGTTTACCCCTTCATCCATTTCGTTGCGATGTCGGGCCAGTTCCTGACTGTAACCGCTGGTATAGATGGTCCTGAGGCCTGGTTTGAGCGCCTGAAGGTTTTCTGCGACCTCCAGACCCGACATGCCGCTGCCCAACATGATATCAGTGAACAGCAAATCTATCTCTCCCTTTTGCTCGTTCCAAACTTGCAGCGCTTCAATCCCGTCACGCGCCTCCAGCACGCGGTATTTGCTTCCGGTTAAAACAACACGAACCAGGTCGGCAACTTTGGAATCATCCTCCACCAGTAGAATCGTTTGGTTCTCCTTTTCCAACAGTTTTGCAGGAGGTCTTTGGGGCTGCGCCGGCGCAATGGTCGTGTCCGTGGGCAGGTAAATTCGAAAAGTGGTCCCTTTGCCAACATCGCTATAGACCTCGATCCAGCCCTCATGCTGTTTGGCGATTCCGTATACGGTTGCCAATCCGAGCCCTGTGCCTTTACCCACCTCTTTGGTGGTGAAGAATGGTTCGAAGATGCGCGCTTGTGTCAGAACATCCATCCCACAGCCTGTGTCGGTAACGCTCAGGCAAACGAACTTACCTTCACGCGAGCCGAGCTGATTCTTTACGTACCGAGCGTCCACCTGTGTCACCGCCGTGCTGATGGTCAACGAACCTCCTGAGGGCATCGCATCCCGTGCATTGACTGTCAGATTCATGAGGACTTGGTCCATCATGGTCACGTCCGCGACCGTGGAAGGGACGTCCGGGGCGTAATGAAATTTCAGGGTGATATTCTGCGTCACCAAGTGCCCCAGCATCTTTGTGGCGTTATTGATGACCTCGTTCAAATTCACCATCTTGGGCTGCATGGTCTGCTTGCGACTAAAGGTAAGAAGCTGGCGGACAAGATGGGCGGCGCGTTCGGAGGCGTTGGACACCGCTTCCAGGGAGTGGGTCATCCTCTTCGGATCAACCTGGCCCATGAGTGCCAGAGCAGTGTGTCCCTGGATGACAGTCAGTAAGTTGTTAAAATCGTGGGCGACACCTGCTGCCAAACGTCCGACGGCTTCCATCTTCATCGCCTCGCGCAAGCGGGTTTCCAGGTTCAGACGATCCGTCATGTCATGGGCGACAAACAGGTACGAAGACGCGCTGCTCTGTTGGATGCGTTCCACGAAAACGAGAGCGATGCTGGGTTTCCCGGATTTGGCTTTGAAATGGCATTCCAGACCACAAACAGACTGGCCCACGGCGACCATCTCATTGATGGCCGCCTCCTGGGATGAATCGTACCAAATGCCCAACTCGCGACCTGTGCGTCCCACCAACTCCTCGCGCTCGTAGCCGAACATGCGAATGAAGCTTTCGTTCACGTCCTGATAACGATTGTCACTCACGTCGCAAATTGCGATGGCGACGGGACTGACCCTGAAAGCGCTGGAAAACCGTTCTTCGGATTGCCTCAGAGCCTCTTCAACTTTCTTTCGCTCCGTGATATTGCGCGCAATCCCCTCTATTTCGAGTGGTTGTCCTTCACGTCGAAGGAGGCGGGCGCAGACCTCCAGGGTCGAGCGTTGTTGGGTAGCGGAGAGTATGGTGAGTTCACAGTTGGGACTGGCTTTGCTGTCGGGACAGATTTTTAACCATTCATCAAACCGCTGCTGATGCTCGGGCACCACAAAGTCGCGAAGGGACATGCCCAGGGCTGCTTTGTGGGAATAGCCGATCACGCGTTCGCCGGCCTTGTTGAGTGAAGTGAAATGGCCCCGCATGTCGTGAGTATAAATCACGTCATTGGCGTTTTCGAACAGGTCGGTGTACTTCTTTTCCAGCGCGCTCCCGCGCAGAAGTTGCTCGTGAATTCGCTCGGCCTGCTCTTTGACCTTGCGCCGGAGAAGAACAGACCAAAGCAAGGCCGCCAGCAACAGCAATGACGTCAACGCCAGCGAGATTCCATAAAGGTCCGTTAGCATAGGATTATAATCTACACACAGTGCACTTCAGGAGATCATCGTCCGATCTCAACACGAGATGAAATGAATTCAAGTGACAGCAGGGCAATCTCGCCCCGACGCAGGAAGCCCGGTGTGAAAGGAACAGGACACATGGTTCTACGGCGCTGTCGGGCTGGCTTTCACCAAGGTCAACAGCTCCAATTTAAAGGTCAGCTTTTCCTCCTCCGGCGAAGAGGCGTCGCCGAAAATTGCCGGTTCCAACTCAAGTTGCCTCACTCGCATGTGGGGAAACACAGTTTCCAACCTGGCGAGGAATCTCTCGAAATCATCGTAATACGCTTTTCCAGTCACCATAAATACGGCGGCTTT
>JBEEGQ010000021.1:0-15134 GCA_041166945.1 Verrucomicrobiota bacterium
CTCGAATGTTCTCGATGTCTGCTTCGGTCAGCAGCCGGCCTTGCACACAAATCGCGCTCACGCCGTCAATTTATGCAAAAGCGTCGCGCTGAGTCCAGCTAAAAATGTCCAAACTCCAGTCTCCTCCGCTCGGAGCGGAGGAGAGGGACGGGGAGAGGAGGTTCATGCCCTGTTTTTCAATGTCTTCCTTACCGCCAGCGCCGCTATCCACGCGGCGAGCAGCACGGTCAACGCCGTCGCCGTTGGTGCCAGAAATCGATCGAGCGGACGGGAGGCGTTGTCCACAAGCTGCAGCTCGGCGGCAAGCATGGACTCTTCGCCGGGGAACGGTGCCGAGGCGCGCACCACGCCGCGTTCATCGACCCACTGCGAAATGCCCGAGCTGGCCAGTCGAAAGATTTGCAGACCGTGTTCGGCCGCCCGCACGGGAGCCACGCGCGAATGAAGGCGATGCTGCGCTTCGCCCCAATCCGCCACGTCCATCGTCGGCACGATGAGCGCCTGCGCGCCCTGGCGGACGAGTTCATCGACTATGCGCGTGTAACTCAGGTCGTAGCAAATACAGATGCCCAGCCGGCCCCACGGAGAATGCCACAGGCGCTGCACAGGCGCGGGCTGGCCATCTTTGAAGAACTGGATGGGCTGTTTCTTCGCCTGTTGAAAAACGATGTCCCCTTTGGGGCCGATGACGAAGATGGTGTTGTAGTAGCGACCGTCGGGCAGCTCGTCCTTGGCGCCGGCGGCAAGGTAAATCTGGTTCGTCCGACACCACGCGCGGACGCGGTCGGGCACCGGGCCGTCGCTGAAGGAGTACTCGCTGAGGACAAGCAATTGGGCTTGCGGATAGGCGCGGTGGAGCTTGTTCAAGGATTGAATTACTTCGAGTTCGCCGGGGAATTCCATCTGTATGCCGGCAATGCGAAGAGGGCGTTTCAGGATCCTCCTATCGCCCCTCTCCTCCGCTCCAGGCGCAGAAGAGGGTGCGCGAAGGGCGGGGAGATTTGTGACGATGCCCAACATGGCGAACAGCGCCAGGGCGCCCGCGACGCCTGCGATGGAACCGTGCCGTTCGGAGCGCCGGCCTCCGACCCGGCGTGCCTGGGCGGGTGGCCTGTTTCGCGCCGCGTCGGAGACCGGCGCTCCCGCCTCAAGAATCAGGGGACTCTCTTGACGGTCAAGCAAGCCCGCCTCCTCGCCGCGGCGGCCGCGGGCGGTCAGGCCAGATGCAATACTCGCCAGCGTCATAAGGACGAAACCGAGGCCGTACATGCCGAGGAATTTTACGACGGGCAGGATGGGCGACCAGGCGAATGCGTAACCCGCGTTCAACCACGAGAAGCGCAGGTAGTAAAGTTCGCTGCGGAAATACTCGAGGCCGGTCCAGAGAATCGGCGCGGCGACCGCGGCCCAGCGTTCGCCGAACCGCTCGCGGCAAGATCGCATCATCACAAGGAACAGCCCCAGCCAAAACGCGAGCACCAGCCAGAGCGCAATCGCGGTCGGCCCAAAAACAGTCCAGAAAAACAGCAGTTTCGGCCCATAGATCAGCGGCCCAATCCCCATGCCCAGGCGCATTGCCCCGCGGTTCGTGCGCACACGCGAAAGTTGGAGGATGCAGAACAGGTGAAAGGCAAACACAAATGCGCAGGCCGAAAAAGAGCAGGCCACCTGGAAGGAAGCGACCGCGAGCATGGTCCATAGCCAACCTTCCTTGAAAGTCAGCACGCGCGCGGCAGGAGCGGCGGAGGGAGCGCCCATGTCCTTTGGGGGTGTCACCGGGATTGGAACAGAGCTTCGCGCTGCTGCTCGTAGCCGGACGTTTTGCGGAGGACGTTCAAATAGGGCGTGTCACCGTAAACCGCTCGGGCCTCCCACAGCAGTCCGCCGAGCGCCCGGCTCTGTTTTTTTTCATGCTCATAGGGCCACGGCTTCCCCGGCTGCTCGACGTATGGGATCAGGAAATCGAGGGCCTGCCGGATGCTCCCGCCGTCCGGACATTGAAAGTGCCACAAATCGATTTCCATATGTTCCGCCAATGTGGCCAGGGCGAAGAACGCCTGCACATTAAAGCGCGAGTAGCCAAAAGAATCGGCGCGGGCCAGCTCCAGTGGCTGGCTGCCATCGGGCTTTATTTGCGAACAGATACGCCGCGTCTTCGCTGTCTCGAGGATCCGGCGCGCCAGGTTGGTCTGGCCGGTGAACAACGCCATGTGCACAACCTGTTCATCGTAAAATGTGCCGTGGTTATTTTTCGCCGCAGCCTCATCGCGCCCATTTTTGCTGGACTGCGCCCAGTCCAGGAATTCGCGCATCCATGTCACCAACCCTTCCTGGTCCGCGGCAGTCCAATGTCTCGAGCCGGCCAGAAGGCCTGCGGCGTCGGCGACGGAGGTGAGGCTGCGGCTTTCGATCATGCCGATGCCGCGGCCGTCGTTCACGCCGGGGATGGCCTGGGCCTGGTTGAAGTTGGGGTTCATGCGGGTGGCAGGCACGAGGAACCACGCGCGCATCAACTGCGCGGCCTGTTGAGCATAAGCTTCGCGTCCCGTGAAGTAGTAGGCCAGCGCGAGCGTATGCGACGCCGACGCCATTCGACCCAGGCGCGGCGAATCGGAATTCTCGTTGTGGCTTTCGGGATTCCGCTGGCCGTCCCTGCGGATATACGGGAGCCCGTTTTTGCTGGCGGGATCCGGCCAGAAGTAAATCGCGGTGCTGAAATAATCATGCTTGTCGCCGCTGGCGCCCGGCTTCGGTTTGTCGATCACCGACGGAGGCTTTAAGTGCAACACCTTGTCGGCGTCCGCGATGAGCCTCCGGCGCGCCGGCTCGAGCGCTGGGTCCTTCGCCGCCAGCCGCTTGCGGGCTTTGGAAACTGCGCCGGGCCGGACAGCAAAGACGCGAGGGTCTGTTTCCGCGGCCTGCGAGGCGGCGATGCCGATGAGAGCAGCCAGCGGCATCCCAAGACACTTAAGTCGCGCAATGAATTGCATGGCGTAAGACTAAATCCGCCGCAGCCAGGGACAAATAGAATTGGACGTGGGTCTTGGGGCAGGGACGGGCCGTCCCCACCCCTGCCGCATTGCCCGTGCGGCGGGTTCATGCTTCACTCCGCGCGCGGTGCCGCACATTCACGAAAAAATTGATTTTACCGTGGCGATTTTCGTCGTGCACGAACATCGGGTTTTGCTCATCCACCATCGCCGGCTGGACAAGTGGCTGCCGCTGGGTGGCCATATCGAGCTGGACGAAGATCCGGAGGCGGCGGCGTTGCGCGAGGCGAAGGAAGAGAGTGGTTTCGACGTGCAACTCATCGGCGAACGGCCGCCCACGACCGAGCCTGGCACCCGCGCGTTGCTCAGCCCCCGGTTTCTCGACATTCATCGTATCAGCGAGACGCACGAGCATATCGGGATGATTTATTGGGCGCGACCAAAACAGGGCAGCCTGACCCTGGCGTCCGAGGAGCATCACGACATTCGCTGGTGCAACTCCGAGGAGCTCGACTCGTTGACCCCGCCGATGAGCGATGCCGTGAAATGGTATTGCCGCAAAGCATTGGAGGAGATTCCGGCCGCGGAAGCTCGAGTTTCACGCTGACCCCATCGATGCATCGTTCCCGACTGAAAGCCGGTTACTGCATTCTCACGTGGCTTCATATCTACGCGGTTGCCTACTACAGCAACTACCTCTTTTTTCATCTGCGCGACGCCTGCGGTTTTACCAGCCGCCAAAACCTCCTGGTGGCCGCGTTAGTCGGCGCCATTTACATCCCCGCATCGTGGTATGGAGGACGGTTTGCGCAGGCGCGCGGATATTTCGCGGCGCTCAAACTGGGTTTGGGCGTGATGACAGTGGCATTGTGCGCCGGGACGATTCTCCACGGCCTGGCAGCCGTTATTGTGGTGCTGTCGGTCTGGACAATGGCCGTCTGTTTCACATGGGCGCCCCTGGAGGCTCTGACCAGCGAAAGCGGAAGTCGGGTCGGTGTGGCAAGGATGGTGGGCATTTACAACGTGGTCTGGTCGAGCGGCGCGGCGGTGGCCTATTTTACCGGTGGCGCCCTCCAGGAGGCGCTCGGGCACGCGAGCCTTTTTTGGCTCCCCGCGTGCGTGCACGGATTTCAATGGCTGCTGGCGCATCGCCTCGAAAAAAGCGCAAAAAAATCTCCAACCCCGCCGCTGCCGGCTCCCGTCGTGAGCGGAGAGGACTCCGATTTTGCGCGGCATCATGTCAGCCCGGCATTGGCCAGGGCATTTCTGCACATGGCCTGGGTGGTCAATCCATTTGCGTATGTCGCGATGAACACGCTCATCCCGTTGATCCCCGAGCTGGCGTCGCGCTTTCATCTGACCACCACGCTGGCGGGGTTTGTGGCCTCGGTGTGGATGTTTGCGCGGCTCGCCGCGTTTGTTCTGCTCTGGCGATGGACAGCGTGGCATTACGCGTTCCGCTGGCTGAGTGGCATGTATGTGGTGATGATTGCCAGTTTCCTGGTGTTGCTCTCCACGAGCAGTCTCGCGGCTCTCGTGATCGCGCAATTGATATTTGGTTTTGCCGTGGGGCTCATCTATTACTCGTCCCTGTTTTATTCAATGGACGTCGGTTCGGAGACGCAGGGTGAACACGGGGGGTACCACGAGATGCTGATTGGAATCGGGCTTTTCGTGGGGCCTGCCGTAGGCGCAGTGACCGGTTACCTGGCCCCGGCGACGCCGCGCGCGGGGATTTGGGCGGTGTGCAGTCTCCTCTGCGGGGGTCTGGCGGTGCTGCTCTGGATGCGCCGTTGTCGGCGCTGACGGGATGATTTCCTCCCTTGCCACGTCGCCCGGATTTCCCTAGTGCTACCCGTGTCGTTGGAACCATTGCAACAGAACTCAACACCATGTCATCACTCGCAGGAAAACTAGGCATCGTTTTCGGGGTCGCCAACAAACGCTCCATCGCATGGGCCATCGCGCAAGCCTGGCACAAGGCCGGCGCGAAGCTCGCCTTCACCTACCAGGGCGAACGCTTGAAGGAAAACGTCGAGGACCTGGCCGGCACATTCGGCAGCGACACCCTCATTATGCAATGCGACGTGACCCGGGACGATGACATCGCTCGCGTTTTCAGCGAGACAGGCCAGCGGTTGGGCAAGCTTCATCTTCTTTTGCATTCGGTGGCATTCGCGCCCAAGGAGGCGCTCGAGGGTGAATTTGTCAACACCACCCGCGAAGCCTACCGCATCGCCCATGACATCAGCGCCTACTCCCTTGTCGCCCTTGCGCGGGGCGCCGCGCCATTGATGACCGACGGAGGAAGCATTGTGGCGATGAGCTACTACGGCGCGGAGAAGGTTGTACCGCACTACAACGTGATGGGCGTGGCCAAGGCGTCCCTCGAGGCCAGCACCCGCTACCTGGCCTACGATTTGGGTCCGAAAAAAATCCGGGTGAACTGCATCAGCGCCGGGCCGATGAACACGCTCGCGGCCCGAGGCATCGCCGGGTTCACCGACATGCTCAAACATTACGAGGCTCACTCGCCGCTCAAACGCAATGTCCTTCCCGATGAACTGGGGGCCACCGGTGTGTTCCTGGCCAGCGACGGCGCGGGAGCCATTACAGGCCAGGTGATCTACGTCGACAGCGGCTACCAAATCATGGGGATGTGAAGATCGAGTTTAATCCGGGCCTTCTCCACTCTCCCGCGTGAGGATTGTGAAATGGCCCCATCCAAATAGCGGTTATCACAATGCAACCTCCGGCGACATCACCCGCACCCAGTGTCACGGCTCCCCGCCGCCGCGGACCGCCATTGTTCTACATCGTGGTGTTGTTGGCGTGCCTGGCAGCAATCGTGTGGCAGACCGCTGACCTCCTGAGCGTCCGTCGCGAAAACGCCGTGCGCCGTGCGGCGGTCGCAGGATTGGAACAACTCCGCCAGGAAAATGCGGAGCTTCAACAGCTGAGGGCCGCGGCGACGGATGCGGAGCGTGCCGGGAAGGACCAGCAGGAGACCGCCCGCTTGCGAAGCGAAGTAGCCAGGCTGCTTGAATCGGCAAAGGAACTTCCGGCGTTGCGCGCTGAAGCCCAGCGTTTGCAGGCAGAAAGATCCGCCGCCGCGGCACGGGCCGGGACGGTATCCGAGGTGGATCCGTTTGCCGAGAGTAAGAACCGCGCCCAACGCATCAATTGCATCAGCAATATCAAACAGATCTGCCTGGCCGCCAGGCTCTGGGAGAACGATCACCCGGAATTGCATGTGTTGCCGTCCAGTTTTCTGGTGATGAGCAATGAGTTGAACACGCCTCGGATCCTGACCTGCAACGCGGACACGTCACGGAACCGGGCGAACTCCTGGCAGGATTTCGACGGCAGCAGCGTTGGCTACGAATTGTTGTCGCCTGGCGTGGATAGCGGCGATCCGCAGGTTGTTTTTGTTCGCTGCGCCATCCATAACAACGTCGGCCTTACCGATGGCAGCGCCCATCAACTGGATGCTGCCACTCACCGTGTGGAGAAAGTGGACGGAAAATTTAAAATCATCCGCCTCAACGCCCAGCCATGAAGGGATTTTTCATCCTGATTTTATTAGGCGCCCTGGGGGTGGCGTTTTTTTGGGAACGCGCCGAATCCGCGCGCCTGCGCGCCGCCAATGAGACGCTCCTTCTGGAAAACCAGGAGGCTGGCAGGCTCGCCGCAGAGAATGCGGAGCTCTCAAAACTGCGGACAACGGCGCCCGTCATCGAACGCAGTGACACCACCGAACTGCTGCGGTTGCGGAACCAGGCCGGTCAATTGCGCGGTCAACAACTCGAAGCCGAAAAATTGCGCGCCGCGAATCAACGGCTTGCCGACGAAATCCAGTCCGGCAAATTTAAACCGCGTCGCCTGGCCGATGTCGAAGGTTCCATCCCGCGGGAGAAATGGGCCTTCGCCGGTTTTGCCACCCCCGAGGCAACGGTTCAAAGTTTCCTGACGGCGATTGCGTCGGGGGATCCGCAACAGCTGATGGGTTGCATGTCGCCCAAGGACGCCGAAAGCATGCGCCAGGAGCTCGAACGGGATCCGGATGTCTTTCGCAAAAGGTTCGATCAGGAATTCGGCAAGTTAAACAAACTCTCGGCATTCCGGATCGCGGGCACGCGACCGAAGGGCCCGAACCCGGACCGCATCGAGGTTCTCGTCCAATTCGTGGCGGATGGGGAACCCACTCCGCTCCCGCTGCGCCGTGTTGGCAACGAGTGGAAGCTGGGCGATTAGCCCCGACCGACTCCGCAGGCAGCACGCCGGGAGACCATCCCATTTTTTTGGAACCATTCCACCGCATCCGCCAACGCCTGACGCGGCGGCGTTTGCGGCAGCTGCAATTCCCGGATCGCCTTGGCCGGATTGAAAAACATTTTGTATTTCGCCATGCGCACTCCCGCGAGGGGCGCCTTCGGGGGCCTGCCGGTGAACTTCGAGAGGAGTTCATCCACGTGCGCGGCGGCCCAGGCCACGGAGTAGGGAACCCGAAATCCCGGCGCCGGCAGGCCGGTCAGCGACCCGAGCACATCCAACGCCTCTTTCATCGTCCAATTTCCCCCGGCATTTCCCAGGATGTAACGTTCCCCTATGCGGCCCTTTTCCGCAGCCAGCACGTGCCCGGCGGCCACATCCCGCACATGCACCCAGTTCAGCCCGGTGTCCAGATAAGCGGGCAGCGCGCCGTTCAGAAAATCGACGATCACCCGGCCGGTGGGGGTGGGTTTCACATCGCGCGGGCCCACTGGCGCGCTGGGATTCACGATGACAATCGGAGCGCCCTTTGCGGCGAAATCGCGCGCGACCATCTCCGCCCGCCACTTCGAAAGCTTGTAATGGTTCCGCATCTGCGCCTCGGACACCGGCGTGGTCTCGTCGGTGGGCGTGACAACGCCATGAGCGGCGCGCGGGAGGCCGATGCAGCCGACGGTGCTCGTGTAAATGATCCGGGAACATCCGGCGCTCACGGCGGCATCGAGGACATGACGCGTGCCCTCGACGTTGGCAGCGTACATCGGGGCGTAATCCGGCAGCCAAAGGTGATAGCTCGCCGCGACGTGGAAACACCAGTCACATCCCCGCAGGGCTGCGGACAGCCGCGACGGATCCGAGATGTCTCCCTCGACCCGTTCGTAGTCGGCCCCCGCCAGTCCGCGCAAATCGGCGTGGGGACGCAGCAACGCCTTGACTCGATGTCCGCGGGCAATCAGTTCGTGGACGAGGTTGGCGCCGATGAATCCCGATGCGCCGGTGACAAAGGCGATCATGGCCGCAAGCGAACGGGGTCAAGGAGCCGGCTGGCGCGGGGTCTCAATTTAATTTCGGGGCGTTTGCTGTGTTTTTCGGCGAACATTTCAACCGGAACTAAAGATAAGGTTTTGTTTGGCCGATGGGAATCCAGAACGAAAAGTGCAGCGCGATGAGTGGACGGCGCGCGGGACCCGGTGCAGATTCACCGTGTAAGCAAAACCGGCGACGGCGTGAGCTCAAGCGCAGGCTTGAAAGTTGCCATGTTGAACAAGACCAGCACGAAGCGGAAACTGACGCGCAAAGAGCAGCGCGATCTCGACATTGAAATCGGGTTCATGGAGGGCGTCATTCAACGCGACGAACGATTCGTCGAGGCCTGGCGCGTCCTGAGCGAGGATTACGCGCGGCGCAGCAAGTTTTCGGAATGTCTCCAGGCCGATGAACAGCTCGCCCGCATGACGCCCGACGATCCTTCCGTTCTTTACAACCTGGCTTGCAGTTATTCCCTCGCCAAACAGATCGATCAATCCATGGGCGCCCTTTCCCGCGCCATCTCCCGAGGCTTCGACGATTTCAAATGGCTCCTGAAGGATCCCGACCTCGGCAACCTCCGCAAGGATCCCACCTTCAAAAAAGTGTGGGTCAAAATCAGCTCCGCCCGCACGAAAGTCGTCTGACGCCTTCAGCAGTGGCTCCGTGACGAAGGAGTTCGTTGGCGCGCCCCAGGCCTCCGCGGTTTTCTCGCACTTCCGTTCCTGTCCCAAATCCTCCGTTCTCAAGGACGAATTACGGGAGGAGCATTCGTTGACGGGAGCGGCTCGGGAGGCAACCCCTTTTCAGTTCGCAAGCGATCGCGAAAAACCCGGGGCAGACCGTTGGTGGGATCGAGGAGATCGTTGAGCACGGATTGATACATATCCTGAAACGGCCGCAAGGCGATGACCGCGCGGCGCTGGACGCTGCTCTGGTAGTAATCATAAACCTTCCGGGCCATGAGCAGCAGGCCGGCGGAACGATCGGCCTCCCCGATCGCCATGTTGTGGAAGTGCTGTTTCAAGAGTCCGTCCAGCAGGATGACCGTCCGTTTTTGGTCGATGTCGGTAATGCTCCCGGCCAGCCGTTTCAAGGCGAAGGTTTCGACGGATTCATCGGGAGGAACCGCCTCCGGATATTTCTGTTTCAACACAGCCATCCATTTATCCGCCTCGGCCAATCGGTTGTTCGTGTAGAGGATGTAAACGCTCTCGCGGAGGAAATTGCGTTGGGCGGTGCGAACGACGATCGGCTTTTCAGTCTCCTCGGCCAGCATCTTTTCGTAGCCGTCGTTGGCCGCCGTGACCTTGTTGAGATCGGGGCCAAACACATAGGTGCCGTCGGGTTGCTCGAGCACGATGCGTCCGCGCATCACCAGCATGTGGAGGCATTGGTAAATGACCCGCCGCAATGTCACCAGATCCTTCCGGTTGGACTTCTCGAGGCCCACGACAGCCCAGTAAATGGCCGAAGCCTCCGGGAGCCGCCAGTCGAGCGGGCCGTAAAGCTTGTCCGCCTCCTGCATGACGGCGGGATCCATTTTGTATTTTTCACGCAGGACCTTGACCCGCGCCCGCGCTTCGTCGGATTGCGGATGGAGGAGTTCCTCGAAATTGGGGCGTCCTCCGCCGAGCACTCGCTGCATTTCATGGGCGAGTTCAAACTTATAGAACAGGTGGGCATCATCGAGGTTCTGGCCGATTTTATGTTGATAAAACCAGGCCAGCTCACGGTAGATGAGGGCTTCCTTCGGATTAAAACGCAGGCCGTCATCGCGAAGCAGCTCGATGCCGCGCTGCACCCAGCGCCAGCGATCGTAGGGATCGCGGAATTTGACACTGATGTTGTAGGCCATGTTCCAGGACTGTACGAGCCAGACCTGGGTAAAATGAGGTTCGAGTTTTGTGATCCAGCTGGAGAGCTGCACCTGCTCGAAGAATTTGTCCTCCTGCTGCAGATCGTTGGCGCGGATCCAGAGGGCATTGGCGATGAGCCCTCGAAAACCGCCCAGGGCAACCGTTGTGAAGGCGAGAACCGGCGGCGCGTTTTCCAGCGGCTCGACCCGCGTCAGCCCGAGCTCGGCCCGCTGCCGGTTCATCCGGCGCTGGCACGTTGCGGCGGCGATCACAAACAACGCCGCCAGGCAGACGAGCGTGAATTTGTAGAGGCGCCGTGGCATGTCAGCTCTGGGATTGCGTCGTGGCCAGCTCACGCCGTGTGAAAAACAGGATGCCCACGAGGGAAATGATCCCGCCTAGGAGCAGCACAATCTTCGCGAATGCTCCTCCGAGCTGGCTCCAGGTGATGCTGCGTCCCGTGCTCAGCGATTCGATCGGTGACACTTCCTGAACGAGTTTGACCAGACCCAGCAGAGCCTTGAAAAAGGGCAGCAGCACTAAATCCACGACCGTACCCCCGCCCGCCCCGGTTTCGTGATCAAGACCGGTCACCGTTCCTTCGGAGACCACGGTCGACAAAGTGCCGCCCGACAGACAGACCAGGAGCAGGCTGATCGAACAGAAAGCGGCGACCGGAAACGACAGGAGACTGGCGGACGCAAGGCCCAATGCCGTCAGCAGCGCCAGCCAGCAATAAACGATGCCCAGCCCGCGAATGAAATTGAGCCCAAAGCCGCCTTCGCGGTAAAGCACCTCCAATCCTTCATCGAGTGGAAAACTCAGCGCGCTGTTGTTCCGATTCTCAAAGTCGATGGTGAGCTTGCCCGAGGCATCGAACAGATTGGGCGGAATTTCAATTTCATGAAACGTATCCGCCGCGAGGCTCTGGGGAACGCTTCGAACCTGCGGACTGTCGGGCGGCCCAATGTTCCACAACCCCAGATAAGTCCCCGCATTATTGGTCTGCGCCGTGTGGAACTTAACCCGCAGGAACATCGGGGTGTCGCGCAGGGTGTGCCTCAACAATCCGAGTTCGATCGTCCATCGGCGAAGATGGTTGGGAGGCACGTCCTGGTGGCGGCTGCTGATGTCCGCGCGCAACAACCGGCGTGTCTCCTCCTGTTGCTGCGGCGTCAGGGGCGTCTCGCGCATCACTTTTTGCAATGCGATGTTCACGGTCCCTTCGATATCGGGCAATGGCTCCTTCAGGGCGGCGCGCGCGACGAAAATTTCGTTGCGCAAAATCACACGCTCGCGTGGGTCGAGCTGTTTCGCCCGCCACTGCAACAATGCGTAAACGCTCAGGCCCGACAGGGCCAGCAGCACCGCATTGAGCATCATGATGCCGATGAATTTCCCAAGCCAGATCTGCCAGCGGCCAATCGGTTTCACGACCACCATTTGCATCGAGGAATCCTCAATGTCCCGCGCCAAAGTTCCGCACGCCAGCCAGAGCGTGGAGAACCCGAGGAGCGCTGTGATGACGCTCAACGTATAGGTAAGCATGATCTGGATGAAGCCGCGTGCCGTCCCGTCGTCGCGGATCAGCAACGGCAACACCACCACCGAGCCCAACAACAGGATTGTCAGCACCCAGAACAGGCGAAAACGAAATGCCGCCCGCCACGTCAGCGCCGCCACGGCCCAGATGCGCTGCCCGAGCAGCCAGCGGAGCAATGCGGGAATCACAGCGATCCCGATCAGCAGGCGCAGGATTGGATTTCGGGAGGCCATCGACGGGCGCTGCGCAGGGCAGTTACTCCTTTGGTTTGTTCAGCAACGAGGAGAGCTTCGTGTTGGCCTCGGAAAGATCCACTGCGGTCGGACGTTCGGGGGTGGACGCTGGCGCAACAGGAGCCGCCGCCGGCTCGGCAGGCTTTGCGAGGGACTCCAGCCGGGACCGGTCCACCGCAGGTTCCGCAGCCGCAACGGGCACCGGATCGGGTTCGCGGGCCGCAGGCAGCGTCAGGCGATCCAGGATCCGGGCCGTGGCCGCCGGCGCGTCGGATTCGCTCCCCCGCAGATAAGCGGCCACCTGGCCGCCGGATTGCGCGCCCGACGTCTGGGCGTCCGCACTGCGGGCGCGGGCAACGACATCCAGGAAATAGCTCTCGAGGTTCTGGGTCGGGTTATCAATTTTGATCCGGTCCTCGGCGACATCGGCCCGGATCAATTCGAGCACCTGCTGCATCTTTTCCTTCGACAACGGCGGAGTGGTGATGCGAACGGCGTCGCGATTGGACAACAATTCCTTCAGCGTGCCCATCGCCTGGATCCGGCCGCCGTAATAGATGACGACGCGATCGCAGACATCCTCCACATCGGAGAGCAGATGGCTGCTGAGGATAACGGTCTTCCCCCGCCTCGCGAGTGCGAGAATCAGATCCTTCACTTCACGACAACCGATGGGGTCGAGACCCGCGGTGGGTTCATCCAGGATCACCAGGTCCGGATCATTGATCAACGCCTGGGCCAGGCCGATGCGCCGCTGCATGCCCTTCGAAAATTCACCCACGGCGCGCGTGCGGGTCTGGGTCAATCCGACCATGTCCAGCAGTTGCTCGGTGCGCTGCCGACGGTCGCCCGGGGGAAGGTGAAAAAGGTTTCCGAAAAAATCGAGCGTCTCATGCGAATTCAAATACCGGTAGAGGTACGATTCCTCGGGCAGATAACCGATGCGCGATTTTGTCGCGACGTGTCGCGGGGATTTTCCGAAGACCTCGATGTGACCCCGGGTCGGGTGGAGCAGGCCGAGCAACATTTTCACGGTGGTCGATTTGCCGGAACCATTCGGCCCCAGCAGCCCGAACACCTCGCCCTTCCGCACCTCGAAGTCGACGCCATCGACGGCGCGCGCCTTCGATCGGCCCCAGAAATCCTTGAAAACTTTTGAAAGGCCGCGCACGACGACGACCGCCTCGGCGGATTGTGGATCGCGTCGGGCGGGCGCCGGGGTTGTGTCGATGGCGGTTTTCAAAGTGGTCCTTGCACGTGGCTGCTGTTGGGCGGTTCGTCGATGGGTGAACCTCGCAAAGGCGTCACGCCGGCCTGGGTGCCAGCGGGGCGACGGGCATCACTTTTTCGCCGGCGCCGTCGGATGCCGGTGCTGCGGGAGTTCCATGGAATGGTTCAAGTTCTTCGCCATGACGAACGAGCCGGGCGCTGTTGAAGACGACCAGCAACGATCCGACGACGTGCATGAGCGCGGCGACGATGGGGTTGATGAATTTCAAGGCGGCCAGCACCAAGCCGCCGAGCACGAACAGGATGCCAATAAGAAAGTTTTGATTGATCACCGCGCGCGTCTGGCGGGAGAGACGCACCAGCACGGGCAGCCGGCGCAGATCGCTGTTCATGAGCGCGATGGTCGCGCTGTGGATGGCCACTTCGCTGCCCGCCGCGCCCATCGCCACGCCCAGATCGCCGGCCGCCAATGCCGGGGCGTCATTCACGCCGTCACCGACGACCGCCACGCGATAGCCGCGACTTTTCATCCTGCGAACGAACTCGACCTTGTTTTGCGGGAGACATTCACCGACGACTTCGTCGCAACCAATCTCCTTGGCGACGCGTGTGGCGACCGGCTGGCGATCGCCGCTCACCATGGCGATACGGCGGACCCCCGTCAGCTTCAGATCGGCCAGCGCCTCGCGGGCTTCGGGACGGGTTTGATCCTGCAATCCCACCCACCCGATGCAACGGCCGGCGCGCGCGACGAAAATGAGGCTCCATCCTTCCGTCTCGTTCAAATCCACCGTCTTCATCAAGTCCTCGTGGATCCCATTATCTTTCAACCATGCGGCGCGCCCAATGAGAATGACGGCGCCGTCCACCTTGGCTTGGATGCCGCGCCCGGCGGTTTCCGCGAAATCCAGCGGCTCGGCCAGCGGGACACCCGCTTCCCCTGCCAGCTGGGCCAGCGCTTTTGCCGTGGGATGATTGCTGTATTTTTCCGCGGACGCAGCGACGCGCAACAGCTCGGCGGGCGCGATGCCCTCGGCGGGTGCGAGACGGCTGACCGCCAGCCGGCCCGTCGTGAGCGTGCCCGTTTTGTCAAAGATGAAGGCGTTGATCCGAGCTGCCAGTTCGATGTCGGCAACGTTTTTGATGAGAATGCCAAGGCGCGCCGCGGCGGAGAGGGCAGCGACCATCGCTGTGGGTGTCGCCAGGATGAACGCGCACGGACAGGAGACGATGAAGACAGCGATCACGCGGCTGAGATCATTCGTAAAGGCCCAGACGAGCGCGCCGATCACGAGCACCAGCGGTGTGTAAAAGCCCATGTATTGGTCCACAATCCGCATGATGGGCAGCTTCGTCTTTTCTGCCGCGAGAATGAGGTCCCGAACCCTTCCCAGCGTCGTGTCTGTTCCGGCGCGCGTCACTTTGACTTCGAGCACGCCCGTCAGATTGATGGTGCCCGCGAAAACTTCGTCGCCTGTCTTTTTGTCGACCGGCAGCGATTCCCCCGTGATGTTGGCCTGGTTGAAGGTCCCCTGCCCGCTGGTGATCACGCCGTCCGCCGCGACGTTGTCGCCGGGCCGAATGCGGATGAGGTCTCCGACGGCGAGATCCTGGACGGCGACCTCCTCCTCGGCGCCGCCTTTGATCCGGCGGGCCTTGGTGGGTGTGAGTTTGATGAGGGACTCGATGGACATCCGCGCGCCTTCAGCGGTGCGGGTCTCGATGATCTCGCCCATCAGCATGAAGAAGGCAACGACACCGGCCTCCTGGTAATGGCCGCTGGCAAACGACGCGACAACGGCGACGGCCACGAGTTCATTGGTGCTCAGCCGGCCGCGCCGCAGGTCCTGGAACGCGGTGATGACGATGGGCCAGCCCAGCAATAACGCCCCGATGGCCGCGCTGACATCCGCGATGGCAGGGCCCAGTTGGAGCCAGCCGACGATGAACGAATTGACGACAAAAAGCAGGCCGGCGAGCG
>JBEEGQ010000022.1:0-6573 GCA_041166945.1 Verrucomicrobiota bacterium
ACCGCCAGCAGATCGGCGAACTCCTGGATGATCTCGTTGGTCGCCGGGATCAAAAAATCCGGATGCGGATTGAGCGATTTGGGGTTGCGAATGAAAAAGCCGCCCGCCCGCTCGGCGATCCATTGAACTAGCCGCGGGTCGTTCGTGGACCGAATCAGGGCATCGATGCGATCGAGCGGATTGCTCGCGCCGCTGCCGGAAACATGGTCGGGCGGTTCAGCCCATTTATAAATCAATGACAGCGACAGCCCCAGGTCGCTCGACACCTGCTTGGCGCTCGTGGTCTGGAACACTTCGCGCAGCAGTTCGTGGGAGTGCATGACGCGAACATGCGGAGGCCCTACAATGTTGGCAAGTGCGAAGCCGTCGACTTGCCAGGCTATGGCTACTTCGGATCGATGTCCCCCTCAAATCCCTGCTGGCGAAGCGCCTCGAACAAGACCAGTGCGACACAATTGGAAAGGTTCAACGAACGGGCCTTCGGATGAGTCATCGGAATGCGCAACCATCGATCGCGATTCTTCTCCAGGAGCTGTGGCGGCAGTCCTGCCGTTTCCCGGCCAAACACGAGATAATCGTCCGCGCGGTAGGCGACGTCGACGTAGCGGCGCGCTCCGCCCGATTCAATGAACCACAACTGGGCATCCGCCGGCAGGCCGGCCTTGAACGTCCCCCAATTTTTCCAGCGGAGCCATTCGACATGACGCCAGTAATCCATGCCGGCCCGCTGGAGCTGGCGATCGTCCAGGTCGAATCCGAGGGGTTCCACGAGGTGCAACCGGGTGCCGGTGGCCGCGCAAAGCCGCGCCACGTTGCCGGTGTTCGGCGGAATTTCCGGCTCCAGAAGGACGACGTTCATGCGGCAACATCCGATGGCGCCGCGACGCCGAAAATAAGTTGGCCCATTTTACGTGGCGGCATTCCCGGGTCCCTTCCTCTTTCCGCGTTTTCGATAATAAACCTTCCAAAGGACAAGCCCATGTGCCGGCGCCGACATCCCGGCGGCGCGCCGGTCGCGCGCGGCCAGCATCAGCCGCAATCCCGCTTCCGTGAATTTGCCGCCACCCAGTTGCACCAGCGTCCCGACGATCCCGCGGCACATCTTGTACAAAAAACCGTCCCCTTCGATGATGAACGTCAGCAGCGGACCGCTGCGCAAAATGTCGCATCGGCTCAAGGTGCGCACCGTGTCGGCAATCTCGTACGTATGGTTGGCTGCAAACGATCGAAAATCGTGGCGGCCGGTCAGGTGTGCCGCGCCCCGGCGCATTTCCGTCAGGTCCAGTTTCAAGGGCACGTGCCAGGCCGTGTGGCGCAACAGTGGATTCATGGTTCCATGGTTCCACACGAAGTATCGATACTGTTTGCCGCTCGCATCGAACCGGGCGTCGAACGTCGTGGGAACCCGGCGCACCGAAACGATCCGGATATCGTCTGGAAGGAACGAGTTGAGCGCCAGCGCCACGCGGCGGAGCGGCATCGTGAACTCCGCCCGCGGAATTTCCACCTCAGCGACCATGCCCAACGCATGCACGCCGGTGTCTGTCCGGCTGGAACTGCGCGGCCGTTGGGCGGTGGGAAAGAGCCTTTCCAGGGCTTCCTCAATTTTTTGCTGCACCCCGACACCGGTCTTTTGCACCTGCCAGCCCTGGTAGGCGGCGCCATCATACGCAATGGTCAATTTGAGTTTCAGGCCGGTCACAACTCCCGGCACGATGACCCGGGGAATTCACGACAAACAATCCAAAAGCCATCCAGACGTTCGCATCCCCGCCAGGATGTCCGCCGCCTTAACGTTCCGCGAGACCTGGATTTGCTTCGGACGAATCGAGAAAACTTTGGAGCAGAATTGCCGCCGCCATGGCATCCACCTTTTGCTTCCTTTGGTCGCGCCGGACATTCGCCGCAAGCAGCACCCGATTCGCCTGCGCGGAGGTCAGCCGCTCGTCCCACGTGCGCACCGGCACCGCCAGCGTCCCCTTCAGCCGTTCCACAAATGCCCGCACCTTGTCCGCCGCCGGCCCATAAGTGCCGTCCATGTTTCTCGGCAGCCCGACGACGACGAGTTTACACGGCTTGTCTGCGAATAACTGCTGCAATCGGGCCACAACCGCCTCGAACCTTTCCGCTGCAATGAATTCGAGTGGTTGGGCGATCATTTTCAGCTCGTCGCTGATCGCGACACCGATGCGTTTTGTTCCGTAATCCAAAGCCATGATGCGCATGAACTGAAGGTTGCAAGAGAATCGCACCCGCAGGAAAGCAATTCCTGCCCAGCTTCCGCAACGCCGTTGGCGTTGGCCTGATCTTCCACGCTTACCCAAGGTAGGCGCCAGGCGCCAACCTTGGGCTGTGGGCCGTTGCCCCGTTGGGGCACGCCGGTCCCGGAAAATCCCGAAGGGATTTCGCCCCATGCCCAGGGTTGCCCGGCCGACGGGCTACCCTGGGAGAAGTCCAGGGAAGTCCGCAACCCCATCGGGGTTGAGGCCTCTGGCTCGTTTCACCCAAGGTAGCTCGTGCCTCGCAACCTTGGGCTTTGCGACAGAATCCCTTTGGGATTCAGCCATGGGACCTCAGATCGTTACTTCCGCTGCTTTCTCAAAATCGCCGCATGCACACGCGCCACGTCGCCCATCGGGCCTTCGGTTTTGTAATCCGTCGCCGCTTTGAAAATGTGTTCCCCCGATTTCATCGCCTCCCCTACGGCTTCGAAATAAAGGCCAAGATAAAGGTGGGCGTAGAAGAGCTGGTTGTTGCGTCGCGCGGAATTGGTCTCGCCGGCTTCAGCCGCCTTTAACACTTCGGATGGCGTGGCTTTTCCCGCGAAAAGCGAATGGACCTCCATCATCGGGATGCGAACATCCCCGGCGATCGGAATCAGCGCGGCCCGCGCCTTGCCAATCCCATCCAGCCGCGCAACGCAAAGAAAATGCCAGGCGGCGTTTTCCACGTCATTCGGATTGACCGTTTGATGAAGCTCGAATTGCTTCCGGCCGTCGCCGAAACGTTTTGCATAATAATAGACGATGCCCCGCTGCCAATGCTGCGGTTCCTCCGACGGCAACAGCGCGATGACGCGATCGAAGTCCGCAATGGACTCCTCGAATTTTCCCAGCCGGAACTTCGACCAGCCCCGAAGCTGGAAAATGCCCGAGGCGCGTGGATCTTGTTTGATAACGACATCAAAATCCGTCACGGCTTCGTTGTCCTCCCGCAGGTCATAATGATACCGGCCGCGCAACGCGATCGCCTTGAGATTTCCCGGGTCGCTTGAAATGGCCCGGGTGGTCAGCGCTATCGCCTCCGCACGCTGCCCTTTTTTCCATGCCGCGTCCGCCTTCTGTAACAGCTCCGCGGTGGAAACCTGCGCCGCCGCCGCGGAACATGGGAGGGCGCTTAAAAGCATCAACAGAAAACACGCTGGACGGTTCACGGGCATCGATGGACAACACCGGAAATGGCGGCTCGCGTCAAGACGGGGCCCGGACACCCTAAAGGGTGGACACCGAACAACCCAGCAGCGCATGGAATGTGGATGCCGCCCTGTTTGTGATCGCGCTCTTGTGAGGTGAATTCGGGAGATCGTTGTGCGCCCACCCGGGGATTCGCAGTTGAACAGCGGGGCGGGTGCCGGAATACTCCGCGCCAGGCATAAACAAGAACATGAGAACGAAACCAACTTCGCTGCTGCTCTGGACCGGCCTGATGCTCGCCGCCCATGCCCCGGGAATTCACGCCGATGAAGGCATGTGGCTTTTCAACGCGCCACCCCGCGCGCTGCTCAAGGAGCGCTACGGCTTTGACGTCACCGACGCCTGGCTGGCGCACGTCCAAAAGGCGTCGGTGCGCTTCAACAGTGGCGGCTCGGGAGAGGTCGTTTCCGAGGACGGTCTGATCATGTCGAATCATCATGTCGGTGCCGACGCGCTCCAAAAGATCAGCACCCGGGAAAATGATTATCTCAGGAAAGGCTTTTCCGCGCGAACGCTGGCCGAGGAAAAGCCGGCGCGGGATCTGGAATTGAACATCCTGATGAGCATCGAGGATGTCACGGAGCGCGTAAACGCCGCGGTGAAACCGGGGCTTTCGGACGAGGCTGCCTTCCGGGCGCGACGATCGATCACGGCGGAGATTGAAAAGGAATCGCAGGACAAAACCGGATTGCGGAGCGATGTCATCACACTTTATCAGGGCGGCCAGTATCATCTCTATCGATTCAAGCGCTACACTGATGTCCGGCTTGTCTTCGCCCCCGAGCAACAAATTGCCTTTTACGGTGGCGACCCGGATAATTTCGAATACCCGCGGTTCGATCTCGATATCTCGTTTTTTCGGGCCTACGAAAACGGGAGGCCCGCGAAGTTTCCGGATTATTTGAAATGGAGCACGCGCGGGACGGCGGAAAACGACCTGGTATTTGTGTCGGGCCATCCCGCCCGGACGAGCCGGCTGTTGACGATGGATGAGCTGGCGTATGTGCGTGATTATCGCCTGCCGAAAACCCTCAGCGGCCTTAACCGGCAGGAGGTGCTGCTCACTTCCTACAGCGGCCGCAGCCAGGAAAATGCGCGGCGGGCCAAAAAAATTCTGTTCAGCGTGCAAAACAGCCGGAAGGCCAGCAAGGGCCGGCTCGAAGGATTGCTCGATCCCGCGGTCATCGCCAGGAAAGCCGCCGCGGAGAAAAAGCTGCGCGATTCGGTGAACGACCGGGAGGAATTCAAGGAGGCCCGCGATGCCTGGGAACGAATCGCTGCAGCCCAAAAACTGATGGCGGAGAATGCGCGCCTTTATAACCTGATCGAAGGCAACTCAGCATTTCACGGCGATCTTTTCGGCATCGCTCGATCCCTGCTGCGCGCCGGCGAGGAGCGCCCCAAGCCCAACGGCGAACGGCTTCGTGAGTTTGTCGAGTCCAGCCGTCCCTCCCTCGAGCTCCAGCTCTTTTCGGACAAACCCATCTACGACGACCTCGAAGAGTTGCAGCTGGCGGATTCGCTCACGTTTCTTGCAGAGGAAATGGGCGTCACGGATCCGTTGGTCCGCCAAATTCTCGCCGGCAAATCGCCGCGCGATCGCGCCGCCCAGCTCGTCCACGGAACGCAGGTGAAAAATGTCGCGTTCCGTCGAGGGCTGTATCAGGGAGGCGCCCCGGCGTTGGCCGCGACGCGAGACCCGATGATCGAGCTGGCACAAATGGTGGACCAGCAGGCGCGGGCCGTGCGCAAAATCATGGAAACCCAGGGCGAGGTGAAACAACAGGCGCATGCGAGAATAGCGAAAGCCCGCTTCGCCTTGGAAGGCACCAACAACTATCCCGATGCCACATTCACACTGCGGCTCGCCTACGGAACCGTGAAGGGCTACGAGGAAAGTGGGCAGCACGTTCCCGCGCATACGATTTTCTCGGGACTTTACGAGCGCGCCACCGACCAGGAATATCGTCCGCCCTTCGACCTGCCTAAAGTCTGGCTGGACAGGAAACCGCGGCTGAATCTGAAAACGCCGTTCAATTTTGTCTCCACCGCCGATATCATCGGAGGCAATTCCGGCAGCCCCGTTGTGGACCGGCAGGGCGAGCTCGTCGGGATCATTTTCGACGGCAACATCCAGTCGCTCGTGCTCGATTTTATTTTCACCGACGAAGTGGCGCGCGCGGTATCCGTCGATTCCCGCGGGATCCTCGAAGCGTTGCGAAAAGTTTATGACGCCAAAAACCTCGTCAGTGAGCTCGTGACCGGCAAGCGTCCAAAATGAGATCCCATTCCCCAGGGCGTCCTTGGATTCGCTTCAAGAATCCCCGCACTTTCGGGCACGGCCAAAACGGGGAGGGGGCGGCCCGCCACCTTCCGGTTCCAGATTGGCGATTCGATCCTTAACGCCGCATTGAAGCCACGAATATGAAGCCTCCCGAACCGCCGCCCTTTCAGCCCTTCATTCCGGCATCGGCGCACATGCCGGAATTGGGACTGCTGCCCATTCTCATCGGAACGGCGCTCGGCATGGTTTTCGGAGCGTCGTCCCTGTATCTCGTTTTGAAGACCGGCCTGACGGTCAGCGCATCGATCCCCGTCGCCGTGATTTCCATCGCGTTGTTCCGGGTGTTCTCCAATTTTGGAGCGCGCGACGCCTCGATCCTCGAGAATAATATTGTCCAGACGGCCGGCTCCGCCGGGGAGTCCATCGCGTTCGGCGTCGGCGTCACGATGCCTGCGATCCTGATTCTTGGATTTGATCTCGAAGTGGCGCGAGTGATTCTGGTTTCTGTTTTGGGAGCGTTGTTGGGCATCCTGATGATGATTCCCCTCCGCCGCGCGTTGATTGTCCAGCAGCACGGCATCCTGAAATATCCCGAGGGGACGGCCTGCGCGGAAGTTTTGAAGGCGGGCGCATCGGAGGAATGCCGGAAAATCGCCGCTCGCGGCCGTGCCGGCACAGCAGAGATTTCCCCGGACTTCGTGCGGGCAATGCGCCCTGAAACAAAGAGCGCCTCCTCTCACGCTCTATCGGGTACCCTGCCCACAGAAACGCCTCCTCTCCCCCTCCCTCTCCTCCATTTCGGAAATGGAGGAGAGG
>JBEEGQ010000023.1:0-25018 GCA_041166945.1 Verrucomicrobiota bacterium
GAAGCACAGTGACAACGTGCGTGGCGCTGTTGTCGGCGACTGTGGACTCAGGAATGTCGGTGCCGACGGAGACGATGTCGACATTGGTGCCGACGGTGAGGTTGGTGACGACAATTCGGTAGGAGAGCAGCGAGCCGCTGGGCATGTTCGTTGCATGAAAGATGAGCTGCCGGCCGATCCGTTGGGAAGGCGCTGGCGTGATGGCGCCCGTCACAACGCCCGCCGGCAATTCGTTGGTGATGCTGACGGGGCCGGAAATGCTCGGTCCGCTGTTTCGCACGCTGATCGAATACGTGAGGGAATCGCCGACCACCACCGGAGAGGGCGCCGCGGTGATGGAAACGATGATATTGGGCCGCGCACGTTTCACCGCCGTCTCGGCATTGAGCCGGCCATAGCCGTAAAAGGCGTTGAAGCCGGTGTCGTCGTAGAATACGTCGCCGATGTGATCGCACGTGGAACGGAGCAGGGTGCGAAGTTCGGCCAGTGTCAGGTAGGGGTTGGTGGAGAGCACCAACGCCGCGATGCCGGACGCGATGGGAGTGGCGGCCGACGTGCCGCCGAAATCATACGCGTAATCCCCGTCTGGACTGGCGCCGCCGTTGTAGCCGTCGGCGCCGGTCCGATCGGTGGTCGTGATGTTTGCATTGCCGCCATCGCTGGGCGCGACGAAATCCAGGGTCGCTCCGAACTGGCTGTAGTCTGCCCGGAAATCGAAGTCCGTGCTCGCGCCGACACCGAACGTGGAGGGATGGCTGGCCGGGTATGCCACTGCGGTTTCGAGAACCGGCACGCCGAAGTCGTAGTCAATCTCGTTTCCGTCCACGATAAACTGAAAGATATCGAATCCTTGGAATTCGCCGGCGACGTTCCCGGCTTCACTCTCCGTCCATGCCCAAAAGCGCAATGTGCCGGCGTCGATGTCAGCGGTGACCTCGACATAATTGGTTTGAGAATCGGCCAGATGCCCGGCGCGAAGGGAGTGGGAGCCCGGGCCGTTCCAGCCGGTGAGCGCATGGTTGCCGCCGACGCCGTCGACTACATTGATCCAGGGCGAAGCGCCTCCCGTGATCCAACCGGGCGGCAATCCGCCCTGTTCGAAGGATTCCACCGTGCCGTCGGGAAAGATCACATTATCGATCCACACCGTGTCGGCGCCGACCTCGAAAATGTCGTTGGGATCCTTCGAGAATGCCCAGCGCAAGGTGTAGGTGCCGGCCACGGGAAAATCGACCTCGAACGGTACCCACGCCCCTGCCGAATTGCCGGCCGCACAAAATATCGCGCATCCTTTTCCGTTGCGTCCTTTTGTCGCCGCGGCCGTCAGCGCGGCGTCCACGACGGCGCTTTTTGCAAACGTCAGGCTGATGTTAATGATGTCGGCGCCCCGCCAGACGGAGCGCCCTTGAAGATTAAGTCCTGCGGCGTAATGCAGGACCCGGCTCACTTCGCTTACCGGGATCCCATCCTCACCCGTCAGCATTTTCAGTGGAAGGATCCGGCAGCCGGGGGCGACGCCGCTGACGCCGATGCCGTTGTTCCCAACCGCGGCGATGACCCCGGCGAGCGAGGTGCCGTGATTATCGAGGCTGTTGGCCGGGTTCGGATCGTTGTCATTGGCGAAAAAATCCCAGCCGTGAACGTCATCGACGAAGCCGTTGCCGTCGTCATCGAGGCCATTGCCGGGAATTTCGCCGGCGTTGATAAAGATATTGGCGGCAAGGTCGGGATGGTTGAGTTGGACGCCATCGTCGAGGATCGCGACGACCACATTGCTGCGGCCGAGAGTGATGTCCCAGGCGCCGGTGAGTCCGGCATCGGCGCCGGTTTTGCCGCCAAACTGGCCGGCGTTCTGAAGGTGCCATTGGTCGATGAAGAGTGCGTCATCGGGCGTGAAGGATTTGGCAACCTGCATGATGAAGTTGGGTTCGGCCCATTCCACTCCGGCTCCGGCGGCATGGCGGCTGACCGCCTCGAGGATCTCCTCCGCGGTGGCTCCCGGCAAAGTCTGAACGAATTGATCCGTCGTCCCCCAAAGCGGCTTGACGCGCGCCCAATCCGCTCCGAAGTAATTTGGTCCGTCGATTCCCGGTTTGAGACGGATGATGATTTCCGACGTGGCGAGCAGCCGCAATCCCGTCGAGGGATCGATGAACACCGGGTTTGCCGAACGACCAGATGTTGTGGACCGAACCGATTGAAGCAGTTGTCGGAGCGTGGATGGATCGATGAGATACTTTTGACGTTCCTCGCGGGGCGATTTGAGAACCGCGATGCCTTGCGCGCGCGTGCCGGTGGTCACGAAGCCTTCGAGCGCCTTTCCCGGCGCCGCGAGTTGCCGGTGAAACTCCCCGGCGTCGCCATCAGCGGATACCGCGATGGCGTCCGCAAGCCGGAGCAATTTTTTGGGCCCATATGCACTGGCATAGACATCCCCTGCATCGACGGTGGCAAGGAGTTGCTGGGCCGCCTGGCGGCTGGCGGGGAATGCGCGCGTCGCACCCCGCCGGAGAGTCGGCTGCGGTTTTAAAGCGTCCAGGGATTGATCAGCGACGGCGGGCAGCAGACCTCCGAGCAGCACGAGCGCCGCGAAATGATGGTGAAGTGAGATCATGGAAAGGATATGGCCGGAAATTCTGGGTGCGAATTGTGAAAGCAGCGAGGCGTTCGACGAGTATCGATGATTTGCGGGGCGGGCATCATGCCGTTGCCGAGCAGACGCGCCGTCGTGGGGGCGCATTCAATTTGAGACTGGCGAGCGGATCGCAGCGGAGCTGGAGTCACATCGAAGTTCACAGGATCTCCACGACGCGCTGCAACTCGGCGTCGGTATTATAGAAATGAGGCGAGAGCCGGAGGTACTGCCGGCCCGTGCGATCCGCGCGAAGCGAAGTGACGACGCGGGCGTCCGTCAGCCTCTGGTGCAGGGCCGGCAACTCGGCGCCCGGTTTATGGAAGCTGACGATCCCGCTGGCCTGCGCCGGGGCCGCATCGGCATTGAGGACGACGCAGCCTTTGGCTTGCAGGGCCGGGATGAGCCAGGCGCGTTTGCGAAGGAGTTCGCTGGCGATATTTTCCACGCCGATTTCCAGGATGATTTCGAGGGCGGCCTCGAGCCCGGCGAGCCCGACAAGATTGGCGCTGCCGGCCTCGTAACGGCGCGCGTCCGGTGGATGAACGATTTGTTCCTGCGCGACGTAATTGGGGCAACGCACATTGTGCCAGCCAAACACCGTCGGCCGCAGTCGCTCCTGCAGTGCCTTGCGAACATAAAAAATTCCAGAGGCGCAGGGACCCAGCAGCCATTTGTGCGCATCCGCTGCCAGGAAGTCGACATGCTCGACGGTCGTCGGGAGGGCGCCCAGCGTTTGAATGGCATCCACACAGAACAGGATGCCCCGCTCGCGCAACCAGGCGCCGATGCCCGGGACATCCAGCCGGCAGCCGGTAATGAAATGACACGACGCGAGAGCCACGAGGCGGGTGTGTTCGTCCGTTTGCCCCTGGACATCGATCGACCGGATGCGGCCCAGTTCGCGGATGTTCATCAGGCGCACTTCGACTCCGCGCGACGCGAGGGCCATCCAGGGATAAACATTGGATGGATAATCGTCGTGATAGATGAGGATGTTGTCGCCCTTGCGGAGCGGGAGGCCTGCGGCGACGAAACTCAGGGCGAGGGAGGTGGGGCCGACCAGCGCAATCTCGTCCATTTGCGCGTTCAGCAGGCGGGCGGCGAGTTGACGGACATGCTGGAATCGACCAGTGCCGAACGAATCCTCCTGGTCGCCAAGGGCGGCAGCCCGGGCGCAGGCATCGATGCGCTCAACAACGCGACGGGGCAGGGGGCAAACGCCGGCGTGCGCCAGGAAGGCGTGATTCCGCGTCACGGGAAATTCGTGCTGGCGAAGTTCCTCGTTCGAATGCAGGTCGGCGATGGTCATGGATTTGCCGGCAAATGGAGCGGTGGTCCGCGGATCGAATGGCTCGGCGGACATTATTTTGGAATTTCAAAAAACGGCGAGTCGACGGAATGCTCGACGAGATGGAGCAAGTTGCCCTCGGGGTCGGAAAAAAAAAGGACCTTGCCGCCCCAGCCGGCAGGCTTGACCGGCTCAGTGATAGCGACACCGCGGTCGGCGAGCAGGGCGCGGGCCTCTTCGAGGGAATCGACGCGGAGGGCCAGGTGGCGCCATCCGGCGTGGGAATTGGGGAGGGAAACGGGAGGGCTGGCGGCGGCGGGATAAATTTCCAGGAGCGATCCATCGGGAAAGGAGAGCATGACGGCGGGCGGCTGCGCGGCGTTGTCCGCGCGGAGGGAAGCTCCGAGGACGCGCACATACCAATCCCGGAGTGCGGCCGGGTCGCGAGCGGCGACGCCGATATGTTCGAGGGCCATTTGCACGGGGGTGGTTTTACGCAAAGTCCCCGGGCCCGGCACGCCTAATCCGCGGGGGGCGGGCCGCGGCAATCCAAATGCGCAGGTAGGGGAATTTACGGTACGCGTGTTACGGACGTGCTACGCTTGACGGTTCGCTCTGGCTTGGAGTAGTTTGCAATTACTCAATCGAGACCAAAATAGAATATAGGATCCCAAGCCACTGAAGGCATCATGAACAATTTTCTCATCCCCCATGTCATCGAACAAACCGGCCGTGGCGAACGAGGCTACGATATCTACTCGCGCCTGCTGGTGGACCGGATTGTTTTTTTGGGCACGCCCATTGACGACATGGTGTCGAACGTCATCATCGCGCAGCTGTTGTTTCTGCAAATGACCGATCCGAAAAAGGATGTGCATCTCTACATCAACTCGCCGGGCGGCAGCGTGTCGTCGGGGCTGGCGATTTACGACACGATGCAATTCATGACGTGCGACGTGAACACGTATTGCATCGGGCAGGCGGCGAGCATGGGCGCGGTGCTGCTTTGCGGCGGAACGAAGGGCAAGCGGTTTGCGCTGCCGAATTCGAACGTCATGATCCACCAGGTGCTCGGCGGGGCCGAGGGACAGGCCAGCGACGTGGAGATCCGCGTGAAATACATGCTGCGCCTCAAAAAGCGCCTCAATGAAATTATTGCCCGCCACACCGGCCAGCCGGTGGAGGTTGTGGAGAAAGCTTGTGACCGCGACAACTTCATGAGTCCCGACGAGGCCAAAGCGTTCGGGCTCGTGGATCAAGTCGTGGCTTCACGCAAGGATGTTCCGGGATTGCCAGACAAGACGTCCGTTCCCAACTGAACCCAACCAACAGACGCGCCTCCGACCGCTCTCAATCACCATGGCCCGCCCCACAAACCTCACCCTCTGCAGCTTCTGCGGCAAATCCCACGCAGAAGTCAAAAAACTCATCCAAGGACCGGGCGTTTACATCTGCGACAACTGCGTTCTTCTTTGCAAGAGCGTCCTCGAAAAGGAACTCGCGCCGGAGTCCGCGTCGAAAACCAAGAGTTCATCGACCGCCGGAACCACCGTTCCCAAGCCGCTCGACATTAAAAAACATTTGGATTTGCACTGCGTCGGGCAGGATCACGCCAAGAAGACCCTCGCGGTGGCGGTGCACAATCACTACAAGCGCATCCTCTCCGAACCGGTCAACAAAGGGCAGGAGGAATGGTCCAACGCCCGGGCGGGCGACGTGGAAATCGAGAAGAGCAACATCATGCTCATCGGCAACACCGGCTCGGGGAAGACCCTGCTGGCCCGCTCCCTGGCCCGTGTTCTGGATGTGCCTTTCGCGATCGCCGACGCCACCACCCTCACCGAGGCGGGTTATGTGGGCGAGGATGTCGAAAACATTGTGCTCCGCTTGTTGCAGAGCGCCGATTTCGATGTGAAACGCGCCCAGAAGGGGATCGTTTACATCGATGAAATCGACAAGATTGCGCGCAAGACGGAAAATGTTTCCCTGACGCGCGACGTGTCGGGGGAGGGCGTTCAGCAGGCGCTGCTGAAGATTTTGGAGGGAACGGTTTGCAATGTCCCTCCGCAGGGCGGCCGCAAGCATCCGCAGCAGGAATATATCCGCGTTAATACCAGCGGCATCCTCTTCATCTGCGGCGGCGCGTTTGGCGGTCTTGAAAAAATCATCCAGCGCCGCATGGGTCACCGGGTGATGGGTTTCGCCGCGGCCGAGAATGGGCACAAGCTTTCTGACATCAACCGTCATGAAATCCTCCAGCACGTCGAGCCCGAGGACCTCATCCATTTTGGATTCATCCCCGAGTTTGTGGGGCGGCTTCCCATGACAACCGTCCTCGAACAGTTGACCGAGGATCAACTGGTCGCGATCCTGACGGAACCGCGCAACGCGCTCACCAAGCAATATGCCAAGCTGATGTCGATGGAGGGCGTCGAGCTGGAATTCACGCCGGACGCCCTTCGCGAACTCGCCTCACAGGCCCTTCACAAGGGCACCGGCGCCCGGGCGCTTCGCAGCCTTTTGGAAAAGTTGATGCTCGATGTCATGTTCGATATTCCCAACAGCGACATCACCAGCGTGAAAATCAACCGGCAGGTTGTCCTGGGCGAAACCAAACCCGTCCTGCGCCGCAAGAATGACAAGGCGGCGGCTTGAGGGCGGGCTTCAGGGGCGCCGGTTCTTCGTAGAAACGCCGCGCTGATTTTCCTCAAGACTTGCAATTCCGGGAGTCGGCCTGGCTGACTCCCGGCTTTCTGCTCGACAGGCCATCATTGGTCCAATAACCTTTTCGGGTTCCGATCGGCAGGTTCGAAAATTTCCAAGGACGGTTCAAGGTTGTGTTTTGCTTTCCTGGGCGAATTGCGCCCGTGAAGGCACTGGCGCCGATTTCTGTATGCCCATGTTGCTGACAATGATGAAACGGACTCCCTGGCCCGGCGCCAGATGGAGCCGGCTCCTGATCGGAATCTGGGCAGTCGTCCTCCTCTGGCTCACACCGCCGAACGCGGCCGCCGCCGCGCTTCCCGCCGGGTTCGTAGAGGAGACCATCGGCGGCGCGTGGAATGAAGCGGTCGGCCTGGTCTTCGCTCCGGATGGACGGATGTTTGTTTGGGAACGGAGCGGCAAAGTCTGGCTCGTTGAAAATGGCGTCAAGAGCGCTGCTCCGTTTCTCGACATCAGCGAGGAGGTCGCCGTCTGGAATAATTACGGGCTGCTCGGATTTTGTCTTCATCCCGATTTTCTGAACAACGGCTACATTTACCTGCTGTATACCGCGGATCGCCATTATGTGAGGTTTTTTGGCACGGCGGGCTACGATCCGCGCGCCACAGAAACTCACGTGGCCACCATCGGGCGCATCACCCGTTACACGGCCCAGGCGTCGGACGGCTTTCATTCGGTCGATCTGGCGAGCCGCAGAGTGCTGCTGGGCGAAGGATTGACCAATGGCTTTCCCCTTGTGAGCGGGCAGCACGGCGTGGGTTCCCTCTTGTTTGGAGCGGATGGCACTTTGCTGGCGAGTTGCGGCGACGGAGCGAGCAGCTCCATCACCGACGTCGGCAACGGCTCGGGCACCTACTATCAACAGGCTCTTGCGGATGGCATTATCGAGCCGCGCGAAAACATCGGCGCTTACCGATGCCAGCTGGTCAATGGATTGAACGGAAAAATTTTGCGACTGGATGCCGGCACGGGCGACGGCGTGCCCGGCAATCCTTTTTTTGATGCCGCACAGCCGCGGGCCGCGCGTTCGCGGGTCTGGGCCCTCGGCTTGAAGACCCCATGCCGCGTGACGCTTCGCCCCGGCACGGGCAGCCATCATGTCTCGGACGCAAACCCCGGGTCGCTCTACATCGGAGATGTCGGATGGAACGACTGGGAGGACTTGAACGTCTGCAACGGTCCCGGCATGAATTTTGGCTGGCCCGCCTACGAAGGAATGGAGATTCAACCCAGCTACTATAACTCGAACGTGGCCAACCGCGACGCTCCCAATCCGCTGTTTGGCACCCCCGGTTGCACGCTGCCCTATTTCTATTTTCGGGATTTGATCAAACAACCCACGCTCGGCGCCCCGTCGTGGCCGAATCCCTGCAGCCCGGGGCAGCAAATCCCGTCCACGATTCAACGGTTCATCCATGCCCGGCCCGCCATCGATTGGAAACACGGCAGTGGCCCGGCGCGAACGGCTTCATTCACCGGCACCAACGCGTCGGTTATCACCGTGGGCGTCGCGGGCTCGCCCGTCCAGGGATCGAGCTTCGGTGGCGCCTGTTCCATCGGCGGGGTTTGGTACACCGGATCGGATTTCCCGGCCATTTACAGCAACAGCTATTTTCACGCGGATTACGTCGGGGAATGGATCAAGAATTTTGTTTTCGATGCGAACGATGCGCCCGTCCAGGTGCGCGAATTCGCGACCGGCGCCGGCGGGGTCGTTTTCATCGCGACACACCCGATTGATGGCGCGCTGTATTATATCAGCTGGACTTCGACCCTCAAACGGGTGCGTTACGTCGGAACCGGGAACCAAGCGCCGACGGCCGTGGCGGCTGCCGATCGAATCTACGGACCGGGCCCGTTGACGGTTCGGTTCACCGGAACCAATTCCGTCGATCCGGAAAAGCTGCCGTTGTCGTTTCTATGGGATTTTGCAGACGGTTCTCCTCCCGACACGAACGCGAATCCGACGCATCTCTTCAATGTGCTGCCCGGCGCGCCCACCCGCTTTGATGTCAAACTCAAGGTCACCGATCGCGGCGGCGCGACGAATGTCACGTCAGTGTTGATATCCGTGAACAACTCGCCGCCTGTTGTGCGCATCACCAGCCCAACGAACGGGACCCTCTATTCGGTGAGTGGCGATTCGATGTTCGCGTGCACGGCGCTCGTCAATGATGTGGAACACACCCAGGACCAGCTCAGTTATGCGTGGCAGACGATCCTGCATCACAACACGCACATTCATAGCGAGCCGGTGGACCCGAATCCCTCGACCACCACCACGCTTTCACCGGAAGGTTGCGACGGCCAGACGTACTACTACAGCGTGATCCTCACTGTCACCGACGCCGCGGGTCTGTCGAGCACAGATGAGGTCCGGCTTTTTCCGGATTGTCGCGGCGCTCCGCCGCCGGCGCCGTTGCCCGCGGGTTCGCTGAATCCGAGCCTCCCGCCCGGACGCAATTTTGATCTGAGCCATTGGTATCTGGGCACGCCCGACCCGGGCCGCTCATTGTCCATTCCGGCGGCGGACCTGATGGCGGGTTACACAAACGCCTGGTTCTATACCGGACCTGACGGCGCGATGGTTTTCTGGGCGCCGGTCACCGGCGGCACCACCCCCAATTCAACTTTCCCGCGATCGGAATTGCGCGAGCAGATCAACCCACCCGACAACGACGTGAATTGGACTGCGTTTGGAACTCATGTCCTCGACGCCCAATGCAAAGTCACCAAGCTGCCCAGCACCGGGAAAGTCATCATCGGCCAGGTCCACGGTGTGCTCGGTGACGCCCGCCCGCTGTTGAAATTCGTGTTCAACACGGACAACATCGATGCACAGGTGAAAGCGTCGCCCGCGGCTGACCCGGACCTGCACGTCTCGTTTCCCAACATTCCCTTCAACAGCCTGATCACCTACCGCATCGTGCTTCAGGACGGCACATTGATGATGACCGTGAATGGGGTGACGCAATCCGTGGACATTTTTGCAAGCGACCCGGCCTGGTCCAACCAGACATTTTATTTCAAGGCAGGCTCGTATTGCCAGGACGCCAGCGGGCCAGCCACCGAAGGGGGCCAGGTGGAATTCTACCAGTTGAACGCGGCTCACGGCAGTTTCACCGCCCTCCCGCCAACCCTCACAAAGTCACCGTCCGACACCTCCGTGCCCATCGGGAGCAACGTCGTGCTGAGTGTCTCCGCCGTCGGCGGCCTGCCCCTGGATTACCAATGGTTCAAAGACGGTACGCGGCTGATGACGGCGAACAACAGCATCCTCCCCATCTACAACTGTCAACCGTTCCATGCCGGCATGTACAGAGCCGTCATTTCCAATCCATGGGGCGCGGCGACCAGCGCGGTGGCGGTATTGACGGTGATCACCAATCTCCAGCCCATCTCACTGAGCGAGGCGGTGGATGCCACCAACCTGGTCTGGACGACCACCGGCGTTCCCGCCTGGGAAGGCCATTACAGCACTTCGCATGATGGCCTCGATGCGGCGCGGAGCGGAGTGACTCCGGACGGCGCGACCGTTTCGCTCCAGACAACTGTCACCGGCCCCGGCACACTCAGCTTTTGGTGGAAAATTTCTTCGGAAACGAACGCGGACTTTTTAACCCTCTTTTTCAACACCACCCAGCAGGCCCGCATCTCAGGAGGTGTGGAATGGGAACAACGAACATTCAATGTGCCGGCGGGCAGCCAGGTCATTAAATGGTCCTATTCCAAAAACGCGTCGGCGTACGCGGGTCAGGATCGGGGCTGGCTGGATCAGGTGCAGTTTACGCCGTCGCCTCTCGCCATCACGAGCCAGCCCACAAACCGGACGGTCAATGCGGGCAGCACCGCCACGTTTTCCGTGGCTGTCGCGGGCACCCCGCCTTTCACTTACCAATGGCTGAGGGAGGGAATTCGAATCATCGAGAGTGCCACGATGCGAGGCACGACGACTGCCAGCCTGGTCCTCTCAAACGTGCAACCGGTCCAGGCTGGCAATTATTCGGTGTCGGTCAGCAACGCCACTTCGGGCGCGATCAGCTCAAATGCTCTTTTGACAGTGACGCCGGTATTTCTCCTTGGCGAGGCACTCGATGCGCCCGGGGCGATTTGGACCACAAATGGTTCCCCTTCGTGGAACGGGCAAGGGGTCGTCACGCATGATGGCGAGGACGCGGCACAGACCGGGCCGATTGCCGACGGCAAATCGGGGTATATCCAAATGACCGTGATGGGTCCGCGCACGGTGAGTTTTTGGTGGAAGGTCTCGTCGGAAACCAACAAGGATCTGCTGGCGTTCGCAGTGGGCGGAACAGAACAGGCGCGCATCTCGGGCGAAGTGGAGTGGCAACAGCGGTCGTTCAACGTGGGCGCAGGCAGCCAGGCGTTGAGATGGACCTACACAAAAAACGGGAGCATTGCGAAAGGGCAGGACCGGGCGTGGGTGGATCAGGTCCGGCTTCTGCCTGATGCGCCTCCGGTGGCTCCCACCGGCTTGGTCGCAACGCCGGTTTCCAATACGCGCATCGATCTGCGCTGGAATGACAATGCGGCGGATGAAAGTGGATATGGCATCGAGCGCTCAAGCAACGGCGTCGCCTTCACCCGGATTGCCGCTGTCGGTTCCAATGTGACCTCGTACGCCAACACAGGTCTCCTCGCCGGCGCGACCTGGGTTTATCGAGTGGCCGCATCCAACGTCGTCGGCTTCTCCAGTAATTCAGTCGCGGCCACCGCGACAACGCCCCATTTCCCCGCCATCCACATTAATTTCCAGCCCGCGTCCTCGCCGGTGCCGCCCGGATACCTGGTGGACAGCGGCGCGATTTATGGCGATCGCGGCAATGGACTGGTTTACGGATGGAACAATTCCGGCACTTCGAACACGAAAGATCGCAACTCCACCCGTTCGCCGGACCAGCGTTACGACACTTATATTTCGAGTCAAAAAAGCAGCGGGACAAAATGGGATCTAGCGTTGCCGAACGGGTTCTATGAAGTAGTCCTCGTGGCAGGCGATCCCACCGATGCGGCCAGCGATTATCGTTTCACCGTTCAGGGCCAGCTTGCCATGAACGCCAAGCCCACCACCGCCAATCCGTGGGTTACAGGCCGAATCGCGGTCCCCGTAACCACCGGTCGGCTCACCGTCAGCAACGCGTTCGGCTCCGTGAACAATCGGCTCTGCTTCATTGACGCCACCCGACGGAGCCTGACGGTCGCTTGTCCTGCCGACAAAACGCTTTCGCTGGGCAGTGCGTGGGAATTCGACCTGCCGGGTGGCGCGGCCGATTATTGCCCGATCAGCAGCAACATTGTCTACACCGTCGCCTCCACCGCGACCAACACTACGGGCCTGTGTGGCAAATCCTTTCGGGCCGTTCGAACCTGGGTGGCCACGGATGCGTGCGGCAATACCAACAGCTGCACCCAGGCGGTCACGGTCCTCGATACGACAGCGCCCTCGATGCACTGTGGCGTCGCTCGCACTGTCGAGTCAGGGTCGCCGTGGGTGTTCGATGCGCCGGTGGTTTACGACGACGCGGACGGAACCAACGTCGCTGTGCAGATCCTTTTCACCGTTACCAATCGACTTTGCGGGTCCTCATTTGCTGTCACTCGAAGCTGGAGCGCGACGGATCGTTGCGGAAACAGCAACACCTGCCAACAAACGATCTCTATCATCGACACGATTCCTCCCGTTCTTTCCTGCCGTGGGCCGCGCACCAATGAATGGGGAACAGACTGGGCCTTCGACATTCCCGGTGCCGTGGACGCGGTCGATGGCACCAATCTGACGCTCAGCCTGCTGTTCACCACAACGAACGTTCTGTGTGGAAAAACATATGAGGCGAGCCAGACGTGGTCCGCCGCGGATGCGTGCGGCAACAGCAACATATGCACGCAAGTCGTCACCGTCGTCGACACAACTCCCCCGACTTTGAATTGTTCCCCGACGAGAGTGATCGAATGGGGAACGCCGTGGACATTTGACGATCCTGTTTCATTTGATTTGACGGACGGCACCGATGTCGCCATCTCCCTTCTCTCCACGGTAACGAATGAGCTTTGCGGAACGACCTTTATGGCGACGCGCACGTGGGTTGCCTACGATGCGTGCGGCAACAGCGCAACCTGCCAACAGATGGTCCGCGTGGTGGATAACACTCCGCCGGTGGTAACATGCTCCGCCGATCGAACGATCGAGGGCGGCGCGAACTGGGACTTTGATTTTCCGAACGCCATGGATGCTGCCAACGGAACCAATGTCGGCGTGCGTGCCCTTTTCACCACGACGAATGCGTTGTGCGGCGGCAGCTTTGTCGCCACCCGGGTGTGGAGTGCCAGCGACGGATGCGGGAACAGCGCTGTGTGCACACAGGTGATCACCATCATCGACACCACGCCGCCGTCCATCTCTTGCGGGGCGTCCCACTCCGTCGAGGCGGGCAGTCCCTGGACCTTTGAGGATCCTATCGCCATGGATCAGGCGGAGGGAACCAACGTGGTCGTTGTCATTTTATCCACCACCACCAACGCGGCCTGCGGAGCGACCTTCTCCGCCACCCGGATCTGGAGTGCGACCGATGGCTGCGGTAACAGCAACATTTGCAGCCAGGTGATCACGGTGATCGATTCCACCCCGCCCTCCATGGCTTGCGCGCCGTCACGCACAGTGGAGTGGGACACGGACTGGAGCTTCGAACCGCCGATCGCCAACGACGTCGCCGATGGGACGAATGTCACAGTGACCGTTGTGTCCACGGTCACCAATGTCCTGTGCGGACGGACTTTCCAAGTCACCCGAACGTGGATGGCGACAGACGCGTGCGGGAACATCGGCTTCTGCAGCCAGACGGTCGTCCTCGTCGATACCAAGCCCCCGGCGATTTTATGCCCGCCATCGATAACTCTCGAATGGGGAACACCGTGGACTTTTAGCATTGCGACGGCGTTGGATGACCTGGACGGAACGAACGTGAGCCTGGTCGTTCTCGTGATCACCACCAATGCGCTGTGCGGCAAGACCTATGCGGCCGTCCAGACGTGGAGCGCGACCGATGCCTGTGGCAACAGCAATGTATGCAGCCAGACCATTACGATAGTCGATACCACACCCCCCGCCCTGGCGTGTGCGGCATCCCGCACGTTCGAGTGGGGCGTGCCCTGGACATTTGAACTTCCTGTGCCCAATGACCTGGCCGATGAAACCAATGTGGCTGTCGCGGTGGTTTCCACTGTAACCAACATGGTTTGCGGTTCGACGTTCGTCGCGACGCGAACCTGGAGCGCCATGGATGCCTGTGGCAACAGCAACGTCTGCAGCCAAACCGTCACAGTCATCGACACAACGCCGCCCGCCATTGTTTGCGTCGATGTGATCACCTGTGATCCGTCCATCCCGCTCAGCGCGACTGTCGTTGACTCTTCGGATCCGCATCCGTCGCTTTTCTGTATCCGAGATGACGGCCGGTTGTTGACGGCTCCATTTCCCGCCGGCATCACCACCGTGACCTGCATGGCAATGGACGCTTGCGGCAATTCGAACATTTGCCCGTTCACGGTGACGGTCCTCGCCCCGGTCACGGCTCCTGGACTCGTTGACCAGGTTGTCTATTCGGGGAGCGATGTGGTAATGGCCAGCGGGGCGTCGGGCGCGGGTCCGTTGACTTTTGTTTGGAGATGGAACGGCGCCATCATCACGGGCGCGACCACAGAGACTTTGATGTTGCCCGAGGTATCGATGGGTTCGGTCGGGAGCTATTGCGTGGAGATCACCGGCGCGTGCCACTCGATCACCAATTGCGCCACTTTGGGCGTTATCGAACAACGGGTCGGCTTTTGCATTGTTGGACAGGGAGCCTACGCTGATGTGAATGGCCAGATCCATGGCGTGCCCACGCTTGAAATGCTGGGGGCGCTCGTGGGGCCTTCGACGTTGACACTCGGAAAAGCAGGCGTCCGCGCCGTGACCATTCATGCGTCGGACATTCCGCTGCTGGCGACAAGATTGCCGGCAGCCGGGCCCGCGGCCGCGCTGGCGGGGGACAACGATGATCTGCCACTGGAAGGGCTGCCGCTGAATCCAAAAGGAAAACTGGATAACAGCCTTCTTGGCCAGACCCTTGTGCTGGCGCTTAACTGTCGCCTCGACATCACCTTCCCCGATTTTATTCCCACCGAATGGTTATGCACCCGCGCGGGAGATCCCGTGCGCTCGTTCGCTGTCCCGGTTCACGTTCTGGACTCCATGGCGGCTCTGACCGATGCTACAGTGGCCGGTCTTCTCGAGTTGGCCAATCGAGCCCTTGCCGGCCTGCCAACGGGTGTTGCCTCGCTCGCAGAGATCAAGGATGCCGTCGAAGCGGTGAATGAAGCCTTCGACGGCTGCCGGCTGCTTGTGACGTGCAGTCCGCTGGCCAGCGCGGTGCCTGCCAATGATAATTTCGCTTCCCGGTCGGTCCTGCCGGTCGTCGCTGCAAGCCCGCCCGCAACGATCATCGCTGTCGCGCGCAACACGGGAGCCAGTTTCGAAGCTGGTGAACCGCTGCATCCGTCGAACCGCGGCGGAAAGTCCGTCTGGTGGCAGTGGACCCCGTCGACAACGGGCAGGGTGCGCATCAGCACTTTTGGCAGCAGCTTCGACACGCTGCTGTCCGTATATACCGGCGGGAACTTCGCTGAGTTGACCTCCATCGCGGCGAATGACGACAACGGGGTGAGTGCCTGGGCGGAGGCCAGCTTCGAGGTCGTGGCGGGCACCGCCTACCAGATTTCTGTCGATGGCTACGCCGCGGAAATGGGCACGGTGATTCTCACCATCACAAGCGTTCCCTGAAGATCATTCCGCCCCGGCGCGCCATCTCCCCCAAGGGGTCGGTTCTTATTATTGGTAAATCTCTCCTTCGTCACTTCCATGAGACGACGAGCGTGGAAACACAAAATGAGTTGTCAATAATGAGAACCGACCCCTTGGGAATCGCGCAGCCGCGTTATCCGACTCGGCCGCGCGGCGGGTCAGGGCTGTCGTGGGGTGACGACGCGATAGAAACGGTTGGTCGTCCAAGCCGGATCGGGGAAAGTCTCGATGCGATTGGTGGTGCGGGCCAGGAAATCGACGAGGCCCGTCCAAGCCCCCGTCGCGGGCAACGCGTCGGTGTATTGAACAGTGTAAGTGCGGTTGGAGATCGCGGCGAACTGAACGGTGGCTGTTCCTAGAATGGCGCCAAGATCGATGCGCAGATAACTGGAGGAATTGCCGGGATCCGTGCCGGCGAGATATTCGGCGAGATTGCTCATTCCGTCCCCGTCGGCATCTCCCAACGGATCGAACGTCGTGGCGTTGCCGCCGTTGGCGAGTTCGAAGCTGTCAGGCATTCCATCGTTGTCCGCATCGGCCGCGGCGATGACCGTGAAGGGGACATTCACCGAGGTCAGCTGGCTGGCCAGGTTGGTGACAATCACGCGGAACGTATTTGTGAAGGGAATCGTCGCGGCAGGCAGGCTGACGAAATTGGTCCGCGAATTGGACACGATCAGCGGATAGATAAGGCTGTTGCTGCGCCATTGGTAGCCGAATGGCGGCGGGTTCCCGATGATCGCCACGCTGGCGTTGACACGGGCGCCGACAGCGACGGTTTGACTGAGGGGCGCCTGGATAATGACGGGCGTGATGAGGCCGATAAGGGAGGCCGGCGCGCTGAGCGAGGAGCTGGTGCCATCGGTGACAAGCACTGTATAAATTCCCTCGTTGGCCAGAGTCACGTTGGAAAACGTCAATGTGCTGTTGGTCGCGTTGGGAATATCGACGCCATTGAAGCGCCACTGATAGAAGAGCGGCGGATTATAGGTCGACGCGCCGACGTTGAATGTGGCGCGATTGGTTGGAGAACCCTGGGGATCCGGCGCCACACGAACCAGGAAATTGGTCGGTTGATTGGTGATGCCCGGTCCGATGCGCACGACCAGGAGCGCGTTGCTGCTGTCGGCGGAGCCCGCCGAATTATAAACAACCGCCTGGTACGAGCCGGCGTCGGAAAGTTGAAGGCTCGGCAGGATCAGCGTGGAGTTGGTGGCTCCGTCAACATTCGCTCCGTTGGCGCGCCATTGATAGAACAGCGGCTGGCTGCCCATGGCACTAACGCTGAACATCGCCATCGTGGAGACGCCATTGGTCCGGGAAACCGGCTGCGTGGTTATCGCCGGGATCGAGCCGCTCAGCCCGTGCGTGCCGGGAGTGGGAATGGCGGCAACCCAATTGGTCGGATCATTGCCATAGGCGCCCGGGACAAGACGCTGCAAGGAGGCACCCGCGCCATCCGCGGACAGGGGCCATGGTTTGCGGTCGTTGTATCGAATCGTGTCCACCGCATAGAACGGAACGCCGTTGGTCGTGGGGAGATCCGGCGCCTGAAGCTCAAGCTCCTCACCGCTGTCCTGGAGGTTCCCGGAATATTGAAGGATGGCGATGGCGCCGGGAACGTTCCAGCGCGCACGGAATGCCGCGGGACTATCGCTGACCAGCAGGAGACAACCGTTCGCCGCGAGGGTCACACCCGTGGGCAGGCTGAATCCAATCCCATTGACCCGCCAGGTATTCGTGGTGTGTGCCGTATCGTAGAGAGGAACCGGACTGCCGGTACGATTCCGAAGCTCGATAAATTCATCCGCGGCATTGCGAGGATGATAATTGATTTCGCTCAACACAACCGAACCAATCCGCGGACCGGAGTTAACCGCCCCAAATGTTGCGGAGAGCTGCGCGGGAAACTGCTCATCGCCGACGCTGTTGACGTATCGGCCGAAACTCACGCCATCCTGGGCGGCGCCGAACGAGAAACCGTGGCTATAGCCGGTCAGATTGCCGCCGGCGTCCCCGCTGAACACATAGGCATCGTCCCCCAGGGAGCTGAAGCTGAAACTGACACCGAAGCCTGGAGTGGGATTGAAGTCGTCCTCGGTGAATACCCGGACCGCGCCCGGTGCGAGCGAGGGACCAGCGGGAATGCGGAATTTTTGGGGCAGGGTGGGGTCATCGCTCAGCCACCAGCCGCTGATGTCCACATTCGTCGAGGCGAGATTGAGCAGTTCGATGGAGTCCTTGAGAGGCAGGGTGGATCCGCTCAAAACCTCGTTGATGACGACTCCGCCAATTTGTGTGACGCCCCCGCTGGCGCCGGGCGATCCGAAGCGGTTGGCGCTGGATCGATACGCGCCGGAGGGATCGCGCACGAGGGAGAATCCGAAGCCATCGGCGGTCACCGGCCAGATGCCGCGATCGCCATAGGTCACCGACACAATTTCGCCGCCGCTGGGATGGCGGATGGCTACCGTCTCGCCGTCGTTGTCGAGTTTGCCGGAATAAATTCCATTGACGATGACGCCGGGATAACGCGTGGCCAGGGCGCCGGCATTGCGCGCGAGGAGAAAGACTCCGTTCGGACCGAGGACGGTGCCATTGGTGAAGCTGAAGTTAACGCCGCTGGAGAAGAAGAGGCCGCCCAGGTTGAGAGTGAAGGGCCCGGTGTTTTGGAGTTCGATGAACTCGAATTCGTCCCCGTCGGTGGCACCCTCGGCCGGCGGGTTATACATAATTTCACTGAACACGAGATTGGTCCTGAGCTGGCTCACTGTGTCGCGGGGGCTGGGCCGGAATTCGACGGGCAACGACCACTGGCTCCATCGTCCCGTGTCGTCCTTGTGCCGGACGCGGGCCCGATAGAGGAGGTCGGGTTGCGTGACAAAATCCGGGAAAGTGTAAAAAGAGTTGAAGGAACTCAACTCGGGCGAGGTCCAGGCTGAATCCCATTCGAGCCGCAGTTGCGAGGGATTGGTGAGGACCGTGCCGGGGGCCATGACCTCGGCGATGCGCCATTGCATTGCGGCGAAAGTGCCGGCGCCTTGGGGATCCGAGAACGACGAGGATTGGAAGATGAGCCCATCGATGGGAAATCCGTTCGTCCCGGTGTAGGCGAGAGTGGGCCGGTTCGGAATGGCCGTGTCGGCGATAATCCCATCCAGGATGCCGATCCAGCCGCCGGCGGGAACCGTGGTGACATAGGTCGGGTCACTGACCCACCAGCCATTGTTGCCGCCGACAAACATGAAGTTTTTCATGTCCTGCTGGTAGCCGGGCAAACCACCCGTGACGCCTGGGCTGCTGGGAATGGCGAGGGAAAGGTAGCTGGCCGGGGCGGGCGCGTTGGACCAGCGCGCGGCATCCGCGACGGCGACGGGTTTCGCCACGGCGGCGAAGGAATCGATGATGGGATATATCTGGTCGGTCTGGAAAAGCAGGGTGCGCAATTCGCGGGCGACATTGCGGAAGTCGATTTGCATTTCGGGATGTTGCGCCTGATCGCCTCCGATGGCGGTGGACGGAAAAATGCCGTTAAAGAGCAGGTCATCGCCGTTGTTCCACGTTGCGCCCCAGGTATCGGTCGAGTCATAGGGCATCTGGATCATGCGGCCGAAGAAATCGTTCGAGGCATCGTAATTCGGCTCGAAATACCAGGCGCCATTCTTGTTCGAGCTGGGCCATGTATCATAGTGGCGAATGGCCCGGGCCACGGTGAAATACCGGTACCAGTTGGTGTAATTGGCGTGAGCGTTGAGCCATGCCACCGTTTGGAATCCGTTCAGGTTGTTTTGGACATTGAAATAATCGGCGCCATTGGTGGGCGCATAGGTGCCCTGGTAACGTTCCTCGTCCTCAAAACTGATGTAGTTATCGACGAGTTTGTAGAGGTTGCCCTTGGGCATGTTATGGGCGTCCATGAAGCGCCCGTCGTATTTCTCCTGCGCCCAGTTGAGTCCCCAAAAGTCCCCTGAATACTGGTCGGCGCCTGTCTCACTGGCGCCGCGGATGACGCGAAAATGGAAGTAGAATGTGTTAGGCGCAGGCACCCCCACTTTGTTCCAGAGAAAATAACTGACGACTTCGTTCAGGGCAAACTGTTCGCCGCCGCGATTGCTCTGGCCCTTGCCGGTTGTGATTTCACGCCATTTGGTCGGGAATTTCCTGCCGCTGTTGTCGACGGGTTGGATCAATGCGCCGTCATTGAACTTGATGCGGAAGCTGCGCTTGCCGTTCTGGTAACGGCCATTGGCGCCGCGCAATCGGTAATGCACATGATCGAACACCTTGCCATCCTGCACAAACGCGGCTTCCCAGTTGAAGTAAAGCCGGCCTGTGTTCCGCGCCGCCCCAATCCCCTGTGGCAATTGGTCCGTCCCATTGTTAAACGGCGCAAACCACGCCGCGCATTGGTTCACGTCCACATCGCGCGTCAGCATAAAAAAAACCGGCAAGGTCTGAAGCGACGCGGACGAAAACCCGAGGTAATTGGGGATTCCATCGTAAACAAAATAAGCAAAATTCAGCGAAGGATCATCCTCGAACGGCGCCCGGCGTGACGCGCCCAGCGCGTCCGTGCAGGTCACCCGGTATCGTACCAGGCTTCGATTGGCCTGTTGCGGCAGCACGACGGAATAAATGCCGTCACCGGCGACCGCGTCCCCGTTGGCCCCATCGTCATGCATCGAGACGGTGGTCCAGTTGGCCGGCAGTTCGAACGCCGGATTTAATGAATTGGTCAGCGGAGTCGAGTTGAGGTTGTTGAGCTGCGTGCCGGTCAATGGAAGGGTCGCGGGAATGTAATTCCCGGGCACGACCACCTGATAGGCGAGCGAGACGGAGGCGACCCCGTCGGGGTCTGTGACCTTCGCCGTGATGGTGACCTGGTTGGTGGAGCGGGGCCAGTTGGGGGCGTTGTCGACCTGCCGGAGGTGCGGCGGGGCGTTGGTGGAGAAGACGGAATTAGTGGCGCCCGGCGAAGGCGGAGCGCTGCGCCAGGAGCTGCCGAGGTCGTTGTCGAAAGACGGATTCACCAGTTGGGCCGAGGGTCCATTGCCGTTGGCGGCCACGGGCCAGGGGAATTCTGAATTGAAGTTCACCGTGTCCACCACGTTGTTCAACGCATCGCGCAACGTGATTTCATCGCCGTCATTGTTGAGCCCCCCGCTCCACGGACCGTAGGCGGCGACGCCGTATCGCGACTGGATTGTTGCTGGATCATCGGCGACCACCGCAAATGCATGCGCCGCGAGAAAGGTGTTGGCGGGGAAGAAATAATCGACGCCGCCGCGAACGCGCCAGTTCGAGAGGTCCACCATCGCGCTGGTGTCATTGTAAAGTTCGATGAACGACTCGCGCACCGGATTGAACGAGGGGTTGTAATGAAATTCATTGATGACCACCGCGCGCGGAGTGTCATGCACGACCAGCATCACGTCCTGCGTGTAACTCAAGCCCGTGCTGTCGGTCGTCTTGAGCCGCACGTTGAAGGTGGCTCCCGGACCCCCGACAAACGACGGCCCTGCGAATAGCGACCTTCCGCTGACTGCAAATTTCGCGTTGTCCGCTCCACCGGCAGCCAGCCCGAAAGTGTGGGTGTCGCCATAAAGATTGTTGATGTCGATGGCCTGCAAGGCCGCGATGAATGCGCCGGGTCCAGCTCCCGAAGAAATGTTGGTCGTGCTGAGAACGATGCCGCTTGGGGGAAGCGCGGGAGGAATGACATTCAGGCTGACTGTGGCCGGTGAGGAATCAAAGGCGCCATCGTTGACTTTGAACGTGAAGGCATCGAGACCGCCGTAGTTATTGGCGGGGGTGTAGGTGACTGCGGGCGGAACACCGCTGAGGCTGCCATGCGACGGCGGGTTTACGATGGAATAGGTCAGATTGCTCCCCTGCGGATCGGAGCCGCGCAGCGTGATCGCCACGCCGGTGTTGTAGGCGGTGTTGGTTGAAAAATTGAAGGCCGATGGAATTCCAGGATCCACGGCCACCGTCACGAGGGCCGTTCTCACCCCGTTGGTATTCGTTGCGGTCAGTGAGTAGGTGGTGGTGGCGGTTGGGGAGAGGACGATGCTGTTCGAAGCTGTCACCGTTCCCACCCCGCCGTCGATGACGATGGAAGTGGCGTTGGAGACTGCCCACGAAAGGGTGACCGACTGGCCGAGGTAAATCTGGTTGGTGCTGCTGCCGAACGAAAAGATGCGTGGCAAATTTCCGAACAGATGTGTCGTTCGCAAATCATCGATGACATTGCTCGCCTCGAGGGACGTCAGGGCGGTGTCGTAGATCCGGATTTCAACCATGTCTCCGACGAGGCGGCGGCTGGCGCCATTCTCATCCGTTTGAATGCCGCCGAAGGACATCGCGGCGGTGTTCCGCGCGGCGGTCGCCGACCCGGTGGTCACCCCGGGCCGGGCATCCACGAAGACCGATTGCGATCCGCCGCCCCACGTGAATACCGCGACGTGATAATTGCTGTCGGCCAAAGAGGAGCCGGTGGAATACAAGCTGGTGTCGCCGGCTCCAATTCCGATGCCGACATTGCCGGTTTCGGTGAGGACAGTTCCCCAGTCGGCTGTCACGCCGCCCTGCTCGGCATCAATCAGGCCCGTTTTGCCATACCACTGTGCGTTTTCCCCGGCCCCAACGGCGTCTGCGCGAAAAACCAGCGCGATCGAAAACGCGGTGCGGCCGCCCATGGGGCTGGTCGAGACCGCCATGCGATTGCGATTGAATCGGACGGCAGGGCCTCCAGCCGGGGTGACATTCCGTTTGAAGATGGGGATTCCGACCGCGCTGTTCGCCGTGCGATTGCTGGCGCTGATCCAGGTGCCCACCGTATCGCCATCGTTGAGATTCAGGCTGTCGGCGCGCCAAATATCGACGATCGCCGCGGACACCCGCTGCGGCGCCATTCCCAAAAAGAGCAATAGGAATGCGGCGCCCAACAGAGCTCGAAGTGCGGACAAGGGGGAATACAACGTGTTTTTCATGGGGGAGAAAGAGACTTTCGCCATTGAGCCGTCTGCCAAAGGGATCAAGTGGCAATATAACCAAAGGGCGACCGCCAAGTCAACGCCACGCAAGCGGCTGGCCCCTGAACAGAAACGCCTCCTCTTCCCATCCCTCTCCTCCATTTCTGAAATGGAGGAGAGGGTGTCCGAAGGACGGGAGAGGAGGAGCGTCCCTCCAAACTCGCTCGGCCGGAATGCCGACACTTGGGTCAAGCCGAGCTCGATGCTTTCGCGGGCGGCTGTGACAGCGAGTTATTCGGCGGAGAGCAGGTTGGCGACTGCGTTTTTGATGTTGCTGCCGCGGAGTTGGCCGCTTGCCAGCTTTCCTTCGGCATCGACCAGCACGCACGCTGTATTTCCGTTGAGTCCAAACATCGCCGCCAGCGGGGTCTGGTTCCACTGTCCCAGATAGACTTGGGTCCAGGACATGCCCTGGTTTTTGGCGAACGTCTGCGCCTCGATCCGATTCTCATCGAGATTACAACCCAGGATGGCGAGGCGGCCGGCGCTGCCGTGTGTCGACTGAAATTCCTTCAGCAACTGGAGATCATAACTGTTGTAGCCGAGGCTGAGCCCCCAAAAATGGATGAGCAACAGTTTGCCTCGAAAGTCGGAGAACCGAACGGTTTTGCCATCGGCTGTTTTCGCTTCAAACGGGGGAATGAGTTTTCCCATTTTGACCCGCGCCCGGATCGTCAGTTCCAACTCGCCAATGTCCAGTGGGGCATTGAATGCGGCGTCTTTTTGGTCGGGGACAGTGATGTCTTTGTTAACGGCCCCGATCGAGCGGCGATTGTAATATTCGTCCTCCGGATCGGTGACATTGATCGAGAGATTATAATTGCCGGGAGACACGTTGTCGGCGTGGAACGTGCCATTGGTTTCAAACAGGAGCACATAGGTGCGCTCGGCGCGCTGCCGCTTCCGCATCGCCGCGGCGACGACCGCCTGCGGTATGTTCATGTTGCGGCCGCCGCCCAGGTCCAGGCCCAGCCCGGACCGTGGAACAAATCCGGTCATGATTCCGGGCAAGGCGGCATCGGGAGGCAACACGAGCGCCAGCCGGTGAACATCCCGTTTCCAATCGACATCCGTCGGATCGGCTCCGAGGATTTTGACGCGCCCTTCGACGCGCCGCCCGGTCCCGCCCAGCGTGACGTCCGCAGTGGCGCCGGCCTCGACGGCGACAAGGACGCCATGGCTCCACGGCACGTCCCCATTCCGGTCGTCCTTGAAATGGTACTCCACGGCGAGGCGATGTTCGCCGGGAGGGACTTTGTCGAAGTCGAATTTTCCGTCGTCGTCGGGCTCCGCCTTGAATGAAAACGAAAAGTTGGCGGCGCGGCCATCGCTGTCCGGCATCATCTCGTAGTTTTTTTGGAGGCGCACCGATTCGTCGGGGCCTGGCTTGCTGCCCACGCGCATGATGCCTTTGACGCGGCCCCATTTTTGAAGCTGAATTTTTCCCCCAGCCCGAACATCGGCCACGGTGGCTTCTGCGAATCCCTGGTCGTGACTGGCGAAAACCTTGTCGGGCTCGAGTTTGGGCGAGAATTCGAAGTGGCCCTCGGAATCGCTCCGGGTGAGGTCCGAGCTCCCGCCGTTGGCGCGAACTTGCGCGGAGTTGTCCAGGTAACCGCTCTCGCCTTTCTCAATGATCACCAGGGTGGCGCCGGATGCGGGCGAACCGTCCGGGAGCAGGACGAGTCCGGCCACACCCTTGCCGCGTTTCATGGCAAAATCGTTGGTGAAGGCATCGATTCCCGCGAAAGCGCGCGACACCTGCGGTTCGTAACCCGGCGCCTCCACCATGACCCGCGCCTCCGGCTGGAAATAATAGGAGCTCATTCGCAGCGAATAATCCCCGCCAAAACCGCGCATCCCATCGGAACGATCCCAGCGAATCTGCGGGTCGTTCTGGGAATATTTGCGTCCGGGAATCACCATGAACGAATCGATCGGCCGCTTCGTCTCCGCGTCGAACACCTTTCCATACACACCTGCCGGGCGCGTCATCGGGATGATAAAATTATCCATGGAACCCGCGACGGAATGACGGGCGGTGCTGTAGTTCGTTTTCGTGACGTAAAAAGTGACCTGGTCTGGAGGCGCGCCGGTCCAGACAAACACGCCTTTTTCGTCAGTGACCGCCTGGAATCTGAGGAGGTCGCCGACGCCGTTCCATTCATCGAGGCGCACGCGCGCGCCTGTGACAGGCCGGGCGTTGCGATCCTGGACGATGCCGTGGAGCACCCGCGGGGGAACCAGTCGAATTTCGACAGGAGCGGCACCGGGTCCCGGATTGACTGATCGCCACACCGGCGCGAATCCGTCCCGAATCACGATCACCGCCGCGTCGCCCGGTTCGCCGATGTAAGTTTCGAAGTGGCCGGCGTTGTCCGTTCGCAAAAAGCGCCGGTCGGAATTAAAGGACTGAACGATCACCTCCGCCGCCGGAACAGCTTTCCCCGCTGCATCGCTCAATGTGCCTTTCAATA
>JBEEGQ010000024.1:0-20546 GCA_041166945.1 Verrucomicrobiota bacterium
ACCCTGGCCGCGCTTTACGGCCTGGACAAACGCGTCACCGGACCCCGCTGGCGCAAGGTGAAGCTGGCCGATGCCAATCGAGGGGGGATTTTGGGGATGCCCGGCATTCTGGCAGTGACCTCGTTTCCCAACCGCACCAGCCCCGTCAAACGCGGTGTGTGGGTGCTCGAACAAGTGCTGGGAGAACACGTGCCACCTCCGCCGCCGAACGTCCCGACCTTGGAAAAACAGGAGCAGAAGATAGTCGAGACACTGACGCTGCGCCAACGCACCGAACTGCACCTCAAGGATCCCGTTTGCGCCAATTGCCACAAGGTCCTCGATCCGATTGGCTTTGGCCTGGAGAATTTTGATGCCATCGGGCGCTGGCGCGACCTTGATGATTTCGGAGGAGCGATTGATGCCGCGGGCGAACTTCCCGGTGGAAGACATTTTACCTCACCCAAAGAGCTGAAAACCATCATCGCCGCGCGAATGGGTGACCTTGCCCGCAACGTGACGGAGAAACTGCTGGCCTATGCCTTGTGCCGCCAGCTTGAAGGTTATGACGAAATCGTGGTGGATCATTTGATGGAGACCATCGCCAGGGACGGCTATCGTATGCAGACTCTCATCAGCGAAATCGTGACCAGCTATCCTTTCACTCATCGCCGGATCCAGGAACAACTGGCATCCTCATCATCCCATGAAAAGTAACTTCCTAATGAATCGTCGCACGTGCCTGAAAGGGATCGGAGCCACACTCGCGCTGCCGCTTTTGGAATCCATGGGCTGGGCAGAGCCAGGAAAGCCAAACAAACCGCCGGTACGTCTCGGATTCATGTACATGCCCCACGGAGTCATCATGGATCAATTCTGGCCCACGAGTCCGGAAAGCTTCCTGTCGTCGCCGCCGCCGGGCCTGGAATCGCTGCGTCCCGTCCTCGATCAGTGTTTATTGATGAAGGGAATCTCCGGAGTTCCGATCGCTCCATTCAATGGCGCTCCGCATGCGCTCGAATTGTCCACGTGGCTGACGGCCATGCTGCCGGATGCGAACACACGAAATCGGATTAACATTGGGATTTCGGCCGACCAAATTGCGGCCAATTACGTGGGTGGTTTCACCTCCCTGCCCTCGCTGGAGCTGGCCACCATGCCGCAGACGCACAAGGAAAACCAGGAGGGACTCAACGAGGGCTATTATTCACACTGTAGCTTTCGTTCGCCAACCCAGGCCGTCCCCGCCGAGATCAATCCGCGCAGCGTCCTGAACCGGCTTTTCGGGAAGTCCGATGGACCCGGACACATCGTCCAGATGGACCCTCTGGATCGGCAGATGCTGGACCTGGTTATCGGAGGCGCCAGAGAGCTTCGCCGCAAACTGCCGCAGGACGACCAGCACAAACTGGATGAATACCTGGACAGCGTGCGCGCCGTCGAACGCCGCATTGCGGCCATCGAATTCCGCCAGAAGGAGGCGGCGCTGGAAAAGTCTGGAGTCCGCGTGAGCAAACGCAACGCTTCGGATTCCCCGCCCATCGAGGTCAAGATTCCGGAGGGTGACAAACGCAGCGAGTACATGCAGGTGATGTGTGACCTCAACGTGCTGGCGTTCCAGACTGACATGACCCGCGTCAGCACCTACATTGGCTCGACACCGAACGGTGTTTCCTATCCGGAACTCGGGTTCAGGAACGAGCATCACTCCCAAACCCATCACAACAACGAAGCCGAGAAGGTGAGGAAGGTCGCGGCGATCACCGCTTTCAACATCGCCCAGTTCGCCTACATGGTGAAAAAGATGCACAGCCTGCGCGAAGGAAACGGCACCCTGCTCGACAACTGCATCATGATGTGGGGCTCCGGCCTGGAGGACGGGAACCAGCACGCCCGCGAAAATCTTCCCTTTATCATCGCGGGCCAGGGCGGCGGCTCGATCCAGACCGGACGTTTCCTGGCCGACACCAAAGGCAATCAAGGCGACCTGCTCACCACGCTCCTGGCCTGTGCCGGCATTCCCGTGGACCGTCCCGTTGGCATCGCAACCAAGCAGCTCAAGGAGATGACGAATCATCTCTAGCTCGGGCGACGTCCCGGCGCACGGGCCGGCTCAAGCGGGGCGGTGATAAGACAATTCGCACGGACCATCTGATAGGCAATGGGAAGCAACTCAGCTTCGCGATGCCGGGATTATTTCAACGTCAGTGGCTGTCCTTTTGCCTTCGGCAGCTTCACGCCCAGCAGCTTCGCGATAGTGGGTGCCACATCGATGGAAGCGACCGAGTCGAGCTTCACACCGGGCGTCACGCCGTAACCACTCGCGATGAAAATCGCGTCCAGGTCAGGGTCATCCGCAAGATACCCATGACTGCCTGCCTGCTGCGGAACCGCGGCTGTCACCGCACCTCCCGTGGCGCCTGAGAACGAATAGCCCGGTTTCGCGGCGAGCAGGAGATCGAATGCCTGCGGATCATTTTCCGGGAGCGGCAGGCCGAGAGATTCGAAGCGATCCGGGCTGATCACGTCTGCAATTCCTTCAACCGACTTCATCAACTGCGCAACTCTCCGTGAGATGTCAGGCGAGTTGGTGGGATTGAAGTAGAGAAACCCGGTGCCACCTTCCGGCAGCACCCAAGCTGCCCTGGCAAGGCCGTTTGACGCGAGAGCCACGTTCGCCCGAATTTCATTCGTGTAGCCCTTGAAGCCGTGATCGGAAACCACAAGGAAGGTGGTTCGATCTGTCATTCCGGCTTCGTGCACCGCCGCAACCAACTGCGCAACGCAGCCGTCGAGAAACGCCATTGCCGTGGTTCCTCCCAATGTTTTTGGACCGTAACGATGATGTGTGGCATCGAGCGTCAGCAAATGAAAGAGCAACAGGTTGGGCTTGTGTTGTCGAATCAAGTGCGCCGCCGCTTTCGTCCACACTTGATCACGCCACACGATGTTGAACTTCGTGAAGTCCTGCACGTCATTCGTCGTGAGAATTCCACCTTCGATCATCTCGTGCGCCACAGGATCATCAGGGGTCGCCCATTCGCTGAACGCCCAGGTGATGGTGGGGGCGTTGTTGATCGCGACCCAATCCACTTGTGCCGTGGTGAGCCCGGCGTTATGGGCCGCGTCATAAACGGTGGGCGCGTGGACCATCTTTTCCTTGTCAAGCTTCGGATCGACCCGCACCGGTGGCCAACCGTTTGTCCGAAGAATCGTCCCATTCAGCAACAAACCGTGTTCGTTGGCATGAACGCCGGTGACCATCGTCGTGTGATTCGGCCAGGTGATCGTGGGATTGATGGTGTGCATCCGCGCCCAGGTGCCGTCACGAATCAAACGTCGCAACGTCGGCACGGGCTGCTTTGCGTCCTCCAATGCAAATCCAGGGAATCCATCGAGACTGATCAAGACGACCATCCGATCTTTGTTGGAAACGGTTGTCTGTGCGCCAGGTGCGGAGATGGCGCCGAGGGCCATGATGATTGTGAGAATGCGTTTCATCACATGCGGTTCATGCTCTGGCCTGTTTCATTTGATGCGATCGAACATCTGCTTCCAAAAAGCGCGCTGAGCTGTTGATTAGACCAACTTGAGGTCTGTTGCGACACGAAAAAACTCGGAATTCCTGTCACAGATCAGGGCTGCAACATTCGTTATCAACACCGAAGCTATGACCGGAGGCGCTCTCGCCAACTTCCCAAGAGGCACCGCCCGCAATAGAGTGTCGATGCTGAAATGAGTCACAGATGCTGGAGGCGAGCTATTTGAATTTCGATCAATGCTGCGCCGCGTGGAAAACTCACTACACTCTGCGGCATGAAAGGCGCGCTTCTAATCTCCGCCGGGTTCCTCTCCGCGGCTTTGGCCCTCGCAATGAACTGGCTGGCTCTCATTCCGTGGCGTCGGGCCAAAGGCCAGCACTGGAGCGAACGGGCACGCCTCTATCACCCGGTCCACATCGCCGCAGTCTCCAATCTTTGGGTGTTGCCTGCGGTCGTCTCCATGGCCGTCTCTTTGCTCTGGCCCGAGGAATCGCCCCACTGGGCGTTTATAGCGCTGGTCGCCTCGCTCGGCACCACGATGGGAACGCTTCCGCTGGACCACGCCGTGTTTCCACGGATTGCCCTAAACCACCTGCTGCGACAAGCGGCTGTGGCCTGGCTCTTCCGCTTCCTGACGTGGTTTGTATTTCTCACCGCTATCGCCCTGATGCCGGACGAGTTTAACCTTCGAAGCCTGATCATTGTGGCAGTCGTGATAACTCTTTGCCTGGTCTGGAGCCTCGGCGGCTCAATGCGGGTGGGACGGCTGCTGGGCCTGTTCGTCCCCGCGCCGACGCGACTCCAGGGAATCGTCCAAAACCTCTCCAGCCAGATGGCTGTTCCGGTCCGCGAAATCTGGGTCATGCGTTCCTCGCTGGCGCAGGCGTATGCCTTGCCGGGCACTCGCACACTGCTGTTCAGCGAGAGACTGCTCGACTTGCACCCGGACGACGAACTGGCTTCCATCGGCGCTCATGAACTGGCGCACCTGACGGAAACACGCTTCGATTACATCAAACGCCACGTCACCTGGCTGATGTTTCTGCCGTGGATTTTTTTAAAGCCGGCGGTGCATGCCCTTGGACTTCCCGGTCTGCTTCTGCTGTGCGTCGCCACCGTGCTCGCGGCGTCCCTCTACCGGAGAATTTCGCACCCGCTCGAAGAACGCGCAGACCGTATTGCGCAATCGAACGAGCTGGACCCAGGCACCTACGCGAGGGCACTGGAGCGCCTGCACGAAGATAACCTTGCGCCCGCAGTGAACGCCCGGGGACGCGAAACCCATCCCCACCTTTACGACCGCTTGATTGCCGCCGGGATCACCCCGGACTTTCCCCGCCCGGCACCGACAGAACGGATGGCGTGGCATGGCGTCCTGCTCGCCAGCGCCATGGGATTGCTCGGAGCCATGTGGATCATTCGTCTTGTCACGCCGTGAGCGGCGGATTCGGTTGCGCTGTCAAGGCTTGCTCAGGCGGTAGAATCTATTTCCCGGCGGCGAGGTGAGTGAGATCGAAATATGCGTGGCGTTGGTCTGGTAGGGGAACGCAACCTGGCTCCAGACAGTCGTCGCGGGTGGCGTGGCGAGCGAGGTGGCTTGTTCGAGAACAAATCCGGTCGCTGGCTGGGGCCAGTAGATGCGCACGTTGTGGCCCGCGAGTTGTTCCACGCTGAGCCAGGGCGCGCCGGGAGTTTGCACCGCGCTGGGCAGCGCCCAAAATCCGCCCACCAGCGTATAGGTCCCGCCGCCCAACGGTCCGCTCGCATCCGGCTGGCCGATGGTGCCGGTCACGGCATAGACGCCGCCGGTGCTCGTGCCGCCGCCGCCGGCGATGACGAACTTGTCGATGGTGTATTGCGCCTGAACGCTTGAAACAAAGCTGAGGCCAGCCAGCAGCGCGGCGTTTACGCCGCATCGTCCCATGCAAGCGAGCAGGGATTGGAATGTCCGGTCACTGACGGTTGGCGGTGGATGCAATACATTCATAATTCTCCTGATTGCTCGCTCAGTCCGGACTGACAATCCGAGCTGGTCCTGAAGCGTAATTTGGGTCCCGCACGATCCGGCACGGCTTGTCGATTCGGTTGATCTCTTTGTATTGGCCGCCGCCTAGATGGATTATCCCGTTGTCGCGGACATAGGTGTAGGCGCTGAATAACTGTTGCCAGGGTCGTGTCGCCCGGCCGTTGGGCGGCACACTGATGTTTGCGGCTGGAATGGTGGGATCGACGTAGGCATCCACATAGGGCTCCCCGGATAGCAGCTCCAGATTGAAAGTGGCCGTGCCATTGCCTTCAATCACACTTTCGGGCGCGGCACCATAAGTAAATGCGCCCTGCACCGGACTTAACCAGCGGGCGCTGGACACGGCGATTCCACCGAATTCCCAGGCGGGACCGGAGCCCGCGTCGTCATTGTGAACCGTGATGGACAACAGTGTGCCCAGATCCCGGCTCGGGATGGTCACGTAGTTGATGCTCCCGTTTTCCATGCGGTACTCTTCGCTCGTATTCGCCGTGATACTGGACGAGCCAAGGGAACCGTTCAGCGTGAAGGTGAGGTTGGCGTCGGTGCCAGCCCCCGTGCCGGTCCCGGTCCGGATCGCCAGCGCGTAGGCCTCGTTCCGCGGCTGAAACGGATTGTCGGCACGTGTTGCCAGACGGAGGTCCGGGCGCCCGGCAAGGACTGAATTAAGAACGATAATCGGCGCAGCGATCAAGAGGGGCGGCGGAGGGAAGATGTCGGGTATGATCCCGTCCACGCCTGCGTCCATGAACATGCTCATGTCGCTCGAAAACTCGATGGCATAGACGTAGGGGATGTTTTTCAGATTGCCGAACGCGGCCCGCATGTATGCCGCCCGATCCACGGACGTGGGCATGTTCGGACCGATGAAAGGAAGGCCGTATCCAGCGGTCCCATTACCGTAGCCGATGTTTCCACTGTAGCCCCGGCCCACGAAATAATTCGCGATGGCCGTGGGGTCATTCTCCCCGTCAATCAGCACTCCCTCCCGGGGCCCGAGGCGAGCAAGGATATTGTCAAACAACGCTCCGTCACTTTGGGGTCCGATATTGATGATGACATTGACTTTGACCCCGTTCGTGTTGAAGCGCGTGCGGATGGCATTGAGAATTTGCGTGCCAAAAGCGGCGGTGGCAGCCGGAGTTTTGACGTCGAACACGACCAGGGCAAGTCCCGGATACTGGAGTGCCAGCTGGTGCAGTCCATCCAGGTAAGCTTCCATCGACTCCGGCACGCGGGTGTAAGGAGGCAAGTCGCAATCATCGTGGTACATGATCAGATGACCATCGCAGTGCATTTGAATGTCAGGTTCCAGAGCGTTGGCCCCGGCCTGTAAAGCGAGTTCTGCTTCGGCAATCGTGTTCGGGTTGTGCCCCACATTGTAGAAGGGCCGGCGGGCCGCTCCATTGGGAGGAGCAGCATCAGCCTGGCTCGACGGGAAGCAGGCCACGAGGAATTGGAGCAGCAGAATCAAAAGCGACGCCCACCGGTGCGAGTTGAACGGGGTGCTGTTTGCGAGAGATGATTTCATTGAGTCCTCCAGGATTGAATTGGTTTCCCAAGTCACCTTGGCGCCGGGACCGATTCGTCGGGCAGCCCGAGCGCGTGCTCGATGGCGGCCAGTCGAGCGGCGAGGGATTGGTTTTCGGATTTTAGCCGGCCGAGCTCGGCATTCTTTTCCTTCAACTGTTCCTCGAACTTCTCATTCAATCCCTGGATTGCCGCCAGCGCCACTCCGTCGGCATCCACGGTGGCGATGTGCTTCTCGTCATTGCCCAAAGAAAAAGCCTCACGAAAATCCTGCGCCATGGGGCCGATGTGCCGGGCGCCAGATTGCGTCTTGTATTGCCATTCGCTGATGGGCAGGCCAACGACCTTGGCCAGCACTTCGCGGCCGTTCACGGGCTGGAATTGCTCCTTGGCGTTGCGGTCGCTGGTAAGATTAATGGCGGTGCAAGTAATCTCGCCGGCGATCTGCAAATCGCTGTTGACGACCAGCGAGCTGCAGCGAATCGCGCCGGCGACGTCGAGTTTGGAAGCCGGCGAGCCGGTGCCGATGCCGACGTTGCCACCCGGGGCCAGGAATAATCGGTAATCCGCGACACCGCTTTCCACAAAATCGAGGCCGCCACCCGAATTGTTCATGTGCCATTTGGTGGTATCGGCCGAATTTTTGAACGAGATCCATTCGCCGTTTACGCCTGCTCCGCGAAGGGTTAATGGCCGGTCCGGGCTGCCAGTGCCGATGCCCACGTTGCCGTTGGTCACGGTTTGATTTCCGAAAAAATTGTTTCCACCACTGAGCCGCGCCACCCCGGTCAAGCCTAGACCGTCACCGGAAAAGCTGGTGGCCGTGACCGTGCCATTGACGTGAAGCTTCGTGGCGGGAGTTGTCGTGCCGATGCCGACATTGCCTCCAGGTTGTTGAAGGCCGAGGTTCGCCGGTTGGCCCGTCGTGTAATTGTATGCGGAGATGGCCCCCGCAGCCGTCACCGTATCGTAGAATACTCGCACCCCTATGCCTGCGGTGGCAGGCAATGCGCCGCTATCGGAACCGAACCAGCCACTCCCTGTCACGTGAAGTTTCGCTCTCGGGTTGATCGTGCCGATGCCGACGTTGCCGTTGGTGGAGACGGTCAAAAGCCCCCCGCCGTCGTTGACGAAAAACCGCAAGGGATGAGGAGAAATCGTGCCGAAATAGCCGGCGGTACCGTCAAGAAAAGTGCCCAAACTAACGGTCCCGTCAGTGTGTTCAATGCCATGGTCGGGACTGTAAACGGTCAGGGCGCGCGCCGGGGTGCTCGTGCCGATGCCGACATTGCCATTGCTGTAGTAGAGACTGGTCCCGGAGCGGTTCCACAGGCTGACGCTGTTTGAGAGGTGAATCGAGCCGATGGCGCCCGGCGCGATCTGGCTGCCCGAAATCGTTCCGCTCAGGCCCGCCGCGCTGGCTCCCCCGGCATAAATCGCATACGGGGTTGCAGTAACGGGCTGGCGTGGGACGAGATTCGTGTAAGCGCCCGTGCTCGCGCCCGGCCGCGCCGCGATCTGCAACCAGCGGTCGCTGCCATTGACCGTGCCCGCGCCGAAGTCGAGCGTGACGGTGAAGAGTCCATTAGTCATCCGCAGGTCATTGACGACGTTGCTCGTGCCTACGGTGATGCCGCCGCTGACGGAATTGTAGAGGGTGAACGTCAGATCGTTGGAGCCATTGACGCCTGCGCCGCCCTGGCTGAGCACACCCTGATAGGTGAAGGCAGTGCCCTGGGCACAGGCCGCGGCATTGGCCAGGCCGCAGAGCGCGGCACAAATGAGGAGCAGGCGTATCGTTTTCATGGGTTCGCAAAAAGGGTTGTTCAGTGGGTTCTTTCGCATTCGGGGCGAGGTTGTTTCACGAAAAGTGAAACTATTTTTTGGGGGCCTCCTCTCCCCTCCCTCTCCTCCATTTCGGAAATGGAGGAGAGGGTGCCCGAAGGGCGGGAGAGGAGGACTTGACCGTTGCGGGGCCACGAGCGGCACCTCACTTTTCAATCTTGCACTGCGGGTGCGCCTTCTTGAACGCAGCCAGCCCGTCCGAAGTGGTGCGGGTTCCTGCCACCCGAAGGGCCCGCAACCATGGCAGGGCGGCGAGGCGCGCGAGACCGGCGTCCGTGAGCTTCGTGTTGGTGAGATTTAGTTCCGTGAGGTTTGTCAGCGAGCCGCCAATCACGGCGGCCGTTTCATCTCCGTACGGCGAGGCTTCCAGTTCGAGACGCGTTAACCGGTGGAGCCCGGGCAGAACTTCGATCCAGTCCTGCTCGGTGATGAGGCGGCAGTCTCCGGCGAGAAGTTCCGTGAGCCGCCGCAACGAGCCCAGGGTGCGCAGGCCTTCGCGAGTCAGAGACGTGGAGGAAACTCGCAGATGGTTGAGACGCGTGCAGTTCGTCAGGGTTTGCAGTGCATCGTCATCAAGGCCGGTGCTCATCAAATCCAAATGCTGGATGCGGGTCAGCCACGCCGCGTCCGCAAGATTGCGGCCGGCAAGCCCAGGCGCTCGGCCAATGGTCAGGCTCTCCAGGTGGCTCAGCCCGGCGAGCGGTGTCAGCAATTGATCCGTCGCGTCAAGCGGGGAGTCGATGAACACGGCATTGAGATCGGGATTTTCCGCGAGGAATCCAAAGGCAGATTCGGAAAGCCCGGGCAGACGTATCCAGACGAAGCGAAGCGTTTTGATCGCGCGCAACACCTCGAATTCCTCGTGCGGCGGCGGGGGTTGCGGCGGGCCATTTATCCAGCGATCAAACCACAGTGATACAATCTGAAACTCGCCTTCGGGAATATCCTGTTCCGACTTCACGTCGGTCTCCCGTCCTCCGCTTAGGATCTTAAAGTCAGCGCGTTCCTTCACAAGCCAGCGCGCGGCGTCACGCACCGTGGCCGGGGGACGGGCGGGCAAGTGCGTCATGGCGGCTCCGGCGAGCGGCGCGGAATCGCTCCTAGGCGCGCGCATCCAGAGGATCACCAACGAACAAATGATGATGATTTGCACAACGACGGCACCGGCGATCCACCGGCGCGCGAACGATCCGTTTTGAGGAGCAGGAGGCGGGACGACTGTGCGAACGGGTGTCGCCGTCGCCGGCCGCCCGTCGTGAATCTGCTCGAGGTCGCGGCGAAGTTCCGAAGACGACTGGTATCGCGCCTCGCGGTCAGGCTGCATTGCCTTGTCGATGATGGCGTCGAGGCGCGGATCGGTCCCGACTTTCTCGCTGGGCATTTTCCACAGGCCGCGCGGGACTTCCCCCGTGAGCATTTGGTAAAGCGTCACGCCCAGCGAATAGAGATCCGCCCGCGCGTCGAGTGCTGTGCCTGGGGTCCACGCCTCAGGCGCGAGAAAGTCGGGCGTGCCGATGGCTACATTTGTTTTGGTCAGGCCCCTCAACGCTTCCTCGTTGTGCTTCGCGAGGCCGAAGTCCGCAATCTTCACCTGGCCGTCGCGGGTGATGAGAAGATTGGCGGGCTTGATGTCGCGATGGATGACGCCATTCCGGTGCGCGTATTGCAGCGCGTCGCAAACCTGAATGAGCAAAGCCGTGGCGAGTTCCGGCGCAACCTTCGCCTGGCCCCGGATCGTCCGCGCCACGTCCGTGCCGTCGATGAATTCCATGACGATGTAAAGCAACCCGGCGGCCTCGCCCGATTCGTACACGCTCACGATGCCGGGGTGATTCAACTTCGCCATCGTCAACGACTCCTGGCGGAAACGCTCGACGAAATCGTCCTCCGCATCATTCATCAGGACCGCCGGCAACACCTTAATCGCGACGGAACGGTTCAAGGAACGCTGTGTCGCCTTGTAAACCGCGCCCATGCCGCCGCGCCCGAGCAACGCCAGAAAGAGATACTGCGGCAGCAGCGCCTGCATTTCAGCCAGCGAAGGTGGATGCCACTTCGTCCCCGGTGTTGATCCCGATGCTTTCGACGAGGGGGGTTTCATGGCGGTGCAGCGGCGGATGTGGCAGGAGGTGTCGTGCTGGCGTCTCGTTCCAGGCAGGACCCGGCGCTCCGGTGTGGGCGGAACGAGCTCATTTCGACGAAAGAACGGATTTGAGCCACTCCATTTCTTCAGCAATGTCCTGGGGCGCCAGAACGGTGCGGGCGACTTCATCGTGCAACAAATCACGGAACTTCGCGCGCATCCGAAAAACCAGCAGACGCACCGCTGTCTCGCTGGCTTCGAGTTTCTGCGCGACGTCACGATAGGAAGGCGGGGAGTCGTCCCAGAGCAAGAACGGCAGCAGCGTCTCAAAGACTCCAACCTGGCTCGTCTCGGCGAAGGTTTCGCGCAATTTGTCGCGCACGCTGGCAATCAACAAATGCGCCCATGCCTGGGTGAAGAGCCACTCCGGGCTTCGCTCGTCCTGGGGTTCGTGTGCATAACGTTGCTCGGCGTTCATGTCTTCGAAGGCGATGAGTTGCCGGCCGCCGCCCCGTTTTTGCGCGCCCTGGCGGCGCAGTTGATCCGCCAGATGGCGATCGAGTGAACACAACAGAAAGGTGCGCAGGCGTCCCTTGTTCTCCTTTGCTGCGTCGAAGGATTCGTCGTGCAGCAGTTTCAGGAAAAATCCCTGTGTCAGATCCTCCGCATCGTGTTGCGCGAAACCCCGGCGCCGCAGAAAAGCGTAGGTGGGATACCAATACAGACTGCACAGTTCCTCGAGCGCCGCCTGCTTGATCTCGCCACCCTGACGCACGCGCGTGACGAGGGTCCAATGTGTGGTCGGAAAATCCGGCCCCCGGCCCGGCAGGTCCAGCGGGAGATCATTGTCAGCACTTGGACAAGTCATTTGGAACCGGCCGACCCTGATTGAATTTGCGGCCGGAAAAAAGCCTATTCGATCGCAGAAGCGGCCATTGCGACAGGACGTGAACCACGGAGACACAGAGGCACAGAGGAGGCTGTTGAATGACCTGACTGGCGGGATCTTTGGCTTGTGCATCGAGATTCACCTGCACCTTTTGAAACTCCTCTGTGCCTCTGTGCCCCTGTGGTTCAAGTAACGCCAAATTCGTGAAGCGGACATTTCGCTCGTGGCCGGATGGCGGAGTCAAGCCGGAGTTACCGAGGACCGGTTGTGAATAAGAAGGCATTGCCTTGAAAGCGCCCGGTTCTCATACTTTAAAGGTTTGAACGCCTCGTCCAATAGCACTTCAGGCCCAGCTTCCTTTTCGGAAGTGATCGATCCGCTGGAGAAACAGGGACGGCAATTTCTCGGTGCCCGCAAATTCCGCAACGCGCGCGACAGCTTCAAGTTGCTCTGCAAAAAGGATCGAGCCAAATACCTTCCGTTACTCATCGAGGCCAATGTCGGTCTCGTACAGGAGATGCTTGACAAGGGACTGGTTTCGGAGGCGCAACAGGTGGTTGTTTACCTCAAGACCATCGCCCCGAAGGGCCTCGTGCAGGGACTTGAGGCGCAACTGGCGGCCAAATCGGGCGACGGAACGCAACTGGCGCCCATTGCGCTCAAGTTTCTCACCGAGTCGGAGGGGTCTCTGTCGCCCGCCCAAACGATTTACTGGGCCGATCGTCTCGTGACGGCATTTGCCCCTGTGCCCGCGGATACCGCCGCCGGGACGCAAATTGCGTTTGAAGTGCAGTCAATTCACGAGGCGCTCAAGGCCATTGCCGCCGGGCAAAACGACGCCGCGCGGGAATGGGTTCGCCCCCTGGCGCATGGGTCGGTTTTTCGGCATTGGACATTCTTCGTGAAAGCGTTGGCAGCGTTTCACAGCGGTGACGACCGGAAGGCGGTTCTTTATTTCTCCGAACTGCCCGCGGATTCGGTCCCCGGCCGGGCGCGGGAGCCGTATTTGCTGGCGCTGGGAACAGCGGAGGTTGGCAACCGGGAGTGGCCGGAGCCGGTCATTGAAGTTACCGCGCGGTTGGCGGGTTGCGCCCATTGGGGCCGGCTGCTGTCGCGGGCGCAGTCCGAGTGGCGCGCGCAGCGATACGTCGAGTCCTACCAGGTGGTGCGCGACGGCTTGTCTGATTTTCCCCGGGAAAGTCTCGATGCGGCGGGGGTGCTTTCGGAGTTTTTTTTCAACGCCATCTTCTCGTTAACCGGCGAGGGGCGCGACGAGTGTGAGGATTTTTTTCTGAGCATGGAGATGGACGAAGCCCACAGGAATGCGGTCGAGCTGAAGTGGATCCGGCGCACCTTCTGCCTGCTCCTCGGACGGCGCCTCCCTTGTGATCAATTGAAAGTCAAATGGGAGGCATTTCTGCATGACCATCAGCACTTGCACGGCGACAATCCGCGTCTGGCCTCATTGGGTTATGGCTGGCTGGGGGAGGAGCTGAGCCATGCGACGTTTTCAGAAACGTTTTCAGAAATGTTCGGAAACCGAAGCAGATGGGAGATGCGAGATGCTCCTGGCGCCATCCACGCCCTGCAAAAGAGCATCGCACTGGATCCCGACAATCTTGCTGCGCACCTAAAGCTTTTGGAGGTGTATACGGTGGAGAAAATGACCAGTGAGCGCAGTCGCCTGCTCGATGTGATGACCGCACGGTTCCCCGACCGCAAGCAGGTGCTGATGCTCGCCGGCGCGGCATGTCTGGATTGCAAGGCCTACCCGAAAGGCGTGGAGTACCTGGAGGAGGCGCTGCGGCTGGACCGAATCGATCCGGTTATTCCTGATCTCATCGTACGCGGCCTTGTGCTGTTGGCGCAGCAGGATTATGAGAAGGGCCGCGCGGTTTTGGCGCGCCAAACAATGTCGCGGGTCGAAGAGTTTTTGAATACTCACCCGGAGAACTTCCTGCGCAACTCATGGTGCCATCTGGCGCGGCGCGGGTTGCTGGAGCAATTGCACGGGGACGTTGCCCAAGGCACGGAACTGCTGGCCCGGGCACACGCGGCCAGTCCTTTCCCTGCGGCCTTTCTGTGCTTTGCGCGGCTCGCATGGCAGTTCTACGCCGACGGGCCTGGACCGGCGGCGCCGTTCAAAACAAATTTTGACGCGACGCGCGCCGATCCACCCACTGTGGCGTGCGCGCTGGTACTCGTTCGGATTTGGTTGTTCTGGCTGGACTCGTTGAATTGTCCGTCCTTGCAGGCAGAAAAGGATTGGATGTGCCGCTACCTGGATGCGGCGATCAGCAAGCCGTTCTCCCGCGAGGAAGCGGCGGCCCTGGTGGAACTGATCCAGCCGCGTGAGGAATTCCAGAAGGAGGCCGCGGCCCTCGTCAAAAAAGTGCTGAAGCAGGACAAACTGGATCCCCTGTTTTGCCTCTATCAACGCGATTTGCAACCGTTCCACCTCTCCGATCCAGACCGCGACCGGGAGGCCGTCGAGGCCATCCTTCACGAAGCGACCCGGCGCGGCGACGGGAAGGCCGTGCAGCGAGCGCGCGAAGTTCTGGGCAGTCTTGACTCGCTTCCGGCGCCGATGGAAGACGATGCGGCCGAATTCGACGACGCTGTCGCAGAGGTACCGATGGATTTTCCATTGCCTCCGATGTCTTGCGAGGACGCGGCTGCGATGGAGGGCATTCTGGCGTTCCTGGCTGCCCTCTCGGAGAAGGATTTGAAGCGTGTCCGAAAAAACCCACCCAAAGGCATTCCGGTTGAATTCGTCGAAACGCTTATTTCCATGGCGCGAAACGGCTTGCCCTTCCCGCCACTCGGACCATTGCTGTCACAAGCCGTCGCGCGTGAGGCCGGCCCGGCGCCCGATCCGAAACAGTTGAATTTATTGTAACCATGAATCCCTACCTGGTGCTCGGAGTGCCGCTCGGCGCGGAGGATTCGTCCATCCGCCGCGCCTACCTTGAGGCGATCAAGCTCGCCCCGCCGGACCTTGAGCCAAAGCGCTTCCAAGCGGTGAGCGCGGCTTACGAGCAAATCAAGGACGAGTCAAGCCGCCACCGCTACGTGCTCTTCAACCAGACTCCGCCGGGGGACTCACCCTTCGATGCGATGGTTCGCTATATCCGGTTATGTCCGCAGAGGCCGCCGCTGCCCTTCGACGTGATGCAGGATTTCCTCCGCGTATGGGCGAAGACCTGAACCCTGGCTCACCCTCGGCGCAGGAGGAACGGGCGAGCGCGCTCGATCATTGGAAGGTTGCCCTTCGCCGCGACTTTGAAGCGTGGCTCGATTCACTTGACCAAATTCCGGAAGACACGGACGCAACTCTCGACGCGGCCGATACCCCGGACCTTTATTCCTTTCACGCCCAGCTCGCGGCGGGCAACGCGGAAACGCGCAAAGCCAATCGTCGCACCGCCGAAGCCTTCAGCCAGTGGGGCGAAACTTTGTCCAGGTTCGACGGCGACCTCCGGCTCCTCCGCGAGCAACTTGCCCGGCTTCCGGCAGCCAAGGAGGATGCGCTGCCTCGCCCATGGTGTCTGGTATTGGTCGAGATTCTCGATCGGGCTGTGCGACTGGATGCGGCATTCGCGGCGCCGCCGCCGAAATCGTGGTGGGGCCATGACGCTCGGTGGCGCAAAGCGTGGGCCACGCAGCGACAGGGTTTGGATATTCTTGTCAGCCATCTCGAAGAAACGCTCCGAAAATCCGGGGTGATCCGGCTCAGCGCCTTGAATCAGCCGTTCGATCCCGCGACCATGGCGGCGGTCGCGGTTGAACACGAGCCGCAATTGCCGCACCACACCGTTATCGAGGAGGTGGCACCCGGCTACAGCGTCCAGGGCGACTTGCTCCGCGTGGCGCAGGTGAAAGTTTCGACCAACAAGGCCTGATCCATCCCTCCGCCATCCGCACACTTTACCTTCCCCCACGAATGAAAGAACTCATTGTCGGCATTGATCTGGGAACGACGAATTCTGTCATTGCCGTGGTGAGCGGGGATCAAGTCACGGTCATCGATGTTCACGGCCAGCCGACCATGCCCTCGTGCGTTGGATTGGATGCCAGCGGCAAACTCATGGTCGGCCAGGCGGCAAAAAATCAGCTCATCGCCGCTCCGGATGCGACGCTTCTTTCGATCAAGCGCCAGATGGGCGAAGACTGCCTCGTGAAACTGGGCGACAGGCAATTTTCGCCTGAAGAGATCTCTTCCTTCATTTTGCGTGAGCTCAAGCGGGCGGCTGAAAGCCAACTCGGTCAACCGGTGCAAAAGGCCGTTATCACGGTCCCCGCGTTTTTTAATGAGCGCCAGCGCAAGGCGACGCAGGTGGCGGGCGAACTGGCCGGGCTGGAAGTGGTTCGCATCATCAACGAGCCAACGGCGGCCGCACTCGCTTACGGCGCAGGCCGAACCAACGACGAGACCATGCTGGTCTATGATCTCGGAGGTGGCACATTTGACGTCTCTGTCGTGGTCGTCGAGCAGGGCGTGGTGGAGGTCAAGGCCAGCCACGGCGACACGCGCCTGGGAGGTGACGATTTTGATCAGTTGCTGGTCGAACACGCCTTGCGCGAATTCGAGCAACGCCACGGCATCAACCTGGCGGATGATTCAAAAGTCGTTCGCCGTCTCAAGGTGGTGCTGGAACGCGCGAAATGCCGCCTTTCGGAGGAACCGTTCGCTGTCGTGCGCGAAGAATTCCTGGATGGACGCCACCATCTCGAGATGGAAATTCAGCGCACTGAATACGAAGGCATGATTCAGGGGTTGATGGAGAAAACGCTCACCTGCATTCACCAATCGATGCAGGACGCCAGACTGGCGCCCAAAGATATTGACAAAGTCATGCTGGTGGGCGGCTCGACCCGGACTCCACTGGTGCATCGGCTGCTTCAGCAGCGGCTCACACTGGAACCGCGTTGGGAAATAAACCCCGACTTGATTGTGGCGATGGGCGCAGCCATCCAGGGCGCCATTATCGCCGGCGACAAACAACACTCGATCCTTGTGGATATCACCCCTCATACCTTCAGCACGAGTTCCATGGCGGTACACGAAGGTTTCGAGCGGCTGATCTCCGTGCCCATCATTCCCCGCAACACTCCGCTCCCCGCGAGCAAGTCGGAACTCTTCTTCACCCTTTACGACGAACAGGACAAAGTGAAAGTCGACGCCTACCAGGGCGAAAACCCGCTGCCGGAGCAGAACACCTTTATCGGGGAGTTTATGGTTGAAGGACTGAGCAAAGTGGAGGCCGGCAATCCCGTCGTCATTCACTTTGACCTCAATCTCAACGGCATGTTGAACGTCACCGCCACCGAAAAGAATACCGGCCTGGCCAGGACAGTCTCCATGGATACCCGCGGCAAACATATCTTCAACCTTGATGAAGCCCGCCGTAACATCGCTTCACTCGTCAGCGCGCCCGCGTCCGCCGTCGCCGATCCCAGCGGAACGGATTCTCTTAAGGAAGAAATCCCGGCTTCGCCTCAAGGGTTGCTCGCCACAGCCAAGGACCTGCGCAAGCGCGGCGAAACGCTGCTCACAAAAAATATCAACCCCGGCGACATGGCCGAAATTCGCGATCTCATCCATAAAAGTTCCGAAGCGATCACGGCCCGCGATTGGTCCTTGCTGAAGGAAAAAAACGTCACGCTCGCCGATCTGTTGTTCTATCTGGAGGATTGAGTTCATGGAAGATGTCTCATGAAAATTCAATGTCCCGCCTGCGGAAAGCAAACGGAAACCGGCATCGTTGACGCCTGTGCGCGCTGCGGCTGCAATTTGTCGGTGCTGGCCGGGATTCGGGCGGCGGCGGCGAGCCAACTGAGCCAGGCCCAAACGGAGTTGCGACAAGGGGCTTGGGCCGAAGCGTTGGCCCATGCTGAACGTTCCTGGCAGCTCGTGCATACTTCCCACAGCGCGCATGCGGCGTGTTTGGCCACGGTGGCGATGGGAGATACAATCCGATTGGCTCGCTGGCGGCGGCGGGCTGGCGGCCCGGCCAAAGCGTGAGTGAGAATAAACTCAGGAATTCCGAAGCAGATTTTTCCGGAATGCGGAGGAGCGCCGGGCTCTCGCGCATAAATTCGCTGAAGCAAGACCTCCGAACTCCTTTTTCCGGAAATCTCAGCAAGTGCGAGTGCAAACTGCATTGACGAGGCGCGCCGCCGCCGCAGATTGCATCATCGAAAAAGCCGTCCGCAGCAGGAAAAGGCGGGGAACAGACGATCGGTGGGTTGGAGCGCGTCTAGCTCGTGCGGAACGTCGCGCCGATAATTTTCAGCACCATCGCCCAAATTTAACAAGGCCGCACGAGATGAACAAATTCCCGGAGCTGAAGTCTGCGGGGAGTTCATTGGTGCAGGTGTTCAAAAGTTCCCGGAGTGAAGGGAGCGAGAGCGTTCGCCTCATTCCGCTATCCGTTCCTGGAAGACAACCTCAACTGCAAGCAGACAATGAAAAGCAAACAAACCATTAACAAAAAGAAGACCGACAATAATGCGGCAGGTCGCCCGGGCGCGAAAGCCTCCGCATCCAGGACAGACTCGCAAATCGCCCCCGGCGGTGAGTTGCACCAGTCTGCCGGTGGCGAGCATCCATCCCTCACCACGAACCAGGGCGTGCCGATTTCCGACAATCAAAACTCGCTGAAGGCGGGTCCGCGTGGGCCGGCGCTGCTGGAGGATTTTATCCTTCGGGAAAAGATAACTCATTTCGATCACGAACGGATTCCCGAGCGCATCGTTCATGCGAGAGCGACCGGCGTGCATGGATTTTTTGAACTCACCGCCTCGTTGAAATCCTATACCACCGCAAAAATATTGACCGAGGTCGGCGAAAAGACGCCGGTCTTTACGCGCATTTCAACCGTCGCAGGCGGCGCAGGTTCGGTGGACACCCCGAGGGACGTGCGCGGATTTGCCGTCAAGTTTTACACGAAGGAAGGCAACTGGGACCTGGTGGGAAACAACATCCCGGTTTTTTTCATTCAAGACGCCATCAAGTTCCCCGATCTCATCCATGCAGTAAAAATGGAACCGGACCGCGGGTTTCCGCAATCCGCGACAGCGCATGATACCTTTTGGGATTTCCTTTCGCTCACGCCTGAATCGATGCACATGGTGATGTGGATCATGTCGGACCGCACCCTGCCCCGTTCGTTGCGGATGATCGAAGCGTTTGGCGTGCACAGCTTCCGACTGATCAACGAGGCCGGCAAATCCACATTCGTCAAATTTCACTGGCGTCCCAGGCTCGGCTTGCAGTCCACCGTTTGGGACGAAACCGTCAAGATCGCTGGTGCGGATCAGGATTTCCATCGGCGCGACATGTTCGAGGCCATCACGGCGGGTAATTTTCCCGAGTGGGAATTCGCGGTTCAACTTTTTACGCAGGAGGAAGCGGACAAATTTCCCTTCGACCATCTGGACGCGACCAAGTTGATCCCTGAAGAGCTGGTGCCCCTGAAGGTGATCGGCCGGATGGTGTTGGATCGATGGCCTAACAATTTCTTCGCCGATACCGAGCAGGTTGCCTACTGCCCGTCGCATGTGGTGCCTGGCATCGACTTCTCAAATGATCCCCTCCTTCAAGGCCGCCTGTTTTCCTACCTGGACACCCAGTTGTCACGCCTCGGCACGCCCAACTTCCATCAATTGCCGATCAACGCGCCCAAATGCCCGTTCTCCAATCATCAGCGGGATGGAAAAATGCAAATGGCGCAACCCGTGGGGCGCGTTGCGTATGAGCCCAATTCCCTCTCGGGGAATTCCCCGCGCGAAACCCCGGTGACCGGCTTTCGGAGCGCCGCTGTGGCTGACACTGCCGCGAAAGGTCGCATCCGTCCTGAGAGCTTTGCCGATCATTACAGCCAGGCCCGCCAGTTTTACCTGAGCCAAACCGCGCATGAGCAGGCGCACATCGCCTCCGCGCTGGTCTTTGAATTATCCAAAGTTGAACATCTGCATGTGCGCGAAGCCATGGTCGGCCACTTCCGGCACATCGACGCCAGCCTCGCGCAACGGGTCGCCACAGGACTGGCTTTCGACAAGTTGCCCCCTGCCCCGCCCGCGGCCGCCCCGGTGCAAAAGCTGCCTCCGTCCCCGGCCCTCCAAATCATTGGCAAAATGAAAGCCACCCTGCAGGGACGGTCCATTGGCATTCTGATCGCGGACGGCTCGAATGGGGCGCTCATCAAAAAAATTAAGAAGGCGGCGACCGACGCAGGGGCCACCGCGAAGATCGTTGCGCCCAAGATAGGCGGCGCAAAGCTGGCCGACGGTTCCATGCTGGCAGCGGATGGCCAACTGGCGGGCACCCCCTCGGTACTCTTTGACGCCGTCGCAGTGCTTCTCTCCGACGAAAGTGCAAAGACTTTGGGGAACGAAAGCGCCGCCATCGATTTTGTGCGCGATGCTTTTGGACATCTCAAGGCCATTGCCGCCGACGTCGGCGGCCAGGCATTATTGAAAAAAGCGAACGTCGGACACGATGCCGGCGTCGTGGACGCCAACGACAAGGACGCATTCATTGCGGCGGCCAAAACACGCCAATGGGATCGGGAAAAAACGGTTCGAACTTTGGCTTAACCTTCGCGTCCCGCACAGGAGTCCTGCGCTCGGTGTCCACCCTTTAGGGTG
>JBEEGQ010000025.1:0-4202 GCA_041166945.1 Verrucomicrobiota bacterium
GTCGGCTCCGAGGGCCTGCTCGGGGTCATCACCGAGGCGACGCTCAAGCTGTTGCCCCTGCCGCCGTCGCGTGCCTGCCTGGCGGTGGGATTTGATTCGACCGCCGCCGCGTCCCGGGCCATCGCGCAGGTGTTCAAGGCCGGGTTTCTTCCCTGCGCCCTCGAAGTGGCCGATTCCTTCACGCTGGCTGCCGCGCGCAAACGGACGGGCAGCCGGCAACTCGACGGTTGCCAGTCGCTTTTTATCGTTGAACTCGACGGGCAGGAGAAATCGGTTCGCTCGGAGATCCGCGAACTGGAACGTGTCATCCGCGCGTGCCGGCCGGCGCCCTTGTTCCTGGATCGTGCCATTGGGACTGTGGCCTGCGAAAAACTGTGGCAGATCCGACGGGAATTTTCCTACTCGCTGCGCGACACCGGCCTCACGAAATTAAACCAGGACATCGTTGTTCCTCGCGGCCGGCTCCAGGAGCTCTTCCAATTCACCGCGCGATTGCAACGGAAACATGGCTTGCCAGTCGCTGCGTTCGGGCATGCCGGCGACGGAAACATTCACGTGAACATCATGCTCGATCGTGAGGTGCCTGGAGCCGACAAGCGCTCGCAGGCCGCCCTCGATGATCTTTTTGCGCAGGTCCTCGCGTGGGGCGGTTGCATCACCGGTGAACATGGGATTGGCCTGGCCAAACTGCGCTGGTGGCCGCAAGCGGCCGACGCCAACGTCCGGGCCCTCCATCGCTCGGTTAAAAAAGCTCTGGATCCCCGGGGCATTCTGAACCCGGGCAAGTTTGTCTGATGATCACTTGTCCGTCCGGCGCGAAATGAAATAATACATCGTGGCCGGCTGCAGCTGGATTTCCGAGGCGGTGCCCGCCTGTGCCGTCGGGTATCCATTGAAATCCAGCGCAGTGACGGAGAGCTGGCCAGCATCAGCTCTTTTGAATCGCACTGTTCCAACAAATTCCCGAACCTGCCAGGGATCGGTCCCGAGTCTGACGATGCGTTTGACGGTGGAGCTCACGGGTTCTGTGGTGCGCCCTGACTCCTTTTCCTCGGACATCACTTGCAGCAGGATCCGTTTTGACGCGGCCAATGGTAGCTCATCCAGCGCGACAGCGATGATGTGGCCGAGCTCGAGATTGCTGGTCACCTGAAGCGCATCCAATTCGATGTTCCCGGCTTTTCGCAGGGCGCCACTGATGCCCTGGGCGCCCGGCGCATTGATGAGGAGAGTGCCGCTGTCGTAATCCAGCTTCAGCTCGCCCGTGGTGCTGGTGACCCGTTTGTGAGCGCGATCCACGAACGGCGCCAGATTGCTGATGGTCGTCGAACCGGCGCCCGGTACAAAATTAACGGCCACCTTTCCCGCGTAGTGCACGAGCGGATCGATCCGTTCGCCCGGCTTTACCTCGAGATCCTTCGGGACATCCTTCAATCGCAATTCGTCGAAGCTCGCGTCCTGTGGAAGCGGCGTGCCCTCGAGATGCCGCAAATCTGTTTTGCTCAGATTCACGCGCGCCAGGATCGATCCGGGCCGAACCAGTCCCTTCCGATAGAGCAACGCCGCGGCGGGAAACTGGCCCATCATCGCCGGGGTCATCAATGTCCATTGCTGCATAAAATAACCGGGTTTCACCGACCACTGGCTGCCGTCCAACGCGAAATGAACGATGCAATCGCTCTCCTGCAAGGCGCCGTAGGCGGCGAAGTAAAGCGGCGCCTCGGACCGAAAACGGTTGGGACGACAAAAGGTGGTCTCTGAAATCATCGAAGGCTTGCCGTCGTAATGAGGGTCCATCACGGGATGAATGAACTGGCGTGACTTGGCCGGATCCGCCGCCTCGAAGCGCAACGCGCTGCGGTCGGAATAGGTGTGGCCCGGGCGCACCGACCACGCGGCATTGTCTCCATGATGGTTGCATTCGAAATAACCATGGCGATCGATGAAATCACCGGTTGTATAACTCAGCTTTTCCAACGGACCCAACACCTCGGGACTCGCCGTGGCCCAGTTCGAGGCCGTGATGAGGCCTTTGAAACCGAGCTGGCGAAGGAAGGCGATCATTTCCCGGTAGAACGTGGACTGCTCTTCGAGCAGGAACTCGGCGGTGTCCTGGTCGCGCAAAGATTTTTCGTGAGCGATGTTCCAGAGCGGACGAAAAGAGACACGGCCTTCGCTGGGTGCGTCGCGGGCGACCTTCTGGTTTTTCCAGGCCACAAAAGCGGACTCGATAGATCCATGTTTGCGCTGGAGCCACCCGGCAAAGCGGGTTTCGAGGAGGCGCAATTGCGCGTCCGGAATATTGTCCGGGGTGAACGTCCAGAAAAAGAACGAGTCTTCGTTCTGCAACTCGAGTCCGAAAAGCGCCGGTTCATCGAGGAGCGTTCGTCCGGTTTTTGAACTCGGCGTGGTGAGGAGCGTCTTCCACCATTCACGATATTTTTCCTGGAATTGCGGATTGAACAAAAGGGCTGCGAATGGATGTTTTTTCCCGTCGTAACCCTCCAGCCACGGATGCCCGGCCCGCGGCGTGAACCATAACGGGAAATAAATTGAGAGATGCGTGTAGATGCCCTCCTGCTTCATCTCCTCGACCACGGCGATGGCCTGCATCACGGCCGCCGGGTTGACCTCGCCCTCCTTGTCAAAAATGGCCCCGTGCCGGCGCACGAGATTGACGCCGTACTTTGCCAGGACTCGGGCCGAATGCGTAAGGCCGGCACGATCCTTGGCATCGCTGGGCGGGCTGTTCACTGCCCAGAACCGCACGGGCTGATGGTTCGACGCGTGAACGAAATGACCCTCGTTGGTCGTGATGAATCCATGTTCGCCAGCGTATTTCTCATTAAGGAAACGAAGGTCCATCGGGCTGGGTGCGAAAGGATCGGGTTTCGGAGCGAATGCGAACCAGCCGCTATCGGCTGCGGGCGCGCGATGTTCCGCGGCATTATCAGCCCCGGCGCCGGGCATCGTTCGGATGAGCAGGACAAAAAGAAACCCGCCCAGCATGAGGCGATGGAATGAGGATCGCATAGGCGCCATTGAAAAGGGACGCCGCCGTGAAGTCGAGACTGCGGGGCGGCAGCCGTTCCCCAAAATCATCGGACCGCGGCATTGATGCCGCTTCCGTAACCACGATGCATCGTGAAGCGGCACGAATGCCGCGCTTCTCCCCAAAGAATTCAGCGGCTCTCTTGGCGGCCGCTTTCCGAACTGGTTTCCCAACTTGCTCCAAAGCGAGGTGAAGGGTAGTCTGGAAACCTTATGGATAACGATTCGTCGAATGCAAAACCGCCGCTGCTCCCCCAAATGCCCGCACCCTCAGGGGCGGCGCCATATCGGCGGGAGAGAAAGGGCACTGGATGGAAAATCGCCACTGTCCTGCTGGCAATCGCTTTGGTGGGAGTGCTGGGCCTCCAGTTGATCGGCGCGCTGTTTTCATTCGCAAGCGCCTCCAACATGAGCGGCGCGTCGCGGCTTCAGGAAATCACCATCGACAACCAGGGTTCGCGCGACAAGATTGCGATCATTCCCGTCGAGGGCGTTATCATGGGAGGCAGCGAACCGGTGGGCCGCAGCCTGGCGAAAGGCATCGAGGAAAAACTCAAGCTGGCTGCCAAGGATGATCACGTGAAGGCGGTGATTTTGCGGGTGAATTCGCCCGGCGGCGAGGTGCTGGCTTCTGATGATATCGCCTCCGCCCTGCTGAAGTTCCAACAGAAATACAACAAGCCGGTGATCGCTTCCATGGGCAGCCTCGCGGCGTCGGGCGGTTATTATGTGTCCGCGCCGTGCCGCTGGATTGTAGCCAACGATCTCACCATGACCGGCAGCATCGGCGTCATCATGCAGACCTACAACGTTCGCGGGTTGATGAACAAAATCGGTGTGCGCCCCCTGACCTACACGAGCGGCAAATTCAAGGACATGCTGAGCATGTCCAAGGAAATTGAAAATCTGACCCCGGAACAAAGGGCGGAGTTGAAGGAGGAGGAAGCGTTGATGCGAAAAATGATCGGAGATGTTTACGAGCGCTTCAAGTCTGTCGTCGCCGAGGGCCGCAAGGTGGCCAACGGCAAGAACAGCTCGAATTCGGATCCCGGCAGGCCATTGAGCGGCGGCTGGACGAACTATGCGGATGGCCGGATTCTCTCCGGTCGCGAAGCTTATGATTTGGGATTGGTCGATGAGTTAGGCAATTT
>JBEEGQ010000026.1:0-5680 GCA_041166945.1 Verrucomicrobiota bacterium
TCGATCGTGATATAGGGATAATTCCCCTGCGCGCCGCCACGCGCGGGACTGGCGGTGTCAGGACGCCAGAGGCCATCCGTGCCGAACACGAGCGCGGGATTGGTCACGGTGATTCCGGGAATCGGAGTGATGCCGAGCGTTGTTCCGAAAAGGATGTTTCCCTCCCAGGCCAGGTTAACGGGAGTCGTCCGCTGATCCACCAGCTTGCCGGACGACGAGAGCGCGAGGTTGTTGGCGATGACGCAATCCACCGGCGGCAGCGTCGTGATGTTCGTCGAACCGGTCAGGGTGCCGACGAGTCCGATGACAAGGGGGTTGGCGCAATTGACGAACGTGTTGTGCGCGACGACCGCCCGCTGGACCTGGAAATAGCCGTTCAACGGAAGGGGCCCCCCGTAAAGCACCGGGTCCAGACCCTGCATGATGGCCATGGGCGCGCGGGACGACGTGCCCGCCAGATCCGCGAAATAATTGTTGTACACCTTGTGGTCCTCGCCCACGATGCGCACGCCGCCGGTCAATGTCTTCAAGTGCCCGAAGAAATAATTCCCTTCCACCACGCAACGGTTGCCATGCCGCAGGGAGAGCGCCCCTTCGCAATCCACAAACGTATTGTGCCGGTAGATGTTCTCGCACGATTTGCTCGAAATGATCTCGGCATCGCCGTTGCACTGTTCAAAATAGTTCTCCTCCACCGTCGTCCGGGAAAGGTTCATCGAAACTTCCGACGTTCCCACGCGGATCGTTTCAGCCCCATTGGCCGGGTAGGCGGGGCGCGGTCCAAAATAATTATGCCGGATGACGTGGTAATTCGGTTTGTCCGGCGCCGCATCCACCCACACAATCAATGTCGTCCCCAGGTTGCTCTTCCCCTTGAAGAAACAGTTTTCAACCCGGTTGCTGAAACCAAACATCGACACCCATTTGACGTCCAGCGTCGTGTCCGGCGGATTGTAATCCACGATCACGCAATTCGTGAGCCGCGAGAAATTCGCCACCGTTGAAATCGTGTCCTGAAACGCAATCACTTCTCCCGAGGTGCGAAACCCATTCGTGAATATCAGCCCATCGACGACGAGGAAGCTGCCCGCAATTCGAAGGCGGGAGGAACCGGTCAATTGGACGCCGCCCAGGGTCTGCGCGCGAAGGGTGACGGGGTTTCCCAGGGCGCCGTTCGCTGCAAACAACAGATCGGCATTTTGCCAGATGCCATCGCGCATGACGATGGTGTCGCCGGGATGAGATTGCGCGGCGGCGATGGTGACTTCCGAAGCGTTGTTGACAGAGATCTCAGCGGCCCGCGCTGAAATCCCCAGCAGGAGCCACCCCGCCAAAAGGGCCGCCCATGCTCCGCTCCGGTGATTCCGGCGGCGGAGCTTCTGACTGTCGCTCTCGTTCATTCTCTTTTGAGTCCTTCGTCTCGTTTTCCATCGGCAGGCCGTGAAGCCCACTTGACCGGCGCCCGCCGCCCCATCGGAGCGCGCCGGTGCTCCGATCCGCGGCCCTGGTTTCGTGCAAAACTGGATGAATGCATGGCGCGGTCCTTTAAAGGCGGACGATGTACTCCACCAGGCCCGTGCTCACCGTGGCATCCTGAAAAGTGATCACCCCCGACGCATCGGCAGTCGCGCTGCTGGAAACGCCGTTCTTGTAAATGTTGTACTTGATGTTCGGCGTCAGGTCCCCGACCCGGTAAGTGATCTTGCGCGTCGAGGAACCGGCTTGCACCAGCCACCGCTTCGTCAGGTCGCCGCTGATGTTCCAGATCGAAACCGTGATCAACGCCACACCCGCATCTGGAGTCGCCTGCAACGCCCGCGTGGTGATCAGCGACGATTTTGCAATCTCAGCGGCCGTCAGCGTCAGCGTGGTTCCTGCCGGCGTCACTGTCGTCGCCAGGCCGGCCTCCTCGGGACTGAAGATCTTGCCTCCCGCGTCCTCAAAGGTGGTCGCGCTGTAGGCGTCCACCTGAACCATCGCAACAGGCTGGCTGCGGACAATGGTGGATGAGAGAAAACTCGGGTTGCCCTGCGTGCGAATGACCAGATCGCGCGCAATGGAATTACCCTCGATGCGGTTGCGCTGGCCATTGATGAACCACAATGGACCGTAGTTCGCGTTGAAAACGTTCCCGATGAACGCGTTGTCGTCGGACGTGGTCAGGAAGATCCCGTTCCCCGCATTGTGATGGATGTAATTGTAGAGATACTGGTTTCGCTTGCAGTGCCCGTCATCCCCGGGCTTCGGAGCATCAATCCCTTTGTAGAGATAAAGCCCAAAGTTGGCGCCATAGGCGAATTCGTTGCTGACGATCAGGTTGTCCGAAGCCCCCACGCTGCACCGGATGCCGCTGTTAAAATTATAAAGACACGTGTTGCCCCTCACCAGCGTCCGGTTGTTGTCAAAAAGGGCGATCCCCGAATCTCCATTATGAAAACTCCGGTTGTTTTCGATCAATGAATCATCGCAGTAACGATGAAGCATGATCCCGTTTCCGCCGTTGTTCCACGAGGTGTTGTTGCGAATGATGATGTTGTTGCAACGCTGCGAGGCGATGATTCCGTGAGTCCCGTTGTGATGAACGTTGTTGTTCTCGATCACCAGGTAATCGGAATCATCATGCGGATCGAATCCGTAACCCACGTTGTGATCCATCTCGTTGTCCGCCATTCGCATTCCATAGGCGCCGAAGGAATACATCCCGAAATAGTTGTTGTGAATGTGACTCCGCATGATGTCCCCATACACATTCACCAGATTGTAAAGATTCGTCAGGTTGCCGTAGGGCGCATTCGTCTTCCAGGCCACCACCTTCCAGACCAGCCCATAGGCCTCCGCCTCGTGACAGCCCAGATGGCTGATTTCGCTGTCGATGATGTCCATCCGGGATTCATTTGGGGTCACTCCATCCTCGTTCAGGCTCGACCGGCACCGGATATACGCCCGGTGAAACGAAGCGCACTCCGTATCCGGACCGCTCACCGCGTCATCCCACGACGTAATCTTCGTGCTCCGGATGTCCAGGTTTCCCCAGTCTACACTGATGAACACCACCGCGTTCGAGGCGGGGTTGTTATTGCTTTGCAGGCGAAGCTCATTCACGTCCCCGCCAATCTTCGTTCCGTGCAATGCCAGCGACGCGCCGTCCGCAATTTGGAGTTCTGCGCGCAGATGCCAGACCCCGGGCGACACCTGGGCCAGCGGCGCATTGGGGACCGCGGCGCGGACATCGCTCAGCATCACCGAACCGGCGCCCTCGATGTAAATCCGCGCGGGCTTCCCGCTGGATTCGCCACTGGACCACCGGATGGTCGCCCCCTGGGTCGATGCCTCCGTCCAAAACAAAAGGCACACCAGGAAAAGACGTCCCATCACACCCCGCGCGCCGCGCGTTGGCTTTCGTCCGTGATCGATCAGTTGCATTTGGTGATGGCGCAGGCCGCGCCTCTAAAATTATTGCTTTCCCTGCACCCTGGTCAGTCCCAGCGGCGCGGTCGCCGACGGGCTGGACTCCAGGGCGGGACGGCTCGCTATCGAGCTGTCGGTTTCCTTCTTGATCCCCACCATCACCGAAAGCCCGAGTTGCAACTTGTCGTTGTCCTCATCGAGTGCGATGCGCACCGGCACCATGGCGCTCTGCCGCACAAATGAGCGGAGAGTGGACGGCACGGCGGTTGGTTGTCGTTGTTTGTCCGTCATCAATCCGATCGACTCGACGGTGCCGAGCACCTTGTGATCAGGGGACGCATCGATGGAAATATCCACGAGGCTTCCCACGCGCATCTTTCGCAAATCCCGTTCGTCGGCCCATGCCTCGACCCACGCGCGGCCGATCCAAAGGGCGATCACCGGCTCGCCGACTTTCGCAGAGCCGCCGGCCTCGAGGATGCGCTCGAGGACGCGTCCGTCCTCCGTGGCGCGGATCACCGCCGCTTCAAGATCGATTTCGGCCGCAGTCACCCGGGTGCGCGCCACCTCGATTTGGGTTTCCAGGACGCCCGTGCGCGATTCGCGAACCTGCAAGCCTTCGAGTTCGTTGGTCGCCTTTTGATAATTTGCCTCGGCCGCTTCGAGCGATGCCTCGGACGCATTTGCCATTCCCTGGGCGCGGTCGCGATCACCCGTCACCTTGTCCATCTCGCTGGCGGACGCGGAGCCGGATGCCAGCAACTCGGCGAACCGTTTGTGCTGTTTTTCCGCCTTCTGAAGATTGCTCCTGGCCGCTTCCAATTCGCCCGCTGATTTTTTGCGCGCGGCATTGGCCCGCTCGATTTCGATCGTGAGCCGGCGCCGGGATTGCGCGATACCCAACCGCTCGCTCTCGAGGTCCTTCGAGGCGCACAACAATTCGCCGCGCGCCCGATCCCGGGCGGTATCCAAATGTCGATCCTCCATTCTAAACAAAACATCGCCCTTGCTCACGCGCTGGCCGGGTTCCACTTCCACGCTTTTGATCCGGCCTTCGAGGCGAACGCCGATTTTGGCAATGGTTCCGCGAACGGTGGCTTCGCTCAGCACGATATGGTGGTAGCGATAACGTCCCCAGGGGATCGCGACGGCCACCGCAGCTGCCGTTGCCAGCACGATTATCAACACCACGATGAGCCGGATAAAAAACCCGCCTGACTTTTTCGACGGGGCCGGTGATTCGGGTGTGACCGAAGTATTAGGGTCTGGTTTGTTCATGGAGCAGGGACTCGACACGCTTTCTCTGATTGTTCTCGGCATCCGTGCTCGCTGACTTTAAAGCCATCCAGGGTCTCAGCATCAGGCGCTTGGGTGTGGTGGCCGACGGTTCCTCGGCGGCTTCAACCCCGCCGGGCAGCGCCGGCATGGCGCCCAGCATCAGGCTGGTGCCGGCCCGGCTCTGATGGCGAACCGGGGCTTTGGAACCAGGGTTCAGGAAAAGTCGCGCCTCGCGGGCCACCGGCAGGACTCCAATCAGGCAGCCAATCACCAGCAGAATGGTCGCGCAGGTGAAGCCGTAAAGGTAATGGGCGAATCCCGAGCGCAGACCGTAAAACGCCGAGCCCTTCGTGGTGTTCAAGGTCCGCTTGCCGCGATTCATCCAGTTTTGTTTGGCAGGATGAAACAGCACCCACAACTTCGTCAGCGCCGTTGCCCAGTCGGAAAGAATTTGGAGCGGCACATAGAACGCCGAGAACCGGCGGCCCTGCCGCCAGGCGATCGACGCATGGGCGATCCTTGAGCACAGGATCCATAGAAAATAACCCGCCACCATCTCCCAGCGGCCCGCCAGGATTCCCATCGTCGCCACGGCCGGGCCGAAAAGAATGGTGACCATCGTGAGGCGTTGATCCAGCAGGCTCCACCAGGCAAACCAGCCGAGTTTTCGAGGCCCCAATTTGATGGCCCGCCAGCTGTGCCGAACGCTGTTGCCGGACCATCGCCTGATATTCGCCAGCGCCCGATGCACCCCTAAACCGGGAATCACCTCGTAGGTCGTCACCATCGCATCCGGCACGTACAGCAACCGGCGCTGGTGTGCCGCCAGCCAGTACCACGTGCTCTTGTCGTCCCCGCTCAACATCGCAAAAGATCCCCAGAGCCAATGCTCGATCACATCGTTCTCCACCTGCCGGCGGAAGGATGGATTGGTCACCACCGACGCTCGGAACACCGAGAACCGGCCGGTCAGGCAGAGCAGCCTTCCGGAAAG
>JBEEGQ010000027.1:0-24827 GCA_041166945.1 Verrucomicrobiota bacterium
GGGGTCCTGCAGCGGAATTCGTGTGGGGACTGCGGGCGCCAGGCACATTTGTAAATACACCATTCACGGACGAACCCACCTGCAGGTCAAACGCGTCGTTTGTCCATGTGAACACGACGTGGTCGCCGATTTTTTGGAGATTGAGCGGGATGGATGAGAGCAGTGCCGTTCCTCCTTGCAGCCGCCCTGTATACGCGCGAGCAAGAACGTCCAGACCTCCGAAGGCCCCCGCAACAATCATTTTGCCGTCGGCCTGCAGCGCGATCGAGTAGACCTGCTTGCCTGCCCCCAATCCCGGATCGAACGTCCTGTCCAATCGGCCGTCCGCATTGAGCCGTGCCAGGCGGTTTCGGCTCCGTCCGTCGATGCCGGTAAATTCCCCCGCAACGATGACCTTTCCGTCCGCCTGCAGCGCGACGGCCATGACCCCCCATCCGGACGAATCCCCGATTCCATTGACAACTCCGGGATCGAAAGCGGTGTCCAGGCTGCCGTCCGCAGTGAGGCGCGCGATGTAATTTCGGTTTATTCCATTAATGGAAGTAAACTGGCCTCCCAATACCACCCTGCCGTCCGGTTGAAGAGCGATGGCAAGGATGTCGCCGTCGGCACCGGCGCCCGAATTGAATGTCGTATCCAGCCCGCCACTGGAATTCAGTCGCGCTATCCGGCTCCGGTTGGTGCCGTTGACAGCTGTGAAGCTGCCTCCGATAAGGATCTTGCCATCCGGCTGGACGGCCACCGCATCGATGTCTGCGTCCGCGCCGCTGCCAGGATTGAAACTCGCGTCCAGGCTTCCATTGGTGTTGAACCGGGCGATGCGATTACGGCCGGTGCCATTGATCGCAGTGAACGCGCCCCCCGCGATCACTTTCCCATCGGATTGGAGAGCCAATGCCAGGACGCCGTCATTGGCGCCAGAACCCGGGTTGAAGGTCGCGTCCAGCGCTCCGGCCGTTGACAGGCGTGCCACGCAATTGCGGACGGTCCCGTTGATGGTGGTGAAATAGCCGCCGACCAACACCTTGCCATCTGTCTGTAGCACGAGAGACTCGATGGTATCATTGGCGCCGGTCCCCGGATTGAAGGTGGTGTCCAAACCGCCCGTGGCCTGAAGGCGCGCCAGGCAACTACGATTTGTTCCATTGATAATGGTGAAGGCGCCTCCAATGACTACCTTGCCATCCGTTTGAATGGCCGTGGAATAGACGGGACTGCTGGGCCCCGTCCCAGGATTAAATGCGCCGTCGAGGCTGCCGGCCGAGGTGAAGCGCGCGATGCGATCGCGTTGTGTCCCGTTGATGCTTCTGAAATTGCCGCCGACCCAGACCCATCCGTTGGTTTGCACCGCAACCGTGTAAACTCCCTCCCCGCCGGTTCCCGCTCCAGAATTGAAACTGGAATCCAGGGCGCCGGCAGAAGTCAGGCGCGCGGCATTGTTTCGAGTCGTGCCATTGACGCTCGAGAACCCGCCTCCCATAACAACCTTGTCATCCGATTGAATGGCGATGGAATAAACCGTCGCGTTCGGGCCGGACGCGGTATTGAAGGAGAGATCGAGTGCGCCATTCGTGTTCAGGCGGGCCACGTAATTCCGGTTGGTGCCGTTGATGGAAATGAAGTCACCCGCCAGGATGATCCTGCCGGTGGACTGCACGGCGATCGAATAGATGCTGTCACTGTCGCTTCCTCCCGCTCCTCCATTTTGCGCACCGCTGCCCGGATCGAAGTTAAGATCCAAACTTCCATTGCTGTTCAACCGGGCCACGGAATTTCGGTTTGTCCCATTCACCGTGGTAAAGCTTCCTGCGAGAAGGATTTTCCCATTCGATTGAACTGCGATCGAAAATACGGCGCCCGCACTATCCAGATACTCTATTCCCCGGCCCGGATTAAATGTGATGTCCAATGTCCCATCCGCGTTCAACCGCGTGATGCCGTTTCGGTTCAGCCCATCGAAAGTCGTGAAGTAGCCTCCGATTAAAATTCTGCCATCGGGTTGCAGCGCGATCGCAGCCAGGCTTCCCGGGCTCGAGTAGTATTCGGGCCCAAGGCCAGGATTAAAGCCGTTGTCCAAAGTGCCGTCGCTTTTGAGCCGCGCGATGCCATTTCGGGCCGCCCCATTGATGGTCTGGAAATAACCGCCGACGATGATGCTTCCGTCGGGTTGCACGGCCACGCAATGGACATCGCCATCAGCGCCAGTGCCCGCCGCGAAGGTGCCGTCCACGGTGCCGTTCGTATTCAAACGGGCAAAATGATTTCTCACGGCGCCGCGGACGCTGGAGAATTGACCACCGATGATGACCTTCCCGTCCGGTTGTGCCACGGCGCAGAGGACCGCACCATCCACTCCCGATCCGGGATCAAACGTGGCGTCAACAGTCCCGGGGGCGCCCGATGCCGTGGTGGCAAGGATGAGCGAGGCCAGCAGGAGAGGGACCCAGGTTAACCTGACGAGAATGGACGCAACGCGACGAATATCTAAAGTACGTCGGCTGTGGGGGACCAGGCTTGAGGAAAATCCACGTCGAGTGGCAATCCTTGCGGTCGATGCCGCGTTTCAGGGCAATTCGTAGCTGCGATAGAAGCGGCGTGCAGCGTTGTTGTTCGCGGCATCGATGATGATGCCGAGCGTTGAATTCGTGCCGATGGGTATCCAATGGATGAAGTCATCGGAGCATTCAACGACGTAGAGGCGTCCCTCATTGCCTTCGACGGAGAGTGTCGGACTTGCTCCCGGCACCATGGGGTGGAGGTGAAGCATTGGCCCCGTTCCCGCCTGATGGATAGCAAAGGGCTGCCCGGCAATGGAAATAACGGCCGTGCGCGGCAGGTTGGAAGTGTTGATTGTCAGGACATAGCGGACGAGTCCATTGCCGGTGCCCGTGAGCCCGGCGGTAATGGTCACCCATGTGTTGCTCTCGGTGCTGATCCAGTTGCATCCGGCTGAGGCGGTGACGCTGACAAGTCCCGTGGTTGAACTGGCGCCGTGCATCGCGCTGGTGCTGCTCAGAGCAAAGGCGCATGTCACGGGATTACCACTCTGCGTGATGGCGAAACGCTGGCCGGCAATGTCGAGGTTCCCGCTCCGGCTGTTCGAGGAAGGATTGGCGGACACCCAATAGACGACTGTGCCGGCTCCGTTGCCGGTGATGCCCGAGAGAACGGTTATCCATGAGTTGCTGTTCGAGACGGACCAGGCGCAACTCGCCTCCGCCATCACCGTTACGGTGTTCGTGGCTGCCCCGTATCCGTGCGTGCGGGTTCCCGGCAAGATCGAAACGGTGCAGCCTGCGGCAGTTCCGAGTTGAGTGATGAGAAAATTCTCACCCGAAATTCTGATGTTACCGGCGCGCCCGTAAGCCGAGGAGTTGGCTTCCACCACATAAACCACGGTTCCGTTCGCTGTTCCATTGGCGGGCGACACGATTGAAATCCATGAATTCGTGTTTCTCACGCTCCATGCACAAGCCGAGGCTGTGATGCTGACAAGGCCAGTGGAAGAGCCTGATCCGTGCGAAGCACCGGTGGCGGAAAGGGCGACAGGACAGTTGGACCCCGGCACGAATTGCACCTCATCAACCCAGCCCGACGAAACCGCCGAGTTCTTCGCATGGTACCATTCGACGGTCCAGACCCCGGGCAGAATCGCCACCGTGCGCTGCTGCCAGTCCACTTGACCGAAAACACGTGCCTCTTCGTATCCACTCACAAAGAGCCGCAAGGTGTCGGCGCTGCTGTTCAATTCTGAAGAGAGCTTCCACCAGAAAGTGAGAGTGCCCGGCCCGGTCAAGGTGGTCCGAAACGAACTGCTGGAACTACCGCCGCTTTGCGCAGCGTCCACCCCGTCGTGGCTCACGCTCGTGGTTCCCAACCAGGGAAGGCTCCCGCTTGAGTTCCAAACGATCGAAGTTCCGGCGGTGTCGAGCGCCTCCGCCAGGGTGACAGGCGCGGCGGCTTGGCTGACGACAAAGCTTTGGCCTTCGATGCGGATGTTGCCGCTGCGGGCAACAGGGGTCGCGTTGGAAGCGACGGCATAAATGACCTGGCCGGTGGCGGAACCGCTCCAATTGGAAATAATCGTAATCCACCCGTTCGTGTTGATCACATTCCAGGCACAACCGGACTGCGTGAGGATGGAGACCGTTCCAGTGGCCGCTCCGAAATTATGCCCCCGACTGGGCGGCAAAAGCGAATAGGTGCACGGCACGAAGCCGGATTGGCTGATGAAAAAGAGCCGATCGCCAATGAGGACATACCCGCTGCGCGCGACCGACGAATCGTTCTGCGACACGGAATAAGCGACCTGCCCGCTGCTGGAATTGCTCAGGCTGGAACCAATCGTAATCCACGCGTTCGTGTTGATCACGTTCCAGGGGCAACCCGCGTGCGTGGTAACAGAGACTGATCCAGTCGCTGACCCAAAACCATGAGTCCGGGTGGTCGGCGAAATCAAATAGGTGCAAGGTACGAACGCGGCGAGTTGCAGGATTGTGAACGGCTGCCCGCCGATGATGATAACCCCCGTGCGATCCTCGAACGAGGTATTGACGCCTAAAGTGTAGCGAACCAGACCATTGCTTTCCGCTGTCTCCACGATGGGAGTAATCCATGGGCTCAAAGTGATGATATTCCATGAGCAGCCTGTCGTCGTCGCGACATTGACCTGGCCGGTTTCTGCGCCGGACGAGTGTGTGGCGTTGGTGTGGGAAAGGGTGACGGCGCAACCTGGGTCCGAAAGGAACCGCACTTGATCGAGCCAGCCCCGATCCTGGCCTCCGGCAAACTGGTCGTTCTTCGAATAAGTCCATTTCGAGGTGTACGTGCCGGAGGAGAAGCTGTAGCTCAGGAATTGCCAGTCCACTTCGCCGGAGATGCGGGTCTGCTGGACGCCATCGACGAAAAATTTCAAATAATCCTTATTGGTCTCGGAGGAGACCTTCCACCAGAAGCTGAGCGTTCCCGGCCCGGTAATTATGCTCAGCGCCGTGACGGCTGCACCATTGCCGATGGCGCCGCTTTGCGCCGCATCGACGCCGTCCAGCGACACCGATGTTTCGCCGAACCACTCGGGAGCGCCGATGGTGCTCCATGAGAGGGCGCCTTCGGTATCCAGGGCTTCCTCCAAAGAGATGGGTGCGTTTGTGGAGGCGCCGCCCGCCTGACTAATCGTAAATGTCTGGTCTGCGATCAACAGGCTTCCGCTGCGCGCCATCGTGGTGGGATTGGCGGCGAGGGCATAGACCACCGTGACATTACCGCTGTTGGCAATACTGGACCGGATGGACACCCAGGGGTTCGTGTTCACAATGTTCCAGGCGCAAGTGGCCGGGACCGCAGTCAGCGTGACCAAGCCAGTGGCGCTGCGGGAATCGAAGATGGCGCTGGTTGCCGAGAGACTGAAGCTGCATAACACCGTGAGCCTGGCAGAGTAACTGTACACGGTGCCGCCCGGGCTCGATACCACCACTCGATACGACCCGGCTTGGGGAGGTTGGACTCCGGTCAACACCAGGTTCGATGTCGAAGCGCCACTAATGCCACTGCCGTCGGTCATAGGAGCGTTGTTAAATTGCCATTGATAGGTCACGGGCGGTGTGCCGATGGTCGCCACATTGAACGTCACGGTTGCACCCCCGGAAACAGTTTGATCGCTTGGTTGCGCAACGATGACAGCATGGCCCCGGCTTGAGTTATGAAGAAATAATCGTTGCCAATGGTGATATATCCGCTGCGCGGATGCGGATCGGTGTTTAGAGCGACCATGTAACTCACCGACCCACTGCCGGCGACGCCGTTCGTATCTGAGGTGATGGTGATCCATGAATTCGTGTTGATGACCGTCCATTCGCAATCGCTCCAAAAAGAAAAGTAACTCGCCACGCCGGCATAGCCGTGCCAGCGACTCCTCGGAGAAATGGAACCAGGACAAGCGACATTGGTGCCGGGCGTGACCAGGCTTTGCGCGGCGCCATAGGCCACCCCCAGGGCGTTCGACGCCACCGCGCGAAAGTAATATGTGCTGGAAGGTTGAAGACCGGAAAGATTCTGGCTGAAGCTGGTGCCAAATCCGCGGCCGAGGGACTGGACGGGCGTCACCTGGCCGTAATCCAGGGTAAGTCCCCACTGAAACCAGGAATAGGTCGGGAAGTTGTTGGGGTTGGCCTGGCCGTTCAAAGTCCCGGAGGTCGGATTAACGTTCGCCGCCGGGCTCGTTGTGACGTCGGGCGCCGCGAACCGAAAGCGTTCCTCCAACCCGAGGAACACCTGGCCTCGATCATTGGATCCCACGGCGCGATAATAATAGGTCGCTCCGGCGCTCAAGCCGGTGATGGTCTGTGAGAAGCTGGTCAATGAGCTGCCGCTTCCCAAGGGCTGCGCAGCCGTCACCTGTCCATAGTTGGTGCTATCACCCCATATAAACCATGCGGTCGCCGGCTGTCCCCGCGGATTAATCCGGGCGTTGAGCGCCACGCTCGTCTGGCTCGCGCTGTCGGGCAAATCGGTGACGACCACGAGAAGCGGGTTGGTTTGCGCGGTGTTGTTCCGCCAGAGTTGGGAAATGGATCCGGCGATCAGGAAATCGCGGCGGCCGTCATTGTCAAAATCGGCCCATGCCGCCGAGCTTCCCGAAACTCCCGGAAGACCGGGCGTGATCGTGGCCGTCACATTCGTGAATCCACTCCCCGTGTTCCGCCATAATTGGGATATGCCTGCCGTGAGAAGGAAGTCGAGACGGCCGTCGTTGTCGTAATCACCCCATGAGACCGAGCCCGAATCAAGGCCCGGGAGGCCGGGCGCCAGCGAGGTCACATTGGTGAATCCGTTCCCCGTGTTGCGCCACAGTTGGCACACCGGAGAGGCCCCGGACGCCCTGCCGCCGAGGAGGAAATCGAGGTGCCCGTCGTTGTCAAAATCGCCCCACGCCACCGACGAGTGATAAACGCCCGGCAGTCCGGGAGCGACGCTCGCCGTTACATTCACGAACCCGCTCCCCGTATTCCGCCATAGTTGAGAAATCGGAATGTAGTTGCTGTCGAGTCCAGGCGCCCCTCCAGTGAGCAGGAAATCAAGGAGCCCGTCGTTGTCAAAATCGGCCCACGCGATCGAGCCCTCGTAAATCGCCGGCAGACCGGGAGCGACGCTGGCCGTCACGTTTGTGAATCCATTCCCCGTGTTCCGCCAGAGCTGGGAAAAGCTCTCTCCCCCGATGAAGAAATCGAGACGGCCGTCGTTGTCAAAATCGACCCAGGAAACCGTCGAGCCGATATCTTGCGGCAGACCAGGCGCGACCATCGGAGTCACATTCGTGAATCCACTTCCTGTGTTCCGCCACACCTGGGCAATGCCCCATCCCGAGAGAAGAAAATCGAGACGGCCGTCGTTATCATAGTCACCCCACGCCACCGAGGCTGCGGCAACTCCCGGCAAGCCGGGCGCAACCGTCGCTGTCACATTCGCGAAACCACTCCCCGTGTTTCTCCACAGTTGCGAGAGGCCTCCTCCCGCAATGATGAAATCGAGGCGGCCGTCGTTGTCATAATCGCCCCACGCGACCGACGCTCCATAAAAAACCGCGGGGAGGCCGGGCGCGAGCTCGGTTGTCACGTTCGTAAATGTCGGCTCGGCCGCGGAAACTCCGACAGCAGCGAGCAACAAGGCGGAGAAGCACCACCGCCCCGCGACTAACCGGGCGGTCCTGAAGAGGACAGAGGGAATAGTTTTCATTCAGTCGCAGTCCGATCCAATCGTTTATGGAACGGCAGCAGGACATCACAAGGCGTTGCTATAATCTTCCTCCGCCCGAAAAGGGTGCGCAACCGGGCGACCCGTCCGACACTTACGTTTCGAAGTACCGTAAAACTACGGGCCCAATGTTGTAGCGATCGAGGTAACGAGACTCATGCTGATCATTCCCCCACCACGCGACCGATTCACCGAGAGCCTCCTAACTTCGGCTGCCACCTGATGAGGAGTTACAGGCGCACTGTTCCCTTGTGCAGCGGATGGAATTGGTTATTTTCGATCCGTTTTAGGCACTCCAAAATTTATGGAACGCGTTTTAGGACTGGGCGGATTTTTCTTCCGCGCAAAAGATCCCGATGCCCTCGGGCAATGGTATAAAGAGACGCTCGGCGTCGATCTCGTGCCGTCCGATTACAACCAAAAGCCATGGGTGCAGGAGGCGGGTCCCACTGCTTTTGCGCCGTTTCCAAGCGACAGCGATTATTTTGGCAGTGCCGAGAAGGTGTGGATGATCAATTTTCGCGTTCGGAATCTGGACGCGATGACCCAGCAGCTTCGGACGCGGGGAATCGACGTCCGCGTCGATCCTGAAGTCTATCCGAACGGCCGCTTCGGCCGTTTGCAGGATCCGGAAGGAAACCCGATCGAGCTGTGGGAACCGAAGTGAGTTCCTCGGGGGCGGTTGGATTTCGGGACCGGCGGCGGGATCAATCAAACACGCTGAGTTCGCGGTTGGCCTTGCGAAGCTTTCCGCACATGTTGAGACAGAGGTTGCGCCATAGCTTGATTTTTATTCCCGGGTGCGTCTGGTCGAGGCGCTCAAAATCATCGAGCCGCAGTACGCAACATTCCGCGGAGGTGTCGGCCACGATCATCGCAGAACGGGGCGCCCCATCGATCACCGCCATTTCGCCGAATGCCATCCCCGGTGAAAAGGTCGCCAGCCGTTTGTGGGCGCCCGACGAAAGGAGGGTCTGCGCGCTGACGCGCCCGCGCGACAGCAGGAACAATTCGGAAGCCTCTTCGCCGCCGTGGATAATAGTCCTGCCCGGCTCGTAATCCCGGCGCGTCAGCAGCGCCGACACCACTTCGAGTTCCGCAGCGCTCAGGCCGGCGAAAAGCTCGAAGTGCTCGGGTCCCAGCCTCAAATCAGTGGTCGCGGCGGGTAACGCCGTTCGCAGCAATTCATTTTCGCACCACTCGAGCGCGCGATCGATGTCGTCGAAATGACTAAACGCCTCTTCGAACCGATCGCCGAGTTTCAGCCGCATGAAGCGCCGCAGCAGCGGCACGCGCTCGGGATGGACAAACAGGAGGCGGCGGCCCTTCGCGGAAATGTTCAGCAACAATTGATGAAACATCCCGCACGCGCATTCGTCCATGCCCAGCACACGCTTCAGATCCACGATGGCGTGGTCGGCCGCTCCGAAGTTTTCGACAATATCGCGCACCACGATTTCGGCGGTGGAAAAACTGAGGTTGCCCTGCAACTGCCAGACACGAATACGGCCACCCGACTCGCGCAGCACCCGTTTCTCCTCGGCGTTGCGCACGCGGCTCGAGTTGAAGTCCGCCCCCGTGAACTTGAGCCGGATCGTCGACGTGCCGATCGAAGGCTGGTTCAGCAGATGAAGATCAAATCGCCGCGACAACTCTTCGCAGACGCGAATGCCGCGCACGCTGTTCCCGTGGGAATCGAGCGGCGGCGAAAAGACTCCGATACCCAGCTGCCCCGGAAGGACGGCAATGACTCCGCCCGAGACCCCGCTCTTGGCCGGCATCCCGACCTTGTAAAGCCATTCCCCCGCGTAATCGTACATCCCGCAGGTCTCCATCACGCTGAGAACGCTCTCGACGTATTCGCCGCGAAGGGCCTGTTTGCCGGTGAGCGGATTGACCCCCCGATTGGCGAGTGTGGCGGCCATGACTCCCAGGTCGCGGCACGTGACGGAAATCGAGCATTGCTTGAAATACAATTCCACCACCGGGATTGGGTCGCTCCCGAGAATGTCAAAATTTCGGAGCATGTGACCGATGGCGCGATTGCGATGGCCGGTTTCGTTTTCGGAATTGTACACCGCCTCGTCGAGAGTCAGGGCGCGCCCGGCATGGAGTCCGAACGTCTCGAGGAGCCTTTTGATGCGCGCATCCGCGCGTCCTCCGATCAGCCCGGCGGTGGCGATGGCGCCGGCGTTGATCATGGGATTGCGGGGGCGGCCCGTTCCCGGTTCGAGGCTGATCGAGTTGAAGGCATCGCCGGTCGGTTCGGCCCCCACTTTTGCCAGCACAGCGCTGCGCCCGAGGTCCTCGAGGGCCATGCCATAGACGAATGGTTTCGAGATCGACTGGATCGTAAATGGCTGCTGCGTGTCGCCCACTTCGTAGACCGAGCCGGTCGCCGTCACGAGACAGATGCCGAACCAATCCGGGTTCGCCTTGGCAAGTTCCGGTATGTAAGTGGCGACCTTGCCATCGGTGACGCCGGCGCACTCGCCATGGAGGCGTTTCAAATAATCGAGAACAGGCGAAGGCAGAAGGGTCGAATCGACGGCAGTCACCCCTGTTTCCTAACTTTGAACGCGTCCGGAGTAAAGCCAGTCCTGCCTGTTAATGATATTCCTGTAGCGTTTTGACGGCGTAACCGCTTTTGCGAAGCGCGGCAATGCCCAGCGCGGCGGCCGAGGCGCCGCTGATCGTGGTCATGATGGGGGTGCCCGTGTAAACGGCGGTGGTTCGAATCTTGACCTCATCGGCTCGAGGCGCCTGGCCTTCGGGCGTGTTGATGACCAGCTGGATCTCCCCGTTCTTCATCAAGTCGATGGCGTTGGGCCGGCCCTCCGCCAGCTTGTACACCCGTTGCACCTGAAGGCCCGCCGCTTCCAACACGGCCGCCGTCCCACTCGTCGCGATGATTTGAAAACCGAGGTTCACGAAATCGCGGGCCACGGCGGCGATGGACTTCTTGTGCGCGCTCGAGACGCTGATGAAAACTTTTCCGGAAAGCGGCAGCGGGGAATTTGCGGCCATCTGCGATTTGGCGTAGGCGATGCCGAGATCCGCATCGAGCCCCATCACTTCGCCCGTCGAACGCATCTCGGGTGACAGCAGGATGTCCTGGCCGTGAAAGCGGTTGAAGGGAAAAACGGACTCCTTGACGGTCCAATATTTCGGCCACACTTCGCGGGTGAACCCGAGCTGCTTCAGGGTTTTGCCGGCCATGACCTTGGCGGCCAGTTTGGCGAGCGGAAATCCGATCGCCTTCGACACAAAGGGCACGGTGCGGGAGGCGCGCGGATTCACTTCGAGCACATACACCGTGTCGCCTTTGACCGCGTATTGAACGTTCATCAGGCCGATGACCTTCAACTCCTTTGCCATCGCGCGCGTGTACTCCCGGATCGTGGCGATGACCTGCAAGGAAAGCGTGTGGGGCGGCAAAACCATCGCGGCGTCACCCGAATGCACCCCTGCGAACTCGATATGCTCGAGCATCCCTCCAATGACAATCGTGCCCTCATTGGGATCTGAAAACTGGCCCACGTCCGTGATGCAATCGACGTCCACCTCGGTGGCATCCTCGAGGAATTTGTCGACGAGGACAGGCCGTTCCGGCGAAGCCTCGACGGCGAAGCGCATGTAATGCTGGAGCTCGGAGTCGGAGTAAACGATTTGCATGGCCCGTCCACCGAGGACGAAGCTGGGCCGTACGAGCACGGGATAGGTGAGTTTTTTCGCGGCGGCGAGCGCTTCGGCTTCGTTGGTGGCGAGCCCGTTGGGGGGCTGGGGGATCTTCAGGCGATCGAGCATCGCGGCGAATAATTTGCGGTCCTCGGCGACCTCAATGCTCTGGGGGCTGGTGCCGATGATGTTCACCCCGTTTTTCTGGAGCGCCAGCGCGAGGTTAAGAGGTGTCTGGCCGCCAAATTGCGCGATGGCTCCCCAGCATTTCTCGCGCTCATAAATGTGCAGCACATCCTCGAGGGTGAGCGGCTCGAAGAAAAGTTTGTCGCTGGTGTCGTAATCGGTGGAAACCGTCTCCGGGTTTGAATTGACCATCAACGTTTCAAACCCATCCTCCTTCAGCGCGAAGCTGGCATGCACACAGCAGTAATCGAATTCGATCCCCTGTCCGATGCGATTGGGGCCGCCCCCCAGGATCATCACCTTTTTGGCATCCGAGGGCCGCACCTCATCGTCGCCGCGGTCGTAGGTGGAATAGTAATACGGAGTGTAAGCCTCGAACTCGGCGGCGCAGGTGTCCACGAGACGATAACTGGGGACCAGCCCGAGCTGCCGGCGAAGGGCGCGCACCTCGTCCTCGGTGCGCCCCGTCAAATGGGCGATTTGCCGATCTGAAAATCCGAGTTGCTTCGCTTTGGTGAGAAGTTCTTCGTTCATGGGTTCGAACAGGAAAGAAAACCGGCAAAGGAAAACCAAACCACGCGCGGGTGTCGAGAGTGAAAAGCCGTCGCCCATACCAGGCCGGCGCCCTTGCGGAGTGCCACTCCGCGATACAGCCGATTGCCAATCGGCGCTACGCCACGCGTGTACCGCGGACTGGCAGTCCGCTGTTTCGCCGGTTGGCAACCGGCAGCGCCACGCGCTTTCACAGCGCGTATCGATCATCCCACTCGCGATCCAGACTGGCCATGCATTGCGGCTTCGGGCTAAAACCGTGCGCGTCCTATGCGTTATTCGAAGATCGACCCGCAATTATTCGTCACGAACCGCGAGCGGCTGCGGCAGCTCATGCTTCCCAACGCGCTGGCGGTGGTCAATGCCAACGACGTGCTGCCCACCAATGCCGATGGGTCCCTGCCCCTCCAGCCGAGCTCCGATCTTTTTTATCTCAGCGGCATCGAACAGGAGCAAAGTCTCCTGCTCCTTTTTCCCGGCGCCCACGAGGACAAGCATCGCGAAATTCTTTTCCTACGCGAGCCGGTGCCGGAGCTGGAGACATGGGAGGGCCACAAACTGTCGAAGCCCGAGGCGCGCGAGGCGAGCGGCATCCAGCAAATCCTCTGGCTCAGCGAATTCCCGGCATTGTTCCACCGGCTCATGTGCGAGTGCGAACACGCTTATCTCAACACCAATGAACACAAGCGCGCGGTGATCGATGTCGAGACGCGCGAGGCGCGATTCATTGCTGAAACGAGACGCCGCTACCCGTTGCATGATTATCAGCGGCTCGCCCGATTGTTGCACCGTCTACGACTCGTCAAAACGGACATCGAGGTGGATCTGATCCGAAAGGCCTGCGCGCTTACCGACAAGGGATTTCGCCGGGTGTTGAGATTTTTAAAGCCTGGCCGGACTGAAACGCAGGTCGAGGCGGAGTTCGCGCACGAATTCATTCGCGGAGGCGGAGGCTTTGCTTATTCCCCGATCATCGCGAGCGGCTTGAATGCCTGCGCGCTGCATTACCAGGAAAATTCAGCCGAATGTCGAAAGGGCGAAATGCTCCTCCTCGACGTCGGCGCGCGGTATGCCAACTACAACTCGGACATGACCCGGACCATTCCCGTAAACGGCAGGTTCACGCGGCGACAGAAGCAGGTTTACAACGCGGTGCTGCGGGTCTTCCACCATTCCATGAAAGGCCTCACGCCGGGCAAGCTCGTGAGGGACTGGCAAAAAGAGGCGGAACAATGGATGCAGGAGGAATTGGCCGGGCTGGGGCTGTTGACCGCAAAGGAAATCCAGCAGCAGGACAAAAACGCCCCCGCCTTGAAGAAGTATTTTATGCACGGCCTGGGCCATCCCATCGGGCTGGATGTGCACGATGTCGGTGACACCACGGAACCAGTCCAGGCGGGCTGGGTGATGACCGTTGAGCCGGGCATTTACATCCGTGAAGAGGCATTGGCTGTCCGCATCGAGAACACAGTCCTGATCACCGAGGACGGCGTGGTGGATCTGATGGAGAAAACGCCCATCGAGATCGACGAGATCGAAGACGCGATGAACCGATGAACGATCGCGGCGCGCTCAGAAGTTAAATTGGTCGATGTTCTCGCGGTTGAAGACAAACGGCTGGCCGAGAATGATGTTGTCCCCCTGGATCTGAAATTCTCCGAGGGCACCCGCCGAAAAGATTTTGTCGCCCGGCTTGAGGGTGTTGTTGGCAACGGCATGGGCGACCCGCACGGTGAGGGCGCCGAGATCGATCGTTTTCCAAAGGATCACACTTTGAGTGACGCCTTGCTTCACATAGCTCCTGTTCTCACCCGGCAAACCGAGGCCGATGACTTTTACCCGGCCGCTTTTTCCCGCCTGTTTGACGGCTTCGGCCGCGCCGGGCACCGCGGGTGAACAGATGGCCATGATGAGGCTCAGGTTGGGATGGGCGCTGAGAAGGACCGTCGCCTCTGCCTGCGCCTTGTCCTTCAAATCATCGCAAGGCCGAAGGGCGACCATTTCCATGTTCGGAAACTTCGAGGCGCGGCGGGCTTCGATGTGTTTTTGCCAGTCGTTCATGTTGGCGGCAGTGAGGCTGGCCGTGATGATCGCAAATTCACCGGCGTCACCGCAGAGCCGGGCCGCCTCGTCCATCAACCGGTTGCCAATTCCCTCAGGCGTCGCCTGGTTCACAAAAAACGAGCGCGCATCGGACGCGGCGTCGGAATCGTAGGTCACCACTTTGATCCCTTTTTCTTGTGCCTTCCGGAGCGCGGTTGAGATGCCCTCCTTGTTTTCACAGGCGGCAGCGATGACATCCACTCCCAGGGTGATCCAATTTTCGATAATTTCGTTCTGCCGCGCGGGATCGGGCGTGGTGGGGCCGTCGAAAATCAGTTCCACGCCCAATTCCTTCGCGGCAGCGTCAGCACCTTGTTTGCAGGAAACGAAGTAAGGATTGCCCTTGGATTTGGGCATGAGAGCGATGGTGAGTTTGCGGGCCGGCGGCGACCCATTCATGCCGGCAGCTTTCGGGTCGGAACCCGATTTGGAGCAGCCATTGGCCAGAACGATCGCGAGGAACCCGAAAAGCAAAGGCAACAGACGGTGGTGCATGGTCATTGTAGGTATGCAGGATGGATTCGAGATCCATCCATTCGCGTGCCTCGCGGGAGTCCGCTCACTTTTCTGTTTTCCAGATCATATCCGCAACGGTGCGACCGGCGGGGATGAACGGCAAAACGTGTTCCGCATAAGGAGTCACCACATCGAGCACATAGGCGGTCTTTGCGTCGAGCAGGCGTTGAAGGGCCTCCTTGAGATCCCGTCGAAACATCACGCGCTCGCAGGGGACATTGAAACTTTTGCAGACGCGCACGTAATCGGGATAAATCTGGGTGCGATCGTCCGGATTGCCGAGATAAGTATGCCCGCGATTGCCGGCGAAGAAGTTGTCCTCCCATTGCACGACCATGCCGAGGTGCTGGTTGTTCAGGATGATGGCCTTGGCGGCGATCTTTTCGACGTTGGCGGTGGCCAGTTCCTGGATGTTCATCAGGAACGAACCGTCGCCGTCGATATCGATGACCTCCTTGTCGGGATGGGCAACCTTGACGCCCAGTGCCGCGGGATATCCGAAGCCCATGGCGCCGAGACCGGCGCTGGTGATGAACTGGCGGGGGAATTTATATTTATACCATTGTCCGGACCACATCTGATGCTGGCCGACTCCGGTCGTGATGTAGGCATCGCCGTTGGACAATTCGTAGAGCATCTCGATCACCATCTGGGGAAGGATCACCTGGTCTTCCTGCCCCTTGAGATGGTCCTTCATGTGATCGCTGTTGGCGATTTCCGGAGTAATCCCGTACGCGAAAGGGGCGCGTTTTTTCCATTCCGCGATTTGTTCGTGCCAGGCGGTGTGCTTTGGGATCGGGGGCTGCGACGCCAGCATGGCGTTCAAGCGGAGAAGGGCATCTTTGATGTCGCCGACCACGGCGAGGTTGGCGCGCCGATTTTTATTCAACTCGGAGGCGTCGATATCCACATGCACGATGGTGCCGTGCTTGCAGAATTCCTCGAACTTGCCAGTGACGCGGTCATCGAACCGGACCCCAAACGCGAGGAGCAGATCGGCGCCGTCCTTGAGTTTGACCATCGCTTCGGCGGGATCCTTGCGTTGTTTGTATTCGCCATTGACGGCCCAGTTCGCAAACGCCGCCCCATGCATGCCCAGCCAGCGGAGCGAGAGTGGATTGGTTTCCGGAAAACCGCCCACGCCCATGATCGTGGTCGTGACGGGGATCTGGGTGGCCTCCGCGAATTTCCTCAATTCCTCGGAAGCGCCGCTGGTGATAATGCCGCCGCCGCAATAAAGCACGGGGCGTTCGGCCTTGGCGATGAGGCCGAGAATTTCGTTGAGCGCGACTTCATCGGCGCGTTTGTCGGGATTATAGCCGCGAAGCCCCGCTTTCGTCTCCTCCAGCGAAAGCCATCGGGGTTGTGTGCGGGCCTGCTGGATATTCTTCGGGATATCGATGACCACCGGACCGGGACGGCCGGTTTGAGCGATGTAAAAAGCCTCCTTCACGACGCGCGGAATGTCGTTCACATCCGTGATCAGATAGGAATGTTTCACCACGGGCAGCGTGACCCCGATGATATCCGTCTCCTGGAAAGCGCCGCGGCCGATCATGGCCTGGTTCACCTGGCCGGTGATGGCGATGAGCGGGCAGGAATCCATGTAGGCATCGGCAATGGCTGTGACGAGGTTTGTGGCGCCCGGTCCGCTGGTCGCCATGCAAACGCCCGCCCGGCCCGTCGAGCGGGCATACCCCTCAGCCGCAAAACTGCCGCCCTGTTCGTGCCGTGGCAAAATGGTCCGGATCTTCGATTTGGTGAGCGACTGATGAATCTCCATGCTGGCGCCGCCGGGATAGGCAAAAATGACCTCGACGCCTTCGCGTTCGAGCGCTTCAACCAGGATATCCCGCCCGGGGGCCATCGGTCCAACTTCAGCTCGCGGCGGAGTTGCGGCAGTTTTCGCTTTCTTCAACTCAGTGGTGTTGCTCATACGGGGTCAGGATTTGGGGCCGGAGGACGCGGGCGACGAAAAAACCCACGACCGTTGCCAGCCGTGGGTTTTTGTCGAAATCGTCCAGTCACCTTCGACAAGCCCCGACGGCGTCGTTTTCTACGACGACGCCCCGCAGGTGGACTTGCCGAAAATTGCCAATCACAAGGCGCAGTTTAGGCGTTGAACCTGAAAAGGGTCAAGCCTCGAATCGGGATCCACCATGCACCCTACTCCTCCGTCCCGTTCCCATTCTCGCGGCGTTCCCATGTTTTCCTCTGGCGCGGCGGCAGGGTCGTATCGACCTTCGCATAATATGTCTCCTCGCCAAAAAGCTCGTCGACCGATCGCTGCAACAGCGCCGATGGCGTCACGCAAAAATTTTCGTGGGATTCGATGAACAGGATCTCCCCGCCCACCCGGCGCAGGCAGAGAAAAACGGGCACCTTCCCCGGGTTGGCCTGGCAGAGAGAACGTGCCGCCGCGAGATTTTCGGGGGTCAGATGCGCGGCATTGAGCCGAAGATGAACCTGTTTGGTGAATTTCCGCGGGGCCTCCTCCAGAGGCATGATTTCCTGGGGAAAAATCTTCGGCTTGTCCTCGTCATTGTTCACTTCGCCCACGACCAGCAGCGCGCGGGTCGGCGCCAGCAACTCGCGATATTTGTCGTGATTTTCGTTCATCACGAGCATCGACATGGTGCCCTCCAAATCCTCGAGCGTGACCATGGCGTACGGCTTTCCGTTTTTCTTTGAAAACCCCTGTTGCACGGCGCTGATCATGCCGCCCAGCCGCGTCATCGTGCGCGGCGGAAGCGCCCGCGCGGTGACGGAATTGTGGAGACAATAACTTTCCAGCAGCGGCACGAATGGGGTCAACGGATGGCCGGTGACATAAAATCCGAGCAACTCCTTTTCGTGCGCGAGGAGCTCATGCTGCGGCCACTCGGGCAGTTGCGCGGTTTTCTCGGGCGCCCGCGGCGCTTTATCCTCGAGCAAGCCAAACAGGCTGCTTTGACCGCGGATCCGGTCATTGGCATCGCTGGCGGCGCGGGCCAGGATGCGTTCGAGGTTCGCGAACATGCTGGCACGAGTTTCGCCGAGGGAATCGCATGCGCCGCATTTGATGAGCGCCTCGACCGTTTTGCGGCCCACGGCCCGGGAATCGACCCGCGTGCAGAAATCGGTCAGCTGCGCGAACCGCCCGCCTTTGTCACGCGCCTGGATGATGGCGGCGACGGCGACCCCGCCCACCCCTTTGATGGCGGCCAGACCGAACCGGATGGCGTTGCGCCCGGCGGCCGCAGGGTTCGCTTCGCCGGAGGCTGCCGCGCCCGGGAGTCCCGCGGCTGGAGCAAAAAAGGCCTGGCCTTCGTTGACATCCGGCGGGAGCACTTCGACTCCCATCGCGCGGGCCTCGTCCAAAATGATCTTGAGCTTGTCCTGGTTGCCCATGTCATTCGTCATCATCGCGCTCAGAAACTCCACCGGATGGTTGGCCTTCAGGTAGGCGGTCTGGTACGCGACGATGGCGTAGGCGGCAGCGTGGGACTTGTTGAAGCCGTAGCCGGCAAATTTTTCGAGCAGGTCGAAGATCTGATTGGCCTTGGCCGCGGGAATATTGTTCGTTTTCGCGCAGCCTTTCACGAATGACTCGCGCTGGCTCTGCATCTCCTCGACCTTCTTTTTGCCCATCGCGCGCCTCAGCAAATCGGCGCCGCCCAGCGTGTAACCGGCGAGCAATTGCGCGGCCTGCATCACCTGCTCCTGATAAATCAGGACGCCGTATGTCTCCCGGCTGATCGATTCGAGCAGCGGATGCTCATACACCAGCGGCACCTCGCCGTGCCGCCGCTTGATGAAGTCGGGAATCAGTTCCATCGGTCCCGGCCGGTAAAGAGCCACGAGCGCCGTGATGTGTTCGACGGAGGAAATCTGGAACTTCCGGCACAGGTCCCGCATGCCGCCTGATTCCAGCTGAAAAATTCCGACCGTGTTGCCCTTGTTCAGCAAATCGTATGCAGCGGCATTGTCGAGCGGCAGATTGTCGATCGGGATGTCGAGACCCTGCGTGTTCTTCACCATCTCGCACACATTGCGAATGACCGTGAGTGTTTTCAGCCCGAGAAAATCCATCTTGAGCAGCCCGAGATCCCCCACGGGCCCCATCGCATATTGCGTGACGATGGTTCCATCCTCATCGGCCTTGAGCGGCAGGAGATTCACGAGCGGCTGGTCGCCAATGACCACGCCCGCCGCATGAACACTCGAGTTGCGGGCGATGTCCTCGAGGACGAACGCGGCGTCGACCAACTCGCGCGTCACCTCCTCGGTTTCATACGCCTGTTTGAATTCTGACGATTGTTTCAGCGCCTTCTCCAGCGACATCTTCAGATCGAACGGGATCATCTTTGCCAGCCGGTCGCACTCTCCGTAACTCAGGCCCATGACGCGGCCGACGTCGCGAATGACCGATTTGGCGCCCATCGTGCCGAACGTGATGATTTGCGCGACCGAATCGCGGCCATATTTCTCTCGAACGTATTCGATGATCTCCGCGCGCCGATCATCGGCGAAATCGATGTCGATATCGGGGGGATTGACCCGCTCCGGATTCAGGAAACGCTCAAAGAGAAGATTATACCGGATGGGATCGACATTCGCGATCTCCAGCAGGTAGGTGACGAGGGAACCGGCCGCGCTTCCGCGCGCCACACAGGAGACATCCTTGCTGCGTCCATACCTGACGAAATCGGCGACGATCAGGAAGTACGAAATGAAGCCGGTTTTCTCGATCACGGCGAGCTCGGTGTTCAGGCGATCGAGCACCACCTGGATGGCGCCGGCGACCGCCGGATCGCCGATCGAATGCCCATCGCCGGCCGGAGCGGGCTTCGCCACCTCCATGCCCGCCGGGTTTGCGCTGACGCTGGCGGGGGTGAACGTGGGCAATCGGGCCGGGTCGGCGATGCTTTCGACGACAAATTCCTTTGGTTCGACGCGGGCCTGGATTGTGTACCGGCGTTGCAGGCCTTCCGCGAGCAACTGGCGCAGGTAACCTTCGCGCGTGAGGGCTTCCGGCGGTTGAAAGACCGGATAATGAAGCGTCTTGAAATCGAACTCGACGTTGCACTTCTCGGCGACCTCCAGGGTATTCCGAACGGCGTCGGGTATCTCGGCGAACAACGCCTGCATCTCGTCGGCGCTGCGGAGATAAAACTGTTGCTCGACATACTTCATCCGCTTGGTGTCCGACAGCAGGCTCTGTGTGCCGATGCAAATGAGGCAGTCGTGCGCGTGGCTGTGGGATTTGTCGATGTAATGAACATCGTTGGTCGCGACGCATTTGAGCCCGAATTCCTTCGCCCAGGGGATGAGATGCCTGTTGACCTTTGCCTGATCGCGGATGCCGTGGTTCTGAAGTTCGAGATAGAAATTGTCGGGGCCGAGGGTTTGCCGGAACCAGTCGATGGCCTGCCGGGCTTTCGGAAGATCATCCTTCGTTATCGCCTCCGGGATTTCACTGGCGAGGCAGCCGGACAATGCGATCAGCCCCTCCTTGTGTTGGGCCAGCAGCTCTTTGTCGATGCGCGGCTTATAGTAGTAGCCGTTCAGGTGCGCGTCGGTGACCAGTTTGACGAGGTTGTGATATCCCTGTTCGTCCTTGGCCAGCAACACGAGGTGGTTATAGACATCCCGCGAAGCGCCGCCGGAGGATTTCTTGTCGAGGCGGCTCCCCGGGGCAACGTAAACCTCGCAGCCAATGATCGGCTTGATCCCGCGCTCCATCGCATTTTTGAAAAAATCCACCGCGCCAAACAGGACACCGTGATCGGTGATGGACAGGGCCGGGAATTTAAGCTCATGCGCGCGCTCCATGAGCTTGTCCAGCCGGCACACCGCATCGAGCAATGAATACTCGGTGTGCAGATGGAGATGAACAAATTCCGCGTGCGACATCGGATCAATCTTGGCCGCACCGGTTGCGGTCGGCAAGCGGGAGATATGGGGTTCGCCACGTCCCTCAAGCTCCGCGCTGTCGTCCCACGGGCCCGCAATTCAAACAACAAATGCCAAAACGCGAAGAAAATCCGACCATCAGGCCCCGGCAAGGAGGGTTTCCTGCCGAGCCACCATCCCTCGTTCTCAGGCTACGCTTTTACTTTCTCCGCGGTTTTCGTCCAAACGCCCAAGTCCTCCAATTGGCGGGTGGCGGCGCCCGACCAATCCCGATTGGCGGCGGGGCTGGCGGGGCTGGGATGCAGAACGCGGCCGAATTGCACCGGGGACCCCGCGAGCGCCGCGCGGGCGCGTTTCTCCGCAAAATCGCCCACGCCGATCAGCCAGTCGGGACGCAACGCCGCCACCAGCTGACGCAGATGCTCATCGCAGGCCGAGTAAAGCGGAGCAGTCTCGCGGCTGGAAAGTTTGTCGGGAGTCAGGTTGGCGCCGGTCTCCGAAAGAAAACCAAGCGGGCAATAATTGACCACGAAATGATCCGAAAAAAAGCCGCTGGCATTTCCAAAACGCGACGCGAACAGGCCCCACAAACGCCGCCCGCTAACCTCCGAGCGCGGATGATTGAAACCATTCACAGGCAGTTTGGGATGCATGCGTTCTGGAGGGCGCACGAGCGCTTCCAGTCCCATCCAATCCCGCACCGCCGCCACTTCGCCGAACGGAATTCCCGTCTGCATCATTCCATGCGGACCCGGGTTCATGCCGAGGAAAACAACGCGCTTGGACGAATTGCCGTAGCGACGGGCATACGCCTCGTGAGGCGCCCATGCGTAATCGAGCGGGTTATAAGTGTGAGCGACGGGTGGCCCAAATCGCAGCCGTGAAACGCTGGCTGACAACTCGCGCGCGGCAGCGATGAGGAGGCGGGTCGTGTCGCTCATATGCCCCCGAAGCGTAGGGCCGGCAACAAAAACCTGCAACCGGCGCCGCACGGTGAATCGCGGTCATTGCCGCGGATTGGCAGCAACCGAAGGTGACGAAGCGGAATCAACGCCCGACGCTTTTGTAAATCCACCCCAGCTTTTCCATCTCGGCGGGATCGAACAGATTCCGGCCATCGAACAGAATGGGGTGCGAGAGGAGCTTGCGGGCGCGGTCGAGATCGAGCTTTTTGAAGATGGGCCATTCGGTGGCGACCACCAGGGCGTCGCAACCTTCGGCCACATCGTTCATGTCGGCGACGAACTCCACATTTTTGAGAACGTCCCTGGCCTTCTCCATCGCCTTGGGGTCATGCACTCGGAGAGTGGCGCCTTCCTTGAGGAGACGCTGGCACAGCTCGATGGCGGGGGAGAGGCGCACGTCATCGGTGTTCTGTTTGAAAGCAAGGCCGAGCACGGCGATTTTTTTGTCCTTCAACACCCACAGTGTGTCGGTGATTTTTTTGAGGAACCGATCCATCTGCATGGAGTTGATCCGTTGGACCTCCTTCAGCAGTGCGAAGTCGTAACCGAGCTGCTCGCTGATCTTGATGAACGCACTGAGGTCCTTTGGAAAACAGGAGCCCCCGAAGCCCAGGCCCGCATCGAGAAAACGGCGGCCGATCCGCACATCCATGCCCATGCCGTTGGCGACCTCCTGGACATTGGCGCCGCTCGCTTCACAAATCACCGAGATGGCGTTGATGTAGGAAATTTTCAGCGCAAGAAAGGAATTGGCCGCGTGCTTGATCAGCTCCGCGCTGTTGATGTCCGTGATGATGATCGGCGCATTGAACGGCGTGTAAACTTCGCGCATCGCCGCCACGGGCCGCGCGGTGCGCACCCCGATGACGATCCGATCCGGTTTCATCAGGTCATCCACCGCGAAGCCTTCGCGGAGAAATTCCGGGTTGCTCACCACGTCAAATTCCACCTGCGCCTTGCAATAACGCTTGATGGTTTCCGCGACCTTGTCCCCTGTTTTCACCGGGACAGTGCTTTTGTCGACAACAATTTTGTATTGGGTCATCGCGCCGGCGATTTCGCGCGCGACTCCTTCGATGAAGCTCAGGTCCACCGAGCCGTCGGGCTGCGGGGGTGTGGGAACCGCGATGAATATAATGTCGGAATTTTCAACCCCATCCAGGGTGCTGGCACTGAATCGGAGGCGGCCAGCCTGGACATTTTTGGCGACCAATTCATCCAGGCCCGGCTCATAGATGGGGATGCCTCCAGACTGAAGGAGCTTGACCTTGTCGGCATTGTTATCGACGCAGATGACGTGATGCCCGACTTCGGCAAAGCACGCGCCGGTGACCAGCCCGACGTAGCCGGTTCCAATGATGGTCAGTTTCATGGGCGAAACAGCGGCGCCGCGAGTCGGTTATTTCTGTCGAATCAGGAAGCGACCGTAAACGAGTCCGGCCAGGCCGCCGCCGAGAAGGGGTCCGACCCAATAAATAATCTGGTTGTTCCAATGACCGCTCGCCAGTGCGGGTCCGAAGGTGCGCGCCGGGTTCATCGCGCCCCCCGTGAACGGTCCGCCAAAAAGAATATCCAGCGCGACCGTCAACCCGATCGCCAGTCCGCCAATCTTTGGCGCGCGGGAATCCACAGCCGTGCCGTAAACAACGAAGACGAGGAAAAAGGTGAGCACTGCCTCGATGATCACCCCCTGGACAAAGGTGATGCCCTTGGCGGAAAGGTCTGGGGTGCCATTGGCGATGATCGTGGCTGCGAGCGGTTTTCCCGCGGGATCCAGCTGGCCGGTAAACAAAAACAGAAGGAGATACGCCGCGACGGACGCGCCCGCCAGCTGGGCCACCCAGTACGCTATCATCCCCTTGGAATTAATTTTTCCACCGATCCACAAACCAAATGTCACGGCGGGATTCAAGTGTCCCCCTGAAATGGCGCCGGTTGCGGAAACCATCACCGCAATGGTGAGACCGTGGGCGAGCGCGATCGCCAGCAGGCCCGCGTTGTGGTAAATGGCGCCGACACCAATGAAGATAAGCGCGAAGGTGCCAATGAATTCCGCAAGGCACTGCCGGGCGAGCTGGGGATTCATAGGCCTACTTGGCGGGCGGAGGAGGCGGTTGCGTAGGGGCCGGCACGGGATTGGGATTAAGTTTGACCCGCACAGGACTGCCCGTGGTCAAGGACATGCCGCCCGTGGTGGAAACGCGCTGGGTGAGATTGGATAGATTGACGACGCGGTTGGTTCCCGGGGGGGGCCGATTGGTCATCGGAGTGATCTGCACAGCAGGCTGGGGCGGCGGGGGAGGGTTGACGGGCTCTTTTAGCTTCGCCAGTTCCGGATGTTTCTTCAGCAACTCCTCCTGGCGCATCCCGGCCTCGGCCGCCTTGCCGCTGTTGGGATTGCCCTTCAACAGTTCGTCGTAGAGTTTGAACGATTCGGTCGGATTGGAGTTTTCGTAAAGCCTGGCGAGCGAAAGCTTGGCGTCATCGATGATGGGCATCGTTGCGTAGCGTTTGCGGATGTCCTCAAATTTCTTGGTCGCCTCCTCGATCTTGCCCTGGGCTTCGAGGCATGCCGCGACCCCCAGATGAGCATCCGAAACCCAGAGGCAATCAGGGTATTGTTGAATCACGCTGTTGAACCGCTCCTGGGCCCGTGCAAAATCCTTTTCCGTATAGAGAATGCCGGCGCTGATGTGCAACGCGCTGGCGGCAGCCTTGGTGCCGCGATATTGATTGGCCACTTGAAGAAGCTTGTCGGCGGTGCCCGGTTCGGGGGTGACCGCGGGGCTGAACGGGATGCGAATATCCGAAAGGGCCTGGCTGGCGGCGGTTTCCTTGCCGGCCTGACGTTCCAGAAAAATCACCACGACTACTACCACCAGCGCCGCAGCCGCGACGCCAATGGCAACCCGTTTCTTGTTGACCTCCAGCCATGTCCGAAAATGCAACCCGGCATTTGACGGTTGCGCTTGCGGTGGTGACGCTTGTATTTGCGAATCCATAAGGGCCGGGAATCTTCCGGTCGGGCATCAAAAAGGCAAGCGGGAAATTCCCGGCTGTCGCGTAGTTTTCAAAACAGGAATTCTTTGTAGTTAACAAAACAGGAGGATTTTAGAGTGGGCGGTCTGTGAAGAGGAGGGCCGGTTTTTGTTGGGGATCTGGTGCTGTGGCCAGTACGGAGTG
>JBEEGQ010000028.1:0-4874 GCA_041166945.1 Verrucomicrobiota bacterium
GGAGGAACGACGACGAGCACAGTGGCCACACGGCTGGTCACCGTGCCGGCAATGTTGCTGAGGACCACCGAGTAGGAACCCGATTGATTACCTTGAGCCGATGCCAGGGTGAGAGTCGCGCTGGTCGCCCCGGCCAGAGGTTGATTGTTAAACCACCATTGAAAAGCGGGATTGGGTATTCCAGTGGCCGAGACCGTCAGGTTGGTGGTTTGACCCTGGTTCAGGACGCGATCCGCGGGTTGAGCCGTAATGACGGGCGCCTGGTAGACAGTCAAGTTGACCTGGCTGCTGGTGACGGCGGCTGCGGCGTTGTTGACGTCCACCTTGTAGGCGCCCGCCTGGGAAGCGGTCACGCCGGAAAGAGTGAGAACAGAATTCGTGGCATCGGCTATCGGCGAACCATTGAACTTCCATTGAAAGGTGGGAGCTGTGCCGGTCGCGACCACCGTGAAGGTGGCCGTCGCGCCCGGCAACACGCTCTGCGCCACCGGTTGCGTGACAATAACCGGAGGAACGACGACGAGCACAGTGGCCACACGGCTGGTCACCGTGCCGGCAATGTTGCTGAGGACCACCGAGTAGGAACCCGATTGATTACCTTGAGCCGATGCCAGAGTGAGGGTCGCGCTGGTCGCGCCGGCCAGACGTTGGCCGTTGAACCACCATTGAAACGACGGTGTGGGATCCGCAGTGGCCGTGACGCTCAAATTGGTGGTCTGACCTTGATTGAGAACGCGGTCGAGAGGTTGAGTCGTAATGACCGGCGCCTGGTAGACGGTCAAGTTCACCTGGCTGCTGGTGACGGTCGCTGCGGCGTTGTTGACATCAACCTTGTAGGCGCCCGCCTGGGAAGCGGTCACGCCGGAAAGTGTTAAAACGGAATTCGTGGCGCCGGCGATGGGCGAGCCATTGAACTTCCATTGAAAGGTGGGGGCTGTGCCGGTCGCGACAACCGTGAAGGTCGCCGTCGCGCCCGGCAACACACTCAGCGCGACCGGTTGCGTGACAATGACGGGTGGAACGACGACAAGGACAGTGGCCACACGGCTCGTCGCCGCGCCGGCCATGTTGTTCACAACCACCCAATACGATCCGGATTGATTTCCCTGTGCCGGCGAAAGGTTCAACATCGCATTTGTCGCACCCGCCAGTGGCGCATTGGCGAACCACCACGCAAATCGAAACGGACTTGTGCCATTCACTGCGACAGTGAGGCTCGTGGATTGACCCTGGTTCACCGTGCGATCGGCCGGTTCGCCGGTGATGCCGGGCGGCACCTGGACCGTGAGGATCGCCACAGCGCTGTTCGTCACACCCGTCTCGTCGCTAACGAGGACTGAATAACTGCCCGCTTGGGAGCTCTGCACCTGCGGGAGCATCAGGGTCGCATTGGTCGCATCCGGAATGTCATTGGTGCCATTGCGCCATTGAAAACTGACGGACAGCGACCCGCTGACTCCAACGGTCAATATGGCATCCTGACCCGCGACCACCGTCTGGTTCGTCGGTTGGGTGACGATTTCCGGCGCGGCCTGAAGCGGGGAAATCGTTGAGAGAAGAAAAGCGCCGACCATCCCTCCCAAGGATCCAAATCTGCGGCTTTTCGCCGGAACAATTCGATTCAAAAGGGTCCACAATGGTTGCAGAGTGCAGTCGCAACCGCACGTCGTGGAATTCTTCTGCATAGGCGCGGACCTTAAGCAGGAGCCGATCCAGAGGAACTCGGAGCGATTCCAAGCTCACCCGCCTAACCAATTCGGGCGAATGTGTCCTGTTATCGGAAGGTGACGATGACACACTGTTCCAAATCTGGAGGGGTCACGTAGCAGACGAGACAACGAAACCCATACGGAATGGAAGGGGAGAGAAGTGTGGGTCTCCTAACGTCGTCTGCCACGGCTGGGGTGACGCGGGTCAGGCGGCGAGAGTTTTGCGCAGCGTTTTGAGCAATTGATCCGTCGTGAAAGGTTTGGCGAGAAAGGGGGTGTCGCCAAATTGTTCCTTGTGTTTGTCGCCTGGCGGCTGACCACTCATGATAACCGGCCGGATCGCTGGAAATTGCCGGCGCAGGAGTCGCAAGGCCACGGGCCCGCTCATCACCGGCATCATCATGTCCATCAACACCAGCGAAATCTTTTCCTTCGATTCCGAGCAGGCCGCGAGCGCTTCACCGCCGTGGGCGGCGCAGACAACCCGGTAACCGTTCTGCGCGAGTGTGGATTCCGCCATCTCGCGCACCGCCGGTTCATCGTCCACGACCAGCACCAGTTCGTTTTTCCCGCGTAACGTCTCGCGGTCGGGTGTTTCCGGCGCGGCCACTACTGCCGAGGCATCGGCAGGAAGATAGATTTTGAATGTCGTGCCCTTGCCGATGGTGCTCTCGACATCGAGCACGCCGCGATGGTTTTTGATGATGGTCAGCGTGGTTGACAAACCCAGCCCGGTGCCTTTTCCCACCTCCTTGGTCGTAAAGAACGGCTCGAAGATCTTTTGCAGGATTTCAGGGGCCATGCCCGTGCCGGTGTCGGATGCGCTCAGCAACAGGTAACGGCCGGGCTTGGCGCCCACTAGTTTTTGCGCGGCCGCCTCGTCGAGGATCAGGTTTCGGGATTGCAGATGGATCTCGCCTCCATCCGGCATCGCATCCCGCGCGTTGACGCACAGGTTCAGCAACACCTGGTGCAGTTGCGTCGCATCTCCGAGGATCGGCCACAGGTCCGCACCCAGCGTGACGCGCGTCTGGATGTTTTTCGGAAATGTCTCCCGCATGATTTTGTCCATCTCCTTGAGGAGATGTCCCAATTGAAGGACGGATTGCTCGCCGCTTTGACCGCGGGCGAACCCCAGGATCTGCTTGACCATGTCGCGGCCCCGGCGCGCGCTGGATTCAATGGTTCCCACCAGCTTCGCCGAGCGCGGGTCCAACGCCCCGTCGCGGAGCATTTCGGCTCCCATCAAAATGGGCGCCAGGACATTGTTCAAGTCATGTGCGATGCCGCCCGCCAGCGTGCCGATGGATTCCATCCGTTGCGCGCGAAGGAATTGAGCCTCGATCCGTTTACGCTCCGTGATGTCCGTGTTGATGCACAGGAATGAATGGCCGCCTTCGGCGCGGCCGACGACGAGTGTCCAGCGGCTGTCAACCGTCACTTCGGCGCCCGCCTTGTTTTTCTGGCGGAGCTCGCCGTTCCATTCTCCCTTGGCAAGAACGGCGTCGCGGGCCTCCTTCACCTTCTCCTCATCGAACGCAAAAAAGTCGGCCAGATTTCCGGTGCGCCCCATCTCATCGGCCGTCCATCCGTAAAGTCGTTCCGCGCTTTTGTTCCAATACGTGATGGCTCCCGCGCCATCCTGCACGAAGATGGCGTCCTGCGCCTTGTCGAGCAGGGCCGCCTGCTGGAGAATTTTGCGTTCCGCTTTTTTCCTTTCTGTGATGTTGGTGTTGATGACGAGGATGCCCTTGGGCTCATTCGACTCGTTCCGCAGGAGCGTCCAGCGGCTGTCCACCACAATTTCGGCGCCGGACTTCGTTTGCTGCAGGAGTTCGCCGCTCCATTCTCCGTTGTCGAGCACCGCCTGCACCGCTGTCACCACTCCATCATCGGCGGCGTTGCGATCGCTTTGCTCCAGCACCATCCGGAGCATTTCCTCGATGCTGCAGCCGTAGAGACGTTCCGCGCTTTTATTGGCGTAGAGCGGTTTCCATTCAAAGTCATGAACGAAAATCGCATCCTGCGCCTTGTCAAGGAGGGCGGCCTGTTCGCGGATTCTATATTCGGCGTGGTGCCGCTCCTTTTCGAGCTTCACCTTGTGGAACCAATACTCGACCGATTTCCAGACGACGGACCACAACAGCCCCGCGGGAATTTGAATCCCGACAATGACGAGCCAGGGAAACCAGATGCGTTGGGAACCGAACAGGAGGATGGCCACCAGGGCGGTCACTTCGATTCCCACGAGGGCGATCAGCACCGCCATCGCAGGCCGGAACCGGGTCAGGCCCGCGCCGAAAAGCAACGCCACCAAAAGCGAGATGGCCCATTCGGCGACGGGCGGCGTCTTGCGCAGCCAATCTTCGCGGATCAGGTTCAGCAGCGTCGTGGCATGCACCTCGACGGCCGGCATGAAAACGAACTTATCGCTCCATCTCGTGAATGAGCTGCGCAATTCATCCCGACGTTCAATGAAGTTTCCGCTCATTGGCCGCGCGCCTACGAGCACGAATTTGTTGCGAAAAAAGCCAGGCCGCACGCCATTCGTATAAAGCGCCTGGCTGTAGCTCACATTCGGAATCGTTCCGGGCCCGCCGTAATACCGAACCCAACGCTCCTTCAGGCGCGACTCCGGCAGGCGCGCCACCGGCAGTCCGCCCAGCTTGGCGGCCGCCCAGCTCAAAGTCGGATAATTCTCGGAAGCCGGCCCATTGTAGTGCTGTCGGACAAGAAAATCCGAATCCGGCTGCAGCTGTGCCAATCCCCACATCGCGGCCGCGGCTTGAAATGTTTCGTCAGGCAGCACCAGGGTCGTCACCTCCGCCACCTGGCCTTCGATCATCTGTCGCGTCGGCGAATAATCGGCGGCGAGGACGACGTTCCCACTGGCCCGCAACGCGGCGGCCAGTTCCTTGTCGGCGACCGGCTCCGGGCCGGGATCAGTAAACAGGATATCGAATAGAACCACTTTGGCTCCCTCCTCCCTCAACCGTTTCAGCAGGCGCGCGTGTATCCTGCGATCCCAGGGCTTGTTGAATGGCTGGTTTAAATCCTGATGGGATTTTTCATCTTCATACACGATGACGACTTCGCCGGTCTGGACATTGGGTCGCGAAAAGAAAGAGAGATCGAAGCACCAATCGTAACTGGCGCGGGTGAGTG
>JBEEGQ010000029.1:0-4032 GCA_041166945.1 Verrucomicrobiota bacterium
GCGGCAGGGAATAAAAAACGTTCGACCCGCGGCGAATTCGTTCAAGGCGGCGATCTCCACCCGCGCGAGTCCCAGGTTGCAGCCGATCCACAAATTATTCAGCCCATCCCCGATGAGAAATCCCACACTGTTGCTGACCAGCCCATCCCGTGTGCTGTACCGCGTCCATCGGGTTTTGGAATAGCGGCCCAGCCCGCTGCCGAATGTGCCGACCCAAACCACGCCGTTCGTGTCAACGTACAGCGCGGAGATATCATCGCTCGGACAGCCGTCGGCCTTGCGAAAAACCGTGAATTGCCCGTTTCGTAAGCGATTCAAGCCGCCACCAACGGTGCCGATCCAGAGATTGCCCTCCTCGTCGTCCGCGAGAGCCTGGACAGTGTTCGCTGACAAACCCTGTTCCATGCCGAAATTTGTCCAGGCCCCGGTCTCATCCCGTCGCACGAGCCCGCGATCTGTTCCCACCCAGAGTTGATGCTGACGGTCTTCGTGGATGACACTCACCCGGGGCGGCACGGGGGGAGGCACGATCTGAAACTGGCGTCCGGCGACCTGTTGCAGACCGGCGCCCCATGTTCCCGCCCAAACGCGACCCACGCTGTCTGCCAAAACGCTTCGGACACCGAAGTGTGCCAGCCAGGGACTCTGCAGCAGCACTCCATCCTTCCACCTGGCGATGTCATTCTCGGCCGCCCCGATCCAGATGCCGCCTTCCGCATCCTCGCTTACCGCGCGCACGACCCAACCGCGGCACGGTTCGATCACGCCAAAAATCCGCCGTCGCAACCGGTATAAACCGCCGCCGTCCGTGCCGATCCACAAGGTGCCTTCGCGATCGAGATGCACCGAAAGCACAAAGCTGTTCGCCAATCCCTGGTTCGTGGAAATCTCCGTCGAACGTCCCTGTTCATCGAACCAAAAGACCCCGGCGCCCCGGGTGCCGACCACGAGATGACCTTCGCTATCTTCGCAGGCCGTCGTCACCCGCGAATAAATCGGCCATCGCGACGCGAACGTCCCCTGCTCTTCCCGGTTCGTATTCCATCGTTGAATGCTGGTATCGCCAATGCGCCAGTGGCCGCCCTGGGCGCTTGCCAGCAGAAAATCGGTGCGGGTTGCGGCTTCGTGATCGCGCGCCAACTCGCGCCCGGCGACCACTCCGGCAGGCTCGACGGAATAAACCGTGCCGCGCATGCCCAGCCAGAGAATCCCCGAGTTGTCGGCGATCAATGAAGTGGGCGCGATCCCGGCGCGCCACTTGTTGATGGACCCATTTTTCGAGCGCCACAACCAGCCATCCGCCGTGAGGAGCCACACGGAACCGGCGTTATCCTGGCAGGCGGCCACAAGACGGCTGTCCGACATGCCGCGTCCGATCCCGAGATTGTCCGCCCGTCCATTTTTGATCAGCACCACCCCGGCGGTTTCCGTTCCCACCCACAATCCGCCCTGGCGATCTTCGAACAGATGGACGATGGGACTGCCGCCGAGTTCCGGAGTGGTGCTTTCATCGAACACCTTGAATTTCAAACCGTCGAACCGGACCAATCCGTACAGTGTCCCCAGCCAGAGATAACCGTCCCTGGTTTGCAACATCGTGATCACCGAACTGCCTGGAAGGCCGGGCACTTGTTCCACCGAATAAGTGGTGCCGTTGCGCACCACGGCTGCGGACGTCGCGCCCATCAGCGATGGAGCGAGACCCATCGACAGCGCGAGGCACAGGCGCGGCCAATAACGAAACAGCATGGCTCGACTGTCCTGTCGCCCGGCCCTTCAAGTAAAGCAGTTAGATGTCCGTCTCCGCCGGTTGGGCGCGCGCTGGTAGCGCCGATTGGCAATCGGCTGTATCGCGGAGTGGCACTCCGCCCGGGCCAAAAACTGGATTGAGTCGGATCACCAAATGGCATGCCTGCACCGTGTTCTGTTAATCGTTTCCCCCGCCGGTTGCCAACCGGCGAAACAGCCGACTGCCAGTCGGCGCTACGGTCGCGTCGCGCTCGCAGGTCACCTCGGTGACATTTGCGGGACCACTCTTGTGAACAAGGAGAAACGGGGACGGGCGGACTCCGCCAGAGGCTCAGCCCGCGGTTTGACGTGCTTCCCTGCGATCGACTTTTTCCCTTAAGATGACGGCATGATTCATCGACGCCCGATCCCTGTTGCCCTGACCATCGCCGGGTCCGACACGGGCGGCGGCGCGGGCATCCAGGCCGATTTGAAAACGTTCGCGGCCATGGATGTTCATGGAACCAGCGCCATCACTGCGCTGACTGCGCAGAATCCCGACCGCATCAGCCGGATGCAGGCGGCCACGCCGGCAATGCTGCTCGCGCAACTGACTGCCACATTCGGATCGTTCACTCCTGACGCGTGCAAGACAGGGATGCTGTGTTCGGGATCGCTTGTCCGGGTCGTCGCCAGGTTTTTTCGGGAGAACCGAGGGGTGCCACTGGTGGTGGACCCGGTGTTCATCGCCACGAGCGGCGTCGCCTTGCTGGAACGGTCCGCGCTGGGAATCTTTCAACGGGAATTACTGCCGCGCGCCTCGCTGGTGACACCAAATGTGCAGGAGGCCGAATGCATCCTCGCGACACGCATCCGTTCAGAGGAGGATTTGCGGCGCGCGGCGCGGTTGTTTCACGACCGTTTCGGGTGCGCCGCGCTTGTCAAAGGAGGTCACTTGCGCGGGCGAAAGGCAGCGGTGGATATATTCTTTGACGGGCGGACGGAACTGTTGCTGTCAGCGCCGTTTATACGGCATGTGAAAACTCACGGCACAGGTTGCATCTATTCTGCGGCCATCACGGCTCATCTGGCGCGTGGTTGCCCGCTCGAGGAGGCTGTCCGTGACGCCAAAGAGTTTATCACACAGTCCATCTTCCGAAGCCGTCGTGCCGGTGCCCACGACGTCTTGAATCCATTTTGGAACAAGGCGGCGGGTTAACGCGCGTGTTCGCGAACGAAGTCGATGCATTGCTTTGCCTCGGCGACGTTGTTTTCCATCTTGTATTCGAACTCGACGGAAATGTTTCCCTGAAATCCCTGCTTTTTAAGTTCATCAAGGCACCGCGCGATTTCGCCAACGCCGGTGCCGTAAGGAACATCATGCGCGCCTTCGCCGTAATCGGTTTTGTCCTTCAAATGGCAGCTGATGATTCGGCCCTTGAGGGCGCGAAGTCCATAGACGGGATTGATCCCGCTGGTCTGCCAATGGCCCGTGTCGGCACAGGCGCCGATGCGCGCATCCCGCCCTTCGCAGACTGAGCGGATGTACCAGGGATCCCAAACCTTGTAGTTGGGATCCTTTGGCCGGCGACCGTGCTCGTGGAACCCGACCTGGATGTCATATTCCTTCACCAGCTTCTCGATGGTATCGATGGCATCGGTCGATTCGGTCGTGATGGCGCGGAGGCCCATCTTTTTTGCGAACTCAAAAATCTTTCGCGCCCCGGCCTCGTCCTTGGGAATGCCGACGACGCCGTAATTGATGGCGGTGATTTTGTGTTCGGCGAGTTTGGCTTTTACCTTGGCGACGACGTCATCGGGGGCGTTGTGACCCCATTTGACGGCCGGCTCCTGTTTGCTGAGCTTTTGATCGGGAAAAAACTCGATCAGTTTGCCGCCGGCCTCCGCCGTTTTTTCAATGGCTTCAAACACGGTAAACTTCGTAAAGGTCCATGCCTGGCAGCCGATGGCCCATCCGCCCTGCTTGCACTCCTCAGGAACCGTGACTTCGGCGCGAACAATGCCTGTGGCGATCGGTAAAATCCCGAGCGCGGCCAAAACGAGAGGTCGAATGCTGCGATGCATAATTGTGTGTGCGCAAATGGCACCCTTAAGGCGCGCTGATGTCAAAGACAATTGCGGACCCGCTCCTCCTCTCCCGCCCTTCGGGCACCCTCTCCTCCATTTCCGAAATGGAGGAGAGGGATGGGGAGAGGAGGCGTTTCTGTTCGGCGGTTAATGGGCAGGGAGGGGAGAGGAGGTGGGCAGGAATTACGTAAACTCGACCGTGTGCGCTGAAGGCGC
>JBEEGQ010000030.1:0-20455 GCA_041166945.1 Verrucomicrobiota bacterium
TTTCTGGGAAGCGAGTTTGGCCCGTTCAACATCCCCTACCCTCACCAGGCGGCGGACAGCGTGCGTCCTCCGGGAGGCATGTCGCCGGGCCGATTCGAAAACCGCGATCGATTCTATCGAAAACTCCTCGCCGCCAGCCCGGTTGGCCAGCATGGCAGCGATTATCAACGCGAATCGTTGGTGCGTTCGATGGACAACGCCCATCGCCTGCTGGCGTCACCGGCTTCGAAGGCTTTTGATCTCTCGCTCGAGCCGCGTGAAAATGTGCAGAAATATCTTCCGGCCGGCGTCGACATGGGCAAGGCCGTTTCCGGCAGCCAGACACGCGACGGCAGTTATGAGGCTTCGACGATTGGCCGGTTCGGCCTGGGTTGCCTTCTCGCCCGCCGGCTTTGCGAGGTGGGCGCCCGCTACATCGAGGTCACCACGGAATATATTCCGTTTCTCAACTGGGACACCCACGAGCACGGCCACGAGAAGCTGGTGAACATGAAGAAAGCCATCGATGGCGCCGTGAGCCAGCTCGTGTTGGATCTCGAATCGCGCGGGCTGCTGAACCGCACGCTCATCGTCCTGGCCAGCGAATTCAGCCGCGACTCGCTCGTGGAAGGCAAGCCCGGCAAGACCGTCAAGGATCAGGTGCCTGTTCCCGACAAAATCGAGGACATCAAAAACTATGGCATGCACCGGCATTTCACGGACGCCGGCTCCGTGCTCCTGTTCGGCGGCGGCATTCGGAAAGGCCACGTTCACGGCGTCACCGCTGATGAACGCCCGTGCAAGACCCTCAAGGATCGGGTGGGGATCGAAGATTTGCATGCGACGATTTACACGGCGCTCGGCATCTCGCCGAAGCTGGCTTATGAAGTCGAGAAGCGGCCGTTTTACGTGACGCGCGACGGTTTGGGCAAAGCCATCACCAGCTTGTACGGCTCGTAAAAAAATTCACGCTTTACACTGACCCTGCCCCATCCCCACATTCCCGGCTGTGTCCGTATCAATGCACGACCGGAACCGGGTCGGTGGTTCGGCGGTTCCCAATGACAGGTCGTTTTGTCACCGCTCCAACATCGACGCCGCCATACTGCGATCCCAGACCTACCTGCTTTCCGAACAAAAGCCTGAAGGTTATTGGGTGGGCGAGTTGATCGTCGATTCCACCCTGGTTTCGGACACTGTCGCCTACCATCATTGGAACGGGCACGTCGATCCAGCCTGGCAGCGAAAGGCCGTTCATCACATTTTCAAACACCAGCTTCCGGATGGCGGCTGGAACATTTATCACGGCGGCCCGTCGGAGGTGAACGCCACGATCAAAGCCTATCTGGCCCTGAAACTGGCGGGCATTGGGGTCACGGATCCACGGATGTTAAAGGCCCGGGAAGTTGCCCTCGCCCTGGGTGGTGTGCCGCGGCTCAACACCTTTTCCAAGCTCTACCTGGCGCTGCTCGGGCTTGTCGAATGGAGCCATGTCCCCACCATTCCCTGCGAGGTGTTGCTCCTGGGAAAATGGTTTCACGTCAACTTCTGGGAGATGAGCAACTGGTCGCGGGCCATGATCGTGCCGCTGGCCATCATCAATCATTTTCGTCCCGTGCGTCCCCTCGACGGTGGATTGAATCTCGATGAGCTATATCCGAATGGCAAAGCGGAGCTCGATGAGGCGCTGCGCCCCCGCTACTTCGATTTCAGCATTCGCAACGCATTTCTCTGGCTCGATCGCCTTCACAAATTCGCCGAATACGTGTCGCGCCAGGGGTTGCATCCCTTTCGCAAGAAGGCTTTGAAAAAAGCCGAACGCTGGATGCTCGAACGCTTCGAAGGCAGCGACGGTCTTGCGGCGATTTTCCCCGCGATGCTCAACGCCCTGATCGCGCTCAAAGCGCTGGGCTATCCGGACGACCATCCGGAGGTGCTCCGCGCGACGCACGAGTTGAAGAAGCTGGAGCATGAGGACGCCGAGAGTGTGCGCATCGAGCCCTGCTTCAGCCCGGTCTGGGATTCGGCCATCGTTGCCATTTGCCTCCGGGAATCCGGGGTGCCCGCCGATCATCCCAAATTGAAACGCGCGGCGGAATGGATCGTGGGAAAGGAAATTCGTTTTCGTGGCGATTGGACATACAAAAACACCGCGAAGGTCGAGCCGTCGGGCTGGGTGTTCGAATATGACAACAAGTGGAATCCGGATGTCGACGACACCGCGATGGTGCTGCTCGCGTTGCGGTTGATCCCGACGGACGATCCATCGCAACGCGACGCCGCTTTTCAGCGCGGGCTGAAATGGATGATGACCTTTCAGTGCAAGGACGGCGGCTGGGCGGCCTTCGACAAGGATTGCACCAAGGGGCTGCTCGAGAATGTTCCGTTCGCCGATCACAACGCGATGCTGGATCCGGAATGCGCGGACATCACGGCGCGAATTCTGGAGCTGCTCGGCTACGAGGGTTGGCCCGCGGTAAATCCGCAAATCATCAAGGCGCTCCAATATCTCAAGGATCAACAGGAGACGGATGGCTCCTGGTACGGCCGCTGGGGCGTCAACTATATCTATGGCACCTGGCAGGTCTTGCGAGGATTGCGGGCGCTGCGGCTGAACATGAATCAACCCTGGCTCCTGAAGGCGCGGTCCTGGCTGGAGAGCGTCCAGCGCGAAGACGGCGGGTGGGGAGAACGCTGCAATACCTACGACGATCCGGTTTTCAAGGGACAGGGTCCCAGCACGGCGAGCCAAACCGCTTGGGCAGTCATGGGACTCTGCGCGTTCGACGATCCCGACAATGAATATTTGCGGCGTGGCATCGATTACCTGGTTCGAACCCAAAACGATGATGGTTCCTGGAGCGAGGACGAAATCACCGGCACGGGTTTTCCCAAGGTGTTTTATCTGAAATACGACATGTATCGAAACAGCTGGCCGTTGCTGGCGCTGGCCACATTCCGGAAACTGCTCGAACGCCAGGGCGCCCGGCAGAACGGTCACGTCGACGCGCCCGCCGTGGCGAACCTGCCTCGACCCGGGGCCGGATGGATGGCCTCAAAAAGCTGACGCGCCACCCGCCCGAAAACCGGAGCGCGGCATTTATGCCGCTTCACGGTTGATAATGACAGTGATTCGGGTTTTTTAGGAAGAGGCACCTCTCGCCATTCGTCATTCGCCATTCGCCATTCGCCATTCGCCATTCCCCGCTCGTCACTGGTCACTCGCCACTCGCCACTCGCCCCGTTGCCTCGTTCGTGCAGGGCTCTGAATGTCGCGCGCCGCAGCCCTCAAGCGCCCGAGGAAGATTCTTGGTGATTTTTCCACGCGGCTATCCTAGTTTTTCGCCCATGTTCATCTGGATGATCGCGTTGTTCCTTTTGCTGGCATTGGGCGCCGCGGGTTATTATCAAGGCGCTTTGCGCGCCGGATTTACCCTGGTGGGACTGATTGTCGCCGCGTTGCTTGCGGTGCCCCTGAGCGGAGTTTTCAAGGCCATCCTCGGCATCTTCAACCTCGAACATCCCGTGGTGCTCTCCTTTATCGCCCCGGTCGCCGCCTTCATCGTGTTGCTGATTTGTTTCAAAGCTGGCGGCCTGGCCACGCATCGGCAGGTCGACACCTACTTCAAATACAAAGCCTCCGACACCTTGCGGCTGTTGTACGACCGGATGAACGCACGGGTGGGTGCGGTGGTCGGGGTGCTCAACGCCTTCGTCTATTTCATTCTCCTTTCCATCGTCATCTATGTGCTCGGGTATTTTGCCATGCAGGTCCGCACCGGCGACAAAGACCCTTTCGTCATCCGGGTGGCCAGCCGGCTTGCCGACGATCTCAAGGAGACAAAGATGGACAAGGCCGTCGCCGCGTTTCTTCCGAAGTCCCCGCTCTATTACGACGGCGTGGATGTCGTCGCGACCATTTTTCTCAACCCGCTCATTCAGTCACGGCTTTCGACCTACCCGGTTTTTCTGCTGTTGAGCGAGAAATCCGAATATAAACAGCTGGGCAACAGCGCGGCCTTCATGGATTTCTGGACCAAGGCTCCCTCGCTGGAGGAATTTCGCAGTCACGAACTGGTGAAGCCGCTGGTGGAAAGCACCGAGACTTACAAGACCCTGATGGGGATGTTGAACAATGATTTGAAGGATCTAAAAACGTATCTCGAGACGGGGAAGTCGCCGAAATACGACGAAGAATTGATCCTCGGCCGCTGGGAATTCGACGGTGCCCAGTCGTTCGCTCTCGCAAAAAAGCGGATCACGAATCCCACCGCGCAGCAGCTCAAAAGGCTGCGCGTCGTGTATGGAACGGTTTTCAAGGATGCGACCCTAATCGCCACGGTGGATAACCAGGTCATCTTCAAGCTCCCCAAAGTTCCCAACGCCAAAGGGACGCGAACGGGCACCTGGGAACAGGCCAAGGGTGGCGGCTACACGCTCGCCATGGTGGACGGCGGACCAACCTACAAGGTTGAAGCTCTCGTCGAGGGCCGGAAGCTCACTTTCTCCCAGGATAACTTCGCGCTGGTCTTCGAACGCTAGCCGCTCATACGAAAAGTGACGAGTGACGAGTGACGAGTGAAGACGTCGCGTCTGGGGATGGTTGCCGCAAGAGAGCGCAAAGCACACATAGAAAACGGGAACTTCAGGTCGTGCCTCTTTTTGCGTTCCTTGCGTTCTTTCGCGGCAATTAATCCCGTCGGCAGCGCCTTCACGCAAATCTCGGGAGAAGTGTGAGTCTCGTCACCTCGACTGCTACGGCGCGCGCGACATTCATGGCGCTTCAAGGTGGATTGTGGGGAGTGGTTCGAATTTTATAAGGGGGGCACCTGCTGCGAATCGAAAACCGGCACTGCGTTGTTCCCGAAGCGGCATAAATGCCGCGCTCCGCCGAAGGAAGCATGAGTTTCGTCACCTCGACTGCTACGGCTGCTTCCCGTCATTCGTCATTCGTCATTGCCGGCTCGTCACTCGTCACTAGTCACTCCTACAGTCACTCGTACCGTTAGAACTTCATGTTGAACTCAATGAGAATGCTGTGGACATTCGCATGGCCGATTCGGATGGAGTTGTTGAACCCTGCAAAATCCCAGGAGGCGCCGTCGACGGAATAGTATTTATAGCCCGCGCCGATGGACATGCTGGGATTGAACCGGTAACGCAGGCCCGCAAAAGCCTGCCAGGCAAATTCCAGCGTGGCTTCAGAACCGTCGGCGGTGACGCCATTGCCCGTGACATTATCGAGGCTGATGATGCTGACATCTCCACCCGCACCCACCCCGGCATAAGGGATCCAGTTGCAGTTGGGCTGGTCGTAGCGGACGACGACGTTGGCCATCATCGGGACGTGCGACAAGCTGGCTTCGATTTTTCGAAAGCTATTGTAGATGAAACCGGTTTCTCCCTCGATACCGATGTATTCGTTGAAGTTCCATCCGCCGGAAGCGGTGAAACGCGCGCCGGTGTCGAAGTCGAGCTGAACGCCGCCGGTGGGTCCGAAGAATTGTTTGAGATTCACCTGATCGGCCAGTGCCACACCGCCTTCGGCATTCAGGTAAAACCCGTGGTTTTGGGCGAAACCAGGCCGCGCGGCCAGGCAGACGCAGCCGGCTCCGGCGAATATCAACGAACGTATGGTCATTTTCATTTATGCATTCCTTCCCGTGGTTGTCGTTTGGTTCCGAGGTGTGTTTGCATCGCGCGACGGATGCGATCCACTCAAAAATCCGCTCTATCAAACCCTTCCAGCAGGGTGACGTGGTGATACGAATCGCATCCGCTCACGTCAACTTTAATCCGCTGGCAGAACACTTCGATTGGAGCAAAATGAAACTCGTCGCGTCCAACAAATGTGATTTCTCCAACCGCTGAACCCCGCCCGGCGATGAACTCAAATAAAATTGTCCTGTTGATTTCGTTGGCGGCTCTCCTGGCCCTGATGGGTTTGCAGGAGGTGCGATTTCGGCGGACGCTCGCCGCGCTCCATGGCGAAATCGCGACGCGAACCGCCGAAGCCGACGCGAACCTCGGGGCTTCCGACGGAAAACCGGACGAATTGAGGGAGGCGATCCGACAGCTGAGCCAGGCGCGCGCCGAGCTCGCCGCCGCCCAGAATCGGCTGGCTGTGATGACCGATCCAATGCGGCAAGTTCGGCCTCATATGCCGATGGTGGCGAATGGCCCCCGTTTTAATCCGGGCTTCGATTCGGCGAGCGCGACGGATCCGGGGTTTAATCCTTCCATCGACCGCGCGCCAGCGGGACGCGCGTGGGGGGAGGAACAGGCAACCGGTCCACCGGATACCTTTCAAGCGGGCGACATCAGCACCGCGTGGGCGTCGAAGGCGCAGGACCGTGGCGAGGAATGGTTGCATCTCGATTTTTCCAACCTCGTCGAGCTGGCCGAGGTGCGCGTTCGTGAAACACACAACCCGGGCGCGATCAGCAGAGTCGCCGCCGTCCTGCCGAACGGCCAGGAGATCCTCATTTGGGAGGGCGTAGAAATCCCCGGTGTCGCTCCAATCGATCGCGTGTTTTCCGTCAATACCAGCGTTTCGGCCAATGGCGTCCGGGTATACCTGGATACGGCGCGGATTCCTGGATGGAACGAGATCGATGCGGTGGAAATGGTAGGCCGGGATGGCTCGCGCCAGTGGGCGGCGCATGCCCGAGCCAGCAGCAGTTACGCCGATCCCTGACGGCGCGGCATGCGCAGGTTGGGAGAGTGACGAGTGACGAGTGGGGAATTTCGAATGACGAATGACGAATGGGGGGAAGGAGTGAGTAGTGGCGGGCGGAGCGCGGCATTTATGCCGCTTGGAGAACAATACAGTGCGGAGTCCGATTCGCGGCAGGCGCCCGCCTTAAAAACTGCGAACCTCTCCCCGCAATCCACCTTGAAGCGGCACGAATGTCGCGCTCCAGCCGGGAGATCAGGGCTGTCGCGGGGTTGCCACTCGATAAAAACGGTTCGTCGTCCAGCCCGGGTCCACAATGGTCTCCGTGCGGTTGGTATTCCGCGCCAGCACATCCCCCAGCCGCATCCAAGCGCTCGGCGCCGTCAATGCGTCGCTGAACTGAACCGTGTAGGTGCGGTTGGCCACCGCGCCAAACTGAATGCTCGCAGAGCCGCCGACAGCTCCCAGGATCACGCGCAGATAGCTGTTGCTGTCGCTGGGATCAGTGCCCGCCAGGTATTCGGCCAGGTTGCTCATCCCATCACCATCGGCATCGCCAGTCGGCGACAACGACGTCGAGTCCGGGCCGTAGAGCATTTCGAAGCTGTCGGGCATTCCATCGTTGTCGGCATCGGCAACGGTAGTGATCACGAACGGCGCGTTCACCGTCGTCAGCGGACTTGCGGCATTCGTCACTACAATTCTGAACGTCACGGCCCCCACAGTGGTGGATGCCGGGAGGGAGACAAAGTTTGTCCGCGCATTGGAAATAATCAGCGGATAAACCAGGCTGGCGATGCGCCATTGATAACCGAAGGGAGGTGGATTGCCGATGATCGCCACGCTGACATTCACCTGGCTTCCGACCGGAAGAGTCTGCGCCAGCGGCGCCTGGATGATCATCGGAGTGAGCAAGACAATGAGGCGCGCGGGAGCACTCGCGACGGCCGCAACATCATCGGTGACGACAAGGTCATACGTTCCGTCGTTGGTCAGTTGGACATTGGTGACGGTCAGACTGGTATTCGTTGCGCCGGGAAGATTATTTCCATTGAACCGCCATTGATATCGGAGCGCGCCGGTGCCGCCCGCGAGTCCCGTGAATGTTGCGTTTTGATTCGTCGTGTTGCCGTAGTCAGCGAAATTGGTGGAACCGCGAAGGCTCACTGACTGCGGTTGGGAAGTGAAATAGGCCGGCACTTTCACGGTGAGAACGGCGTTGGAACTTTCCGCGCTCCCCGCCGCGTTGAACACCAGGAGACGGTAGACCCCCGCATTCGCCGATTGCGCGTTGGTAATGGTCAACATCGCACTGTTCGCTCCCGTGATGCTGTTGCCGTTGAATTGCCATTGGTAATTGAAAGGCGAAGCGCCCGTAACATTGACTCCGAACATTGCCGTGCTGCCCTGAACGACGTCAGTGTTCGCCGGTTGTTGCGTGACGACGGGGCCCCCGCCGGCCACCAGTTCGATACCGGGTCCCGGCGTCGCACCGACCCAGTTGGCGGGATCATTTCCGTAGGCAGCCTGGTCGCGACGCTGCAGGGAAGCGCCCGCCCCCGCCGCCGCAGCCGGCCACGGTGCCCGATCGTTGTAGCGCACGGCATCCAGCGTGACCCAGGCGAAATTGTTGCTGCCCCGAAAATCCAAACGTTGCAGTTCCACAAGTTCGCCGCTGTTTTGAAGCGATCCGCCGTAAGGCCCGAACACCGGCACGTTCGCCGGAACGCTGTGCTGTGAGCGAAACGCCGCGGGCGTCGTCGACACAATGAGGGCCAATCCTCCCGCCGGAAGAGTGATATTGGCAGGGAAGGTAAAATCCACGCCATTCAAGCGCCACGAATTCGTGGGGTGCGTCGGATCGTAAAGCGGCACAGCGTTGCCGGTCCGGTTCTTGATTTCCACGAAGCCATCGCCCGCCGTCCGCGGGTTGTACTGAATCTCGTTGATCACCACCGCCGGGATCAACGGGCCGGCGTTCGCCGAACCGGACGTGGACGACAGTTGCGCGGGAAATTGTTCCTCACCGGTGCTGATGATATGACGGCCGAACGTGACCTCTTCGGCGGCCGCTCCAAACGTGAATCCATGCGAGTAGCCCGTGAGATTCGTCTGTGCGTCGCCTGAGAAAAGGAAAACCTGCTCGCCTTCCGCACTGAGCGTGAAGCTCGTCGCCAGGCCAGGTGTAGGATTAAATGAAGATTCGGTGATGACCCAATAGCCGTTTCCGATGATCATGGTTCCGGTTGGAATACGATATTTTTTCGGGACACCGGGAGCATCGGTGAGGAACCAACCGCCGATATCAACGGGGCCCGCAGTGGGATTGTAGAGCTCGATGAAATCGGCGCCGGCTGCAGTGTGGGTGAGGATTTCATTGATCACCACGGCAGGGATCGCCGGGATGGGATCATCGCTGCCGGGCGACCCGCCCGCGGAACTGCTGGCCCGCCAATGGCTGGATTGGTCCGAATTCAGATGAAGCGGGCCGACCGGCACGAGGGAGAAGCCCAAGCCATCGGCCGCCTGTGGCCACCCGGCTGAATCGCCGTAGGTCACCGAGAAAATTGAACCACTGAGCGCATGTGAAAGCGTGAGCGTTTCGCCACTGTTGTCGAGACGTCCGCCGTAAGTCCCGGCGACTGGCACGCCGGGATGACGGGAAAGAAATTGGGCCTTGTTGCGCGCCAATACCAGGAAGGCGCCGGGCGCGATCCGGGTTCCATTTGTGAACGTGAACGAGATCCCTGCCGTAAAGGAAAGGCCGCTCAGGTTGAGCTGGTTCGTCCCGGCATTTTTAAGCTCCAGAAATTCGAACTCATCGCCATCGACATTGGTCGTCCCTGGCGGGTTGTACATGATTTCCGTGATGGCGAGATCGCGAAAATATTGGACGGTGGTAAAGAGCGCCTCGACGACGGCGCTCCAGTTGGTGCCGACTTTCACCCGCGCGCGAACGCTTGCATTGTCGTTGATGGAAATGGGCCCGCCGTAGAGCTGGGCCGAGCTGGCCGTCGCGCCGCCGATCAAACGCGGATCGGTGCCGTCCAGCGTGTAATAGATAACACCGCCCGAGTTGGTCTGGGAAATCGCGAGGCTGAATCCGCTGGACACAAACCCTCCCTGGCTGCTGAAGAGCGGCGCGGCGATGGTAGGGAAGAGAAGGTCATTGGTGAGTTGCGCCAGGACGAGGGAAGTCCGCGGCGGAAACCAGCTGGTCAGGATCGTATTGATTTCATTGGTCCAATCCGATTCGCCATACGGCGGTTCCTTGATCGAGTCGCCCCACCGGGCCGAATAGGCCCGCACCGCTTTGGTAATTTGCGACGCCCTGGCGATGAACCGGTTGGTGGCCGACTGCACGGTCAGCGCGCCGCCATTGAAAAAATGCTTCTGCACATGGTCGCCGAACCGAACACGGTATTCGGCGTTGCGCATCAGTTCCTCGTGCATCCATTGCGGATTGGCATAGGTAAAATTGCCTTCGTTGGATCCGCCGAAGGGACCGGTGCGATCCACCTGGCTGTTGGGCGAGCCCAGCGTATGTTCGCAATCCGAATTGAAAAATCGAAACCCGACATCGGGATTGCTTCGATCCCGCATCCCAAACCAATTGTTCGGTTGATTGTTCCCCAGGAACGACGAGAGCGTCGCGTCGCCATCGCCGCTGTAGATAATCTCCAGCATATAATCGATGAGATTATCGACATCGAGCAGCACCGGCAGGCCGGGATTGCGCGTGCCGTCGGGATTGCATCCAATCGTGCGAAAATAATTCGAGTTCGCCGCGTTGGTGCGCATCGACTGGCAAATGGTCCATAGGTTGGAAAATACCGTCAGCGTGCCATCGGTCGCCTCCGTCGCGAAATTGCCGATGTGATTGGCACACTTGACCACGTCGAAATTCGTCTTGCTGCCGCCAAAATAGGTCTGCCCGTAGGAGGCTTCCGGACGCTCGTCGGTCTCGTACAAGCCCCAATATTGGCCGTTCAGGTAGAGATGATAATAGCGGGAACGGCGATAGGGCTGTCCCATGGCGCCCAGGGTCTGCCGGCAAAAGGATTCCCGAACCATCGTGTCATGCGTGCTGCTGTCGTTGCGCGGCCATGAATAGTTCTGGCTGGTCCGGATATCAAACGTCTCGAATTCATCGGCGCCCTCATTATCAAACAGCGGATAACTGAGTTTGCCGGCTCCGTATTCCTTCCGGAAAAACACGCGCAGTGAATGTTTCCGGAAACTGGGATCCCGGCTGGCTCCGCCCCGGACGCGCAGTCCGCAATTCTCCTGGAAGCGGCCCGGTTCACCGCTGGCGGGATCGAGCAATTCGAGTGACGCCGGCCGCTCCCAATCTTCACCGTGCTGGCTGGCATTCGCGTAAATCCCGATCGCCGAATCGAAGAGGTTCGGCATTTCTGTGACGATGGACAGTGTCGGGATTTGTGTGAGCGCTTCACGCCATTGTGCGGGCGTATAGAGCGAAACCACGTTGGGATCCATCCCGTAATCGACCGTGTTGGCACCCCAGGAAGCCGGGAAATAGGGCGGCGGAACATTGTTTTGCTGCCAGTTCGGCGCCTGTGAGGTCACATCGGCCAGGAAAATATAGGTGCCCGTGTCCACATCGGTCGCCTTCCAGCCGTCCCGAAACGCGCGCGTGCGCACGACGCTGGTGTTCGTAATCGTGATCGGGCCGGTGTAAAGAATCCCCTTCGCCGGCCCAGGCTCATCGCCATTGAACGAATAATAGATCTGCGACCCCGGCGTGGAGTTGGTGATCTGCAGAGCGAAGGCGTTCGTGAAAAACCCGCGGTTCACGCTGAAATGGGTGTCGGCGACTTCATCAAAATACCAACCCGTTGTGTTGGCCGAGCCCGGTGTTGGATCGGAAAAATAAACATTCGTTGTGACGATGAGACGCGTGCCGATCAGCTCGGGTTGAAAAAGCGCATTCGGGTCCGAAACGAAGACGTTCAGCAGTTGAACACCGAGAATATTGGTCCCGTTGATCCAGGCGCTCAATCCCGCAGATACATCGATCGTCTCCTGCACCGCGGCAGTCGTCAGTGCCCGATCTGTATTCGCAACCGAATTCCATTGAGGCGTTCCGACGAAATTGCGCCGGGCGATTTCGACACCGTTGAGATACGCGATGAAGCCGTCATCGTAGCGGGCGCGAAGCGTCAAATAGTCCGGGGTGTTTGTGCTGACAAATGGAATGCGAAGGAACGCCGAAGAATTGTGGTTCCACATCTGGGCCTGGATGTCGGTTGTAAAAAAAGGACGCAACCCGGGCGGGCCGCCGGCGTTCACCACCACTTCACCGAGGGACAACACCGCCGCTTCGTCGGCATTCCCCTGCCCTCCCGAGCCGGAGAGATCGGGATCGGGCGTGCGGCGCACCCGAATGATTTGGCCTGGAACCGCCGAGCCCGTCAGTGCCACGAGATCGTTGGTGATCACCGCCGGGCCGCCAGGATAAGAGAAGCCCGCATTTTCAGGATTCAACAGCGCGGAGGAGAAATTCGTCACCGTCCCCGTCGCGTTGGTGGTCAGAATTTCGATCGTGATGTCTCTTAACCGCGACCCGCAGCAACTGGTCCGATTATAGAGCACGATGGAATAAACAAACGTCTGGTTGGTGAGGGTCACCTGCCAGAACGGCGCCGGATCCGTGCCGAGCGTGTGGGTGAAATCGCCGAAGTTGCCATTGAGCGCCAGGTTGGGAGTGAACGCGCCATTGACAGTGCTCTGCGCGGCGGTGCCGCCGGGGGCGACATTGGAAGGCACACCGGACACGAGATTCGTATCGAATCCAACGGCCGGCGGCGCCCCACCGGTTGCCCAGGCGGCGTCGGGAACATAGGGCGGCAGATTCCAATTGGGCGCCAAATCGCTTGCCATCGAGGGCACGAGCACCCGGGGCGCGGATGTGGCGAGCAGCGGGACGCTCACGAGGCTCTGTGCGATGCCGAACGAAACGTCCGTTTTCACCGATCGAAAAGCCGGACTGAAAGCGCTGGCGATCGTCATTCCGTCCGGCTGCACCAAGGCAAGATATTCGCCGCTGGCCTCGAGCTGGAAACTGGTGTGCAACCGCGCGGGATCGTTGGTTCGATTTTTGCCCGATGCAAAGACAACGAGATAACCCCCCGGGGAAAGGTTGACGGCTGGAAAAGCCCAGTTCGTCAGGAGCGCCGGGTTATCGGTGAGAAACCAGCCCTGGAGATTCACGCTGCCGGGACCCGGGTTGTAGATTTCGATCCAGTCCGGAAAATCGCCATCCTCGTCCGCCAATGTCCCGGCATTGTCGGGCATGATCTCGGTGATGACAGGCAGCGCCGCACGAACTTCGCTGACAAGGCCGGTGATAAACAGCCCGAAAGCCAGCATTAGAAAGGGTGATCTCATGGGTTGAAAAAATCGTAAATGGCTCCGGACAAAAGGCGAACGACACTTTATTGAACGGGTCGGGACCGTGGAAATAGAACACAACGCTTCGACGCGAGCAAGCCGGCAGATCGCTCCATTGTTACAACCCGTGCATCCCGAAATTGTTGGTTAGAGCAATTCCACACGTAGCGCAGACTTCCAGTCTGCTGTATCGCCGACTTCCAGTCGGCAGGCGCTTGATAATCCTGGCGCAAAAAGCCACTCCCAGCGCATGCGGATTGGAAATCCACGATACAGCAGACTGGAAGTCCGCGCTACAACGGCGAGGCAGTCGCGGCTGTCCAACAGTTTGGGATTGGGGCACGGACAAATCCGAGACGCTGTTGCGATAGGGTTTATCTTGCTGGAAACAGGATGAAATGTTTCGCACATTGATCGCCATGCGACTCTGGACACTGCATCCACGGTTTCTCGACTCGAAAGGTCTGGTGGCCGCTTGGAGAGAGGCGCTTCTGGCCCAAAAAGTCCTGCGGGGTGCCACCAAGGGCTATCGTCATCATCCGCAATTGGCCCGCTTTCAGGCGCAGGACGACCCGCTCGCCAGCATTGCCACATTCCTTGAGGGATTGGCAGACGAGGCTCAGAGCCGCGGCTACCGCTTCGATGCCAGCAAGATTTCCCGACGAGGATTCACGGGACGGATTCCCGAGACGCGCGGACAGTTACTCTACGAGTGGGGCCACTTGAAGGCCAAGCTGCGAAGGCGAGCTCCGCAGATGGGTCGTCAGTTTCGGAATATCAAGATGCCGGAGCCACATCCGTTGTTTTGGATCGTTCCGGGCCAGGTGAGAGATTGGGAGCGGACCGATGAAAACTAAATTCCGCGTCATTGGTATCGGTGGCGGATGACTGGCTTTGGCATGAAGCGCATCAATTATCGAAAGATTGCATTCTCGCACCCAACACGCTGTCCGAATGCTCCGCCTTGATCAGAATTTCTTCACCACAAAGACACTGAGGCACAGAGTTCGGAGGCTGGGAATCCGCGCGCCGCTTGACGATTGGGCCGCGCGCGGCCAGTTTGGATCCGCTTGGTGCCGGATAATTTAAGCGGGCGCGCGATCGAACCGTTCGCCGCCGTGTCCGATACTCCCGCTGCGCACGACCTGCGGCGGCGCGTGGAGAAGGGAGGCGTGTTGACTTGCGACGGGATTGGCCGGGCGGCGCAGCCTTTTTTTGCGGTCCATTTGCGGCACATGTTCGCAGCGCGTCCGATTGTGGTCGTGACGGAGGGGCTCAAAACACAGGAGACTTTCCAACAAGACATCGAGACCTGGCTGAAGTTCGGTTCGTCCGATTCGGGAGCGGCGAAAGCCATCCCGCTTTTCTATCCGGCCTGGGAAACGCTCCCGCACGAGTCCAAACTTCCCCATGCGGACGTGATTGGTGAACGGCTCGAGACACTGCTGGCGCTGGCCGGTTGTTCCACGTCGACTCCGTCCGGGACCGGCGCGCCCCTGGTCATCACCAGTGTCTCGGCGCTGCTACAACGGACATTTTCGCCGGCGTCGATCGCCCGGCGGACGCGGTCACTCAAGAAGGGAGATCGTCTGGAACCACTCGACCTGGTGGAGTGGCTGGAGGAACAGGGCTACGAACCGGAGGTGCAGGTCAATCATCGCGGTGAAATCGCGCTGCGAGGCGGCATCGTGGACATCTTCCCGCTCACGAGCCCCTGGCCGGTGCGTGTCGAATTTTTCGGTGACGAACTGGAATCCCTCCGCACGTTCGATCCCATCACGCAGATGTCGAAGGAGATGATCCAAGAGGTGACCATCCCGCCCGGCGGCGAACTCGGCATTCTGAAAGCGATGCGGCAGCGGGCGGAAACGGGAGTAGCCCCCGGGCCAGCGGGCGACGATTCGGCCTCGTTTGCCACGCTCCTGGATTATCTGCCGGCGGAGACGCTCTTCGTGATGTGCGATCCCGCGGCGCTGGATGAACATGCAGCGGCCTATGCCGAGCTCGTCCCGGTGGGGGATCCATTTTTCCTGGGCTGGGCGGAGTTACAAAAACTTCTGGCCGCGCGAGGCATGACCGTTTTGTCGCTCGTCGAAGAACGGTCGATTGAAGGTGATGCGGCGGTAACGGACAGGGGCGGAACACGATTCGCAAATCCGCGCTTCGAAAGTCTCGATGCATTTCGACCGATCGGCAGCCGCGCTCCCGATCCGCAGGTGGCCGAGGTCCAGCGCCGGGAATTCTTCGGCCAATTGCACCGCTGGTCGCGCCAGGGCCACACAGTCCACATTTTTTGCAACAACGAAGGGGAACGCCAGCGGTTTGGCGAAATCTGGAATGAGCTCGGCTTTGGAACGGGATCGACTGCTGCAACCTCGACATCTCCGGCGGAAGGCGCCCAGGTTCATCTGGGCTCGTTGAGCCGCGGGTTTCTTTGCGCCGAGGCCCGGGTTGCGGTGGTGACCGATGCCGAGATTTTTGGACGTTACAAAGTGCAGCGGCCGCGCCGGCTGAATTCACCGCACGCGCAGACTTCGCGATCGTTGTTGCAGATCGATTTTACGGATCTGCAGGAGGGCGATTACGTCGTTCATCTCCAGCATGGAATCGGGCGTTATCGGGGACTCCAGATGATGCCGGTGGCGATGGGCGCCAAGAAGCTGGAGAAAGCCGATGCAGGACTGGCGGCGCAGCAGGAGTGTCTCGTGCTGGAATACGCCTCGAAGGAATTCGATCAGCCGGCGCCGAAGCTTTACGTGCCCGTCAGCGAGGCGCATCTGGTCGGCAAATACGTCGGGGCGGGCAAGGCCCGTCCGCCGCTCAACACGCTGGGTGGAGGCCGGTGGCAAAAGGCGCGCGAACATGCGGAACGGGCCGTGCGCGACCTGGCGGGCGAACTTCTTTCGATTCAAGCGGCACGAGCCGCGCAACCCGGACACGCATTCAAGGCCGATACGCCGTGGCAGCGCGAATTCGAGAGCTCGTTTCTTTACGAGGAAACGCCGGATCAATGGAAGGCCATCCAAGCCGCCAAAACCGACATGGAAGCGCCCAAGCCGATGGATCGGCTCATTTGCGGCGATGTCGGCTACGGCAAGACCGAAGTGGCGATTCGCGCCGCGTTCAAAGCCGTCATGGATGGACGCCAGGTGGCCGTGCTGGTTCCCACCACCGTCCTCGCCCAGCAACATTTCAACACATTTCGCGAACGAATGGCGGATTACCCGATCCGGATCGAACTGCTCTCGCGCTTTCGCAAACCGCGCGAGGTGCGGCAGGTGATCCAGGACCTCGCAGCCGGCGCCGTCGACATCATCATCGGCACCCATCGACTCGTACAAAGCGATATCGCCTTCAAGGAACTCGGCCTGGTGGTCATCGATGAAGAGCAGCGCTTTGGCGTCATGCATAAGGAGAAGTTCAAGCTCATCCGAAAACTGGTGGACGTCCTGACGTTGAGCGCGACTCCGATTCCACGCACCTTGCACCTCGCGCTGACGGGCGCGCGCGACATGAGCACGATCGAAACGCCGCCGCAGGATCGGCTTCCCGTGGAGACCATCGTTTGCGAATATGATGAGCGCGTCATACGCGATGCGATCCTGCGCGAATTAAATCGGGGCGGGCAGGTGTTTTACCTGCATAACCGCGTGCTGGACATCGACACCGTCGCCGCGCGGCTCCGTTTGTTGCTTCCCAAGGCGCGCATCCTGGTCGGCCACGGCCAGATGGATGCCGACGATTTGGAGGAAGTGATGACAAAATTTGTGAATGGCGAGGCGGATGTGCTGCTCTCGACGACGATTATCGAGAGCGGCATCGATATCCCGAACGCGAACACCATCATCATCGATCGCGCGGACCGTTTCGGCCTGAGTGATCTTTATCAGCTGCGCGGGCGCGTCGGCCGCTACAAGCACCAGGCCTATGCGTATCTCCTGATTCCCCGCCATGCCCGCATGCTGACCGAAGCCCGGAAACGCATCAGTGCCATCAAGCAGTATTCAACGCTCGGCAGCGGCTTCAAGATCGCCATGCGGGATCTGGAGATCCGCGGCGCCGGCAATATGCTGGGCGCCCAGCAAAGCGGCCATATCACCGCAGTCGGCTTCGAACTCTACTGCCAGTTGCTCAAACAAAGCGTCGCGTCCATAAAGGGCGAAAAGGTCAAGCCACGGATCGACGTCCAGGTGCGGCTCGATTTCGTGGTGCTCGGACCGATGGACGAATCCAATCCGGGCCGCGGGCCCGCGAGGGCCTCCCGCTCCACTTCGGTTCCCTTGAATATTTCCATCCCGCGCGAAGTGGCGACGCATCGCGAGGAACCCGACGGCGCCAGCGCGACGGCGTCAAAAACCGAAATCAAAAAAGTTTCAGCGTGTCTTCCGATTTCGTATGTGCCGGATGCGAAGCAACGCATTGAGCTCTATCGGAAATTCGCCGAGCTCATGGATGAAAACGGAGTGAGCCTTTTGAAGGCCGAGCTGCGCGATCGTTTTGGTCCTTTACCCAAAGCTGTCGAGCTGCTTCTGGTGATTTCCACTTTGAAACTTCTGGCGGCACGGCACGACATCGGGCTGATTGAAAGCCGCGAGGACAAACTGATGCTCACCCGCCATAATGACTTCATCATGGTCGAAGGCAAATTCCCGCGCCTCACCCGGCGGGAACCGCGTGCGCGCCTCGATGAAATCAAACGCCTGCTCCTGACGATTTAATCTTCTTTTTCCTTATGACGTGGGCGGACGGTGAAAGTCGTCTGGCAGGTGCTTTGATTGCCCGCGCGATCGGTGACGGTAAAAGTCACCGGATGCGTTCCGACCGAAAACTTGGTTCCTGGATGCGGGGATTGCACAACGGTCAGCTCATCTTTGGGTGTGCAATTGTCGTACGCATGCGCAGACAGGTGAGGAAGGGTTGCCCAACCATGCGGATTGGCGGTTTTCGAGCGCGTCCCGGCGCAAATTAAAACCGGCGGCGTGATGTCGTGTTCCGAATCCACCGTGAGCGTGGCGACATCCTCCAATCCGCTGGAATCGGTGACGATCAAGCGGACATGGCTGATGCCGGCGGGGAATGAACGGGAGAAAGTAACGAGGGCATTCGTGGAGGCGGCAGTCAGGAGGACCGTGCGCGTTTGGACGATAACGCTATTCACTTCAAGGTCCACGCGCAGCGTATCCGGCGTCGGATCGCTCACTCGCGCCTGGATCGTGACTTTCCGATCCCGGGATCCGCAGGTGTCGATCGCCGAGGGCGAGACGAGGACGATCTGCGGTCCGGCGGAGGCGGGCAGGGGTTGGGCAACGCACAGCGCGGCCAGGACCCATGAGAGAGCAGCCGGCGACTGAGGATGATCCGTTCCATCACCTGACGCCAGTCTCACGCTGACACTGCTGACGCCCGCGGGGACTTGAACCGGGAGTTGCAGGGCGGCGAATCCCGCGCGATTTCCCGCTGGGATTGGGTTTACCAGGTTGTTGGTGATGCCATTGACAACAATGATCAGCGAGTGGTCATCGCCGGAAATCCCGGTGAGCAACGAGAGAGTGGCCTGCCGTGCTTGCGAGGAGGACGGGAAGGTGAACGTCCTTCCGACAGTCGCCTGGAGCGGGGACGCCAGGCCGCGCAGGGCAAAGTCGTTTCCGTCGAAAAAGCGGAGGACGCATCGCGGTGAAGAATCATAGATCACCACGACACCTGCGCCCGCGTTGTGATCGGTGAAGGCAAGGTCGGAGATCTCGAGTTGATTCACCCCGGGAGCAACCATGTTGAGGGCGGTAATATTGGCCCGGTAGGAATTCACATACATCCGGGTGCCCACGAGCGTCGGACCGCCGACCAGCGAGCCGGTCACCAGCCGCCCATTGACGCGGATCGCATTGTCCCCTGCCGTTCCCACCGAAATCCCCTGCCAATAAAGCAGGACCTGCTGGACCGTTGCCGCGGCCGGCACGGTAACGGTGATCCGGCCGGACGGGTTATCTTCGAGACCCACACTCCCGATGGCGAGGCCTGACCCGGGGGACAAGGTGATTCCCAGAGGCGCGCCCAATGTCTCGGTCCCATTGGCCCGCGCTGGAGCGACTGTGAGGTGGAGGAACAGGGCTGTGATTAAAAAAACAATGAACGGGTTGGCTTTCATAATTCGGTTGCGAGGTGTGTGCAGCAATGGTTTCAAATTGGCAAATGGGCTTGGCGATTAACGCCCGGCCTGGTGGCGCTTTGGCCATGAGCCAGAAGAGTGCCGCGACACCATTTGATTGCGAGGAAAAGCTTTGAGCTTGTCGCGGAAGAAAATGGGAGAAGAGGCGGAGGACGAGGCCGCGTTTTGATGGAATTCCTTGTGCAAATTGCATCGATGAACGGGATAAAAGCTGGCGAACCGCAACGACACCTGTGTGCCGACCGATTGTGCAGAAAGGGATGGCATCCACTGCCATTGACACTCGCGGTGGCTTTGCTCATCGTCACCGGACCGCGTCAGTCTGGCCGGTTTATCCCATGACACACATGCAGCGCCCCGAAATCGTCGCCGGCTTGAAGGATCTGCTTCGCCAACAGAAGCAGCTCAAGCTGGACGTGGATTTGATCACGGAAGAAACCGCGCTGAGCCAGATCGGTTTCGATTCCATCTCGATCCTGGATTTCATTTACGACGTGGAGAGCCGTTTCAATGTGCGCACGGAAATTGCCGATCTGGTCGGCATGGAACGGGTCAGCGATCTCATCGATCACCTCGAAGGCAAACTGGCGTGCTGACCGGCGCCCGCAGCACGCCGCTTCCCGGGCAGACAGCAGGCAAATCCGCTGACGAGGGGCGGCGCATCGTCGTGAACCCCCTTCTCAAGGCCTGGCATTTCATCGAGTATGCGGCCGCGCAGACTCTTTTCTTCGTCCTCGGTGCCGCGCCGCTCCCCATTGTCCTCGGCCTTGCCGGTTTTGCGGCGCGACTTGCTTTTTTTCTCTGGCGCCCGCGTCGACGTGTCGCGATCGATAATTTGCTGCAGGCGGGCCTGTGCTCCGACGAACCGGCGGCCCGCCGGCTTGCCTTCGATTCGTTTCGCGCATTTACAGTGATGGTTGCTGAAACGATCGCGGCGCGGCGCCGCATCCGCGCAGACAATTGGCGTCAATTCGTCGAATTGAAACTGAGCCCCGAGGCCGAGCGGCTGGTGCGCGAGCCCGGACGCGGATTGCTGGTGGCCAGTGGTCATCTCGGCAACTGGGAGGTCGCCGCGCGCGCTGTCTCGATGATCAAACCGCTCTGCGTGGTCTATCGGCCGTTCAACAATCCGTTGCTGAACCGCGCGGCCCACCAGGCGCGCTCCGGGGAGAACCTGCGCCTGGTGTCGCGGCTCGATCCCGACCCGATGCGATTCATCC
>JBEEGQ010000031.1:0-16429 GCA_041166945.1 Verrucomicrobiota bacterium
TAGGTTCTTGAGTTTTTATACGGTTCTTGAGTTTTCCCGCCCGGGTTAGGGCCGTCGGCGCTGCAGGTCACGTCAAGGTGAGACTGCGAGGCGCTCTTCGTTGTGCTCGCGTTTTACCAGGATCCCCTGCTCCTTGTAAGCTTTGAGCATGAAATGTGTCGCGGTGGAGATGACACCCTGGATGGTGGCGAGTTTTTCGGAAACAAATGACGCGACTTCGCGAAGATTGGTCCCTTCCACAACCACAATCAGATCGTAACCGCCGCTCATGAGGTGGCAGCTGTGCACCTCGGTGTATTTTGCGATGCGTTCGGCGAGTCGATCAAAGCCCCCGCCGCGTTCCGGGGTAATCTTTACCTCGATGACGGCGCGCACGATGTCGCGTCCCAGTTTTTCCTCATTTAACACTGCTTTGTAACCGAGGATGACATCATCCCGTTCGTAGGCCTTGATCCTGGCCGTAATTTCAGCGTCCGAAACGCCGAGCATCGCGGCGAGTTGCGCGGGCTGAAACGCGGCATTGTCCTGGAGCAGTTTTAAAAGCGGGTCCATCGGGGAAGCGTAGGCAAGGCCGGCGCATTCGCCAACGGGAAAACTGAGGTGGGAAAACAGAGGTGCGCGGCATTTCCCAGCCCGCAGATCCGCATTTTCGTGAAGCGACGATTTGCCGGCGCGAACGGATTGCTTTCTACTCGATTGGCGCTTTGGATCATTTTTTCCTTATTTCGCCCGCTGTTTCGCACCTTGACGGAGTGAGGCGTGCCATTGATTATCCCGCCGCTTTTAGCCGTTCGACTGATGGAAGGTTGCTGAATCAGTCGGAATTTCTCCATCGCGCAGTCTCCATCCGCGCGATTATCGATTGTCAACATGGCCATGAATCTCGACGCCCTCTATTCCAAACTAACGGTTAAGACGGATGCCAAACTGGCGTTGATTGTTCTCGATGGCCTCGGGGACATCGCGACGCAGGCGCAAGGCGAGATCACTCCCCTCGAAGCTGCCCGCACTCCGAACCTCGATGCGCTGGTCGCGGAAGGTTGCGCCCAGGGCCGGATGATCCCGGTGGCGCCGGGGATCACGCCAGGGAGCGGCCCCGGCCACCTGGCATTGTTCGGTTACGATCCGTTGGAATTTCAAGTGGGCCGCGGAGTAATAGAAGCGTTGGGATTGGGGATCGACCTGAAGGCCGGCGACGTGTGCGCGCGCGCGAATTTTTGCACGCTGAATCCCAAGGGACTTGTCATCGACCGGCGCGCCGGGCGCATCCCCACGGAGATTTGCGAAGACCTTTGCGCCATTCTTTCCAAGCGCATTAAAAAGATTGGAGACGCCGAGGTCATCATTCGGCCGGGGAAAGAGCATCGGTTCGTGGTGATTTTTCGGGGGAAAGGACTGGAGGGCCCGTTGACGGACAGTGATCCGAATCGGGAAGGATTGCCGATCGCGGCGGTGAAGCCCGTCAATCCTGGCTCCATAAAGCAGAAGAAAATGGCGAAGCTCGTGGCGGATTTTTACAAGGCGGCGCTGCCGTTATTGAAAGGACGGAAGCCGGCGAACGGTTTTTTGATGCGCGGCATTGCCCATCAGCCGGCGATCCCGACCTTCGAAGCCCGATATGGGCTGCGGGCGGCGGCGTTGGCGGTGTACCCCATGTACAAAGGGCTGTCGCAACTTGTCGGCATGGACAAATTGGAGGGGGCCACGACTTTGGCCGGTCAATTTGAACGGTATCTGGCGGAGCACGCCAAATATGATTATTTCTTTATCCACTATAAATATACCGACAAGGCAGGAGAGGACGGCGACTTTGCGGCAAAGACACGCGCGTTGGAGGATTTTGATGCAGCTTTGCCTATTTTACTGAGGAAAAGACCGGATGTGCTGGTCATCACGGGGGATCATTCGACGCCGTGCTCGATGAAAGGGCATTCATGGCATCCGCAACCTATCTTGCTGCATTCAGCGTGCAGCGGATCCGATAAACTGGAGCGATTCACGGAAACCGGCGCCAATATGGGGAGCCTGGGGGTTTTCGAAGCGAAGTATCTGATGCGATTGATGCAAGCCAATGGCAGGATGTTCGATAAATATGGGGCTTAAATCCCGCAGCGATAACAGTTTGGGATCTGAGTGAGGCGGTATGGGTCTGCAAAAATGCGGATGCCGGCGTGAAGCGGGGGGCTTGGGGAAAATCTTTTTAGAAAACCGTTGACACCCTCTGGCTGCTTTCCTAACGTCTCCGCCCAGTCATTGGGCCGGAACATGTCGGGATACCTTGAGCCCTATTGGCTTTTCGAGTGAAAAAGCCGGGGTTCATGGTGTTTTGTCGTTTGGTCCGGGCAGCCTGATCGAAATGAATCGACCGAATCGAACAAATCGGGTTGCAATCCGGGTTCTGTGCCCATGTAGCTCAGTTGGTAGAGCACGTCCTTGGTAAGGACGAGGTCATCGGTTCAAACCCGATCATGGGCTCCAGACTGGAAAACGCCGCTTAAAACGAACAACAAAACGCGAACGAACGTAGGAGACAGCAATGGCAAAAGAAAATTTTCAACGCACGAAACCGCACGTGAACGTGGGCACCATCGGCCACGTCGATCATGGAAAGTCGACCCTCACGGCCGCCATCGTCGAAGTTCAGGCCCGTAAAAACCTTGCCAAACGCATCTCCTATGCGGACATCACCAAGGGCGGCACTGTGCGCGACGAAACCAAGACCGTCACGATCGCCGTTTCGCACGTTGAATATGAGAGTCCCATGCGCCATTACGCGCATGTCGATTGCCCCGGGCATGCCGATTACGTCAAGAACATGATCACGGGCGCCGCGCAGATGGACGGCGCGATCCTGGTGGTCAGCGCCGCGGACGGTCCGATGCCGCAAACCCGCGAACATATTTTGCTGGCCCGCCAGGTCGGCGTTCCCGCGATCGTCGTGTTCCTCAACAAGGTCGACCTGGTGGACGATCCGGAACTGCTCGACCTGGTCGAGATGGAAATCCGCGATCTCCTGACCAAGTATCAATTTCCGGGCGACAAGACCCCGATCATTCGCGGCAGCGCCACCGCCGCCCTGACAGGCAAACCGGAGGGCGAGAAGGCCATTGCCGACTTGCTGGATGCGATCGACAGTTTCATTCCGTTGCCGCCCCGCGAAGTCGACAAGCCGTTCCTGATGTGCATCGAGGACGTGTTCAACATCGAAGGCCGCGGCACGGTCGTGACGGGTCGGGTGGAGCGCGGTGTTCTCGAGCGCATGTCGGAAGTTGAAATCGTGGGGTTGAAAGATACCCGCAAGACGACGGCGACAGACATCGAGATGTTCCGAAAGCTTCTCGACAAGGCGAGTGCCGGAGACAACGTGGGTGTGCTGTTGCGCGGCACCAAGAAGGACGAAGTGGAGCGCGGCATGGTGCTGGCGAAACCCGGTTCCATCAAGCCGCACACGAAGTTCATGGCGGAAGTTTATGTCCTTTCGAAGGACGAAGGCGGCCGTCATACGCCGTTCTTCAATAAATATCGGCCGCAGTTTTACTTCCGCACGTCGGATGTCACGGGCAACGTCACGCTGCCGACCGGGGTCGAGATGGTGATGCCGGGTGACAACGTCTCGGTGGAGATCGAACTTATCGCGCCGGTGGCGATGGAAAAAGGCCAGCGTTTTGCGATTCGCGAAGGCGGCCGGACCATTGGCGCGGGTCGCGTGGCGGATGTCGTCGCATAACAACTGATTTTTCAACGCAGGAGTGCGGAGGACGCAACGAATGCCTCCGCCTCCTTTTGTGTCTCCGCCGGAAACAAACGAAACAACGGCGCGGCGAGTACGGCGTTAGCTCAATTGGTAGAGTAGCGGTCTCCAAAACCGTTGGTTGGGGGTTCGAGTCCCTCACGCCGTGCCAACTCGGCCAACGCCAGTGCAATCCGGGCTCGATGCGACTCGGCCAATTCAGGCATGCAATTCAAGTGCCGGAGGGGTGGCAGAGTGGTCTATCGCGGCGGTCTTGAAAACCGCTTTGGCTTAACCGCCAACGGGGGTTCGAATCCCTCCCCCTCCGCCAAAGTAAGATGAACAACGATTACATAAAAATAGCCGTATGGGCGGGCGTCATCGCCGTCGTATTTGGCTGCCTATGGGCCACGGGCAACCTCGTGCGCCTCCGCAATTACGTGCTGGAAACCCGCGAGGAGTTGCGCAAATGCACCTGGCCCACAGCCGACGAACTCAAAGGTTCCACGGTCGTGGTCGCCATTTCCATTCTGTTGCTCGGCCTGTACACCATCGGGATCGATTTCTTCCTCGTCCATATTGTCCGCTGGATGTCGAGTCTCTAACTCCCTAACGCTTGAACGAACGCGCTTGAACGAACTCAATTGCATGAATACCCAGTGGTTCGTCATCCATACCCTCTCCGGCCAGGAGCAGAAGGTGAAGGATAGCATCGAGAAACGCATGAAAGCCGAGGAGATGGGCGAATTCATCAAGGAAGTGCTCGTCCCCATGGAAAAAGTCGCCGAGGTTCGCGGCGGCAAGAAAACGGTCACCGCCCGCAAATTGCATCCTGGCTACGTTTACATCGACATGAGCCTCCTCGATGAAGGCCATCGCCTTCTCGACAGGCCTTGGTATTTCATCCGCGAAACGCCGGGAATCATCGGGTTCGTAGGCGGCGATCGGCCCATCCCGGTTACTCCTGACGAAATGGGCCACATCAAGGCCCAAATCACGGAATCCGAGGAGACCGAAAAACCGAAGGTCAATTTTACCGTGGGAGAAACCGTCAAGATCAACGACGGCCCCTTCCTGAACTTCAGCGGTGTGATCGAGGAAATCGATCCCGAACGCGGAAAGCTGAAGGTCACCGTCAACATTTTCGGGCGCAACACGCCGGTTGAACTGGAATATTGGCAGGTGGAGAAGGCGTAAACCGCGCGCCCGAACCGGCCTGTCCCCACGGGCCCGGCGTCGGCATCTCTCCCTCCGAAAATTCGATTATTTAAAAATTTATGGCGAAGAAAGTCACCGGACAAATCAAGCTGCAGATCGCCGCCGGCCAGGCGAACCCTGCCCCCCCCGTTGGTCCCGCCCTCGGGCAACACGGCGTCAACATCATGGGCTTCTGCAAGGAGTTCAATGCCGCGACCAAGACCCAGACCGGCCTGATCATCCCTGTCGTCATCACGGTTTACCAGGACAAGTCATTCACTTTCATCACGAAATCCCCGCCGGCATCCGTGCTCCTGAAAAAAGCGGCCGGGGTCGCTTCGGGCGCCAAGAATCCGTTGAAGGACAAGGTCGGCAAGGTGACGCGCAAGCAGGTGCTCGAGATCGTCAAAATGAAACTCAGCGACATGAGCGCCACCTCCGAGGAGGCCGCCATCCGCACCATCGCCGGCACCGCGCGCAGCATGGGAATTGAAGTCGTCGGTTAAACCATCCATCGCGGGAGAGTCCCGGTGATCCCGGGATTCGCTTGCACCGCAAATCCAAACATGCCCAGCAAAAGATACCGAAAAGCCCTCGAACAGGTGGACGCGAAAAAAACGTATCCGCTCAAGAACGCCGTGGAGGTCCTGGCCAAGTTTCCCAAGGCCAAGTTCAACGAAACGGTCGATCTCGCCTTCCGTCTCGGCGTCGACCCAAAACAGTCCGACCAGATGGTTCGCGGGACTGTTCCGCTTCCCCATGGCAGCGGCAAAAACGTGCGTGTGCTCGTGTTCGCAAAGGCGGGTCCCTCCGCCGACGCCGCCCGCGCCGCCGGCGCGGAGTTTGTCGGCTTCGAGGACATGATCAAGAAATGTGTCGATGGCTGGACCGACTTTGACATCGCGGTGGCCACCCCCGAGGCGATGGGCGAAGTGCGGAAGCTCGGCAAGGTCCTCGGGCCCCGCGGCCTGATGCCCAACCCAAAAACCGGCACTGTCACGGATGACACGGCCAAAGCAGTGAAGGAAGTGAAGGCCGGGCGCGTCGAGTTTAAGGTGGATAAAGCCGGTAACATCCATGTGCCCGTCGGCAAGGCGTCATTCCCAGCTGTGCAGATCGAGGAAAACGCGCGGGCGGTCATCGAAGCCGTTGCCAAGGCGAAACCCTCGTCGGCCAAGGGTGATTACATTCAGAGCTGCACGCTTTCGGCAACGATGAGCCCGCCGGTGCGGGTGGACGTGAAGGAATTTGCCGCCAGCCATTAACGAACTTTTAACGAACCCGTTTTACGAACCTGGCTCTGCCATCGTGAACCTTTAACTTTTCAAAGCATGCGTGCCGAAAAACAAAATATCTCAGCCGAATACCTGAAACGGCTGAACGCCTCCCCGTTCTTTATCGTGGTGGATTACCAGGGACTGAAAGTGGGGCCCGTGACCGAACTCCGCAAGCGCCTCAATAAAGCGGGTGCCGAGATGCGCGTCGTGAAAAACACGATCTTTCGCATTGCCGCCAAGGAAGCCGGCGTCGCGGATCTCTCCGGAACCCTGGCCGGGATGCTGGCCGTGGTCACCGGCCAGCGGGACGTTTCCACCACTGCGAAAGTCATCAAGACATTCGCAGCGGAATTCGAGAAACCGAAGATCAAATTCGGTTATCTGAGCAACCAGCGCCTGGAACAGGCGGAGATCCTGACCCTTGCCGATCTGCCTCCGCTGGAGGTGCTGCGCGGAAAACTGCTGGGCATTCTGAACACGCCCGCCACGCGCCTCGTCCAGATCCTGAACACACCCGCAACCCAGCTGGCCCGGGTGCTGAAGGCGAAGGCCGAAAAGGGCTGAGCGCCCCTGCTAATTGGGGCGGCGCGGCGACGACAGGGGTTGTTGGCCGCGTGATGCCCGGAGCCTTGATGAATAAGCAAACGTCCAAATAATCGCCGGCATTGAGCCGACATTTTTTCAAAAATTTTCCGCCGGCGTCACCGGCGGGCGGAAGCAACAAACAACACAACAACAATAGTAAATCGTCGGTTCGCGGCTGCGAACTCAAATCATCGGGGGCTCCGGATGGCGACGAGACTGAAAGAAACATATGGCTGACATCGCATCGATCGTAGAACAACTGAGCAAACTGACCGTGGTTGAGACCGCGGATCTCGTCAAAAAACTGGAAGAAGCCTGGGGTGTGACGGCTGCCGCTCCCATGGCTGCCGCGGTCGCCGGTGGTGGCGCTGCTGCGGCTCCCGCGGCGGAGGCCAAGGACACCTTCGACGTGATCCTGGAATCGGCCCCTGCCGACAAGAAGATCTCCGTGATTAAGGTCGTGCGTGAAGTGAAGGCCGGCTTGGGCCTGGCCGAAGCCAAGGCGCTGGTCGAAGGAGCCCCGAAACCGGTGCTCGAAGGCGCTAACAAAGCCGACTCCGACGCCGCCAAAAAGAAGCTCGAAGAAGCCGGCGCGAAGGTCACCATCAAGTGATGCTGCATTGATGCTGCATTTACCGGGATGGCGGGCGGACCGCCATCCCGGAACTCACGGCGGGACAGCCGACCGACAGATAGCCATTTTGCACAGAGTCCTCGAGCGGAAATAAAAACTGAGTTTTGGCAAGTTTCCCGCCAATGCGGGTCACTTGCCTTGTGTCGTTACGAATAGAACCAAGGCCGGCGGGTAGCCGGCCAACCTGGAAAAAGACCATGCCAACGCGAACCCCTGAACGAATTAACTTCGGCAAAATCAAAGAAGTCATCGCGCCGCCCAACCTCATCGAGCTGCAGACGACCTCCTACGCCGAGTTCCTCCAGCTGGAAATCGCGCCCAGCAAACGCAAAAACACCGGCCTCCAGGCCGTGTTCAAGGAGGTTTTCCCCATCGAAAGCTACGATGGCAAGGTGGTTCTCGATTATCACAGCTACGATATCGGCGAACCCAAGGTCGACTGGCTCGAATGCCTGCGCGAAGGCATCACCTTCGGCGCTCCGCTCTACGTCACGTTCCTCCTCAAAGAGGAAAAGGGGACCAAGGAGGAAAAGGTTTTCATGGGCGAATTGCCCCTTATGACGCCCCAGGGCACCTTCGTCATCAATGGCGCCGAACGCGTCATTGTCAGCCAGTTGCACCGTTCTCCCGGTCTGGCCTTTGAAGCCACCCAGCATCCAAACGGCAAAATGCTGCACAGCTTCCGCATCATCCCCGACCGCGGTTCCTGGTACGAGGCGCAGTTCGACACCAGCGACATGCTCTATGTCTATCTCGACCGCAAAAAACGGCGCCGCAAATTTCTGACAACGACCTTTTTCCGCGCGCTCGCCTTTCTCGATGGCGACGAAAAGGACAAGAAGAAGGACGAGAAGACCCGCGGGACCGACGCCGAGATCCTCAAGATGTTCTATGACATCGAGGACCTCACCGTTAAGGAAGCCGAGAAACTCGAGGACATTGGCAACAAAGTGCTCATCGAGGACGCCATCGACCCCGACAAGGGCGTCGTTGTGGCGCGCGCTTTCGAGCCCCTTTCAAAGGCTGTCGTCAAACAGATCGCCGAGCTGGGCATGAGCAAAATCAAGGTCGTCGACACTACCACCGACGACGGGATCATCATCAAGTGCATGAAGAAGGATCCCACCAAGGACGAGGAGGAGGCGCTCAAGGACATCTACCGCCGCCTGCGTCCCGGGGATCCGCCCACCGCCGCGAACGCGCGCGCGCTCATCAAGCGCCTGTTCTTCGATCATAAACGCTACGATCTCGGTCGTGTCGGCCGCTACAAGATCAACCAAAAGCTAGGCCACGAAGAGAAGAGCGAGTCGCGAATTCTCACGAAGTCGGACCTCGTTCACGCGACGAAGTACCTCCTGCGCCTCAAGAAGGGCGAAGGCAGCACCGACGACATTGATCACCTTGGCAGCCGCCGCATTCGCACAGTCGGCGAACTCCTCGCCAACCAGTGCCGCGTCGGACTCGCCCGCACCGAACGACTTGTCAAGGAGCGCATGACGCTTTTCGATCAGGGCCTCGAAACGATGACGCCTCAAAAGCTCATCAATCCCAAGGCGCTCTCCGCGGTCATCCGCGATTTCTTCGGCCGTTCGCAGTTGAGCCAGTTCATGGACCAGATCAATCCGCTGGCCGAGCTCACCCACAAGCGGCGGTTGTCTGCCCTCGGGCCAGGCGGTCTCTCCCGCGATCGCGCCGGCTTCGAAGTGCGCGACGTTCACCCGTCCCACTACGGACGCATCTGTCCCGTTGAAACGCCTGAAGGCCCCAACATCGGCCTTATCGCATCGCTCGCCACGTTCGCGCGCGTGAACGATTTCGGCTTTCTTGAAACCCCCTATCGAAAGGTCGTCAAGGGGCGGGTCACCGGCGAGATCGATTATCTCACCGCCGATCGCGAGGAGACTTACATCGTCGCCCAGGCCAACGCCCCCATCGACGACAAGGGCCATTTCACGACCAAGACCGTCACCTGCCGCGCCAAGAGCGATTTCATCGACGTCGAACCCGACCGTGTCGACTACATGGACGTGTCGCCGAAACAGCTGGTCTCGGTGGCGGCGGCGCTGATTCCATTCCTGGAGCATGACGACGCCAATCGCGCGTTGATGGGTTCAAACATGCAACGCCAGGCCGTCCCGCTCCTCGTCACCGAGGCGCCTTTCGTGGCCACCGGCATGGAGGAACGCGTCGCCCGCGATTCCCGCGCCGTGCTGGTCGCCGACGAAGCGGGCCGGGTCGCGTCCGTCACCGCCAGCCAGGTCATCATCACCGAGAAGGGGGATCTGCCGGAGACCAAGAAACGCATCAAGCATGATCCCGCCAACGGTGTTTATGTCTATCCGATCCGCAAATTCATGCGGTCCAACGCCGCCACCTGCATCAACCAAAAGGTGCTGATCAAAAAGGGTGATCATATCAAGAAGGGCCAGATCATCGCCGACGGACCCTGCACCGAAGGGGGCGAGCTGGCATTGGGACGCAATGTGCTTTGCGCGTTCATGCCGTGGAATGGCTACAACTTCGAGGACGCCATCCTGATCAGCGAACGCATCGTCAAGGACGACATCTTCACCAGCATTCACATCGATGAATTCGAAGTCGGCGCCCGCGACACCAAGCTCGGCCCCGAGGAAATCACCCGCGACATTCCGAATCTCGGCGACGAGGCGCTGAAGAATCTCGACGCCGACGGCGTGATCCGCGTCGGGGCGGAGGTCAAGCCCGGCGACATTCTTGTCGGCAAAATCACGCCCAAATCGGAAACCGAACTCGCGCCCGAGGAACGCCTCCTGCGCGCCATCTTCGGTGAAAAGGCCGCCGACGTGAAGGATACTTCCCTCAAGGTTCCCTCCGGCACCTATGGCATCGTGATGGACGTCAAGGTCTCGTCCAAAAAGGAATCGGACCGGGATCGCGACAAGATCATTCCCACTGGCGAGGTCAAGAAGGGCTCCAAACAGGTCCAGGACGAATACAAGGCGAAGATGGAAGAGCTGCGCGAGCAGCTTACCGAAGCCCTCTCCAATATTCTGCTGGGCGAAAAAATCCCCCTCGACGTCGTCAACAGTGAGACGGGCGAGATTATCATCCCGGCCAATCGCAAGATCACCAAGACGCTGCTGCGCAAGCTGGCGGGGGTTTACGATCGCATCGAAATTGATCCCTCGCCCATTCGGAACAAGATCAACGAGATCATCGGCGCCTTCAAAAAGAAGTTCGAGGAACTCCAGATGCAGCAGGATCAGGAAGCCGAACGCGCTGAAAGCGGCGAGGAATCCGATGTCGGCATCATCAAGCAGGTCAAGGTCTACGTCGCCTCCAAGCGGAAGCTTTCCGTCGGTGATAAAATGGCCGGACGCCACGGCAACAAGGGTGTCGTCGCCAAGATCGTCGCCGAAGAGGATCTCCCGTTCCTCGATGACGGCACACCTGTGGACATCGTGCTCAACCCGCTCGGCGTGCCTTCGCGCATGAACGTCGGGCAGGTGCTCGAGACCCACCTTGGCTGGGCCGCCCAGATTCTGGGCCTCAAATTCGCCACGCCCGTGTTCGATGGCATCAAGGAAAAGGACATCCGAAGCTACTTGAAACAGGCCAGCCTGCCCGAGCATGCGAAGGTGAAACTCATCGATGGCCGCACCGGCGAGACCTTCGATCAGGAGATCGTTGTCGGCTACATCTACATGATGAAGCTCGGACATTTGGTCGCCGACAAAATTCATGCCCGCGCCGTCGGCCCGTATTCGCTCGTCACCCAGCAACCGCTGGGAGGCAAGGCGCAATACGGCGGACAACGCTTCGGCGAAATGGAAGTGTGGGCGATGGAAGCCTACGGGGCTGCCTACACTTTGCAGGAACTCCTGACGGTCAAATCCGACGATGTCCAGGGGCGAACGCGAATTTATGAAAGCATCGTGAAGGGCGACAACTGCCTCGAGGCGGGCATTCCGGAATCCTTCAATGTGCTCGTGAAGGAAATGCAGTCGCTGTGCATGGATGTGAAGGTGGGGTACACGAACCCCGCCGAGCAGCCGCAAAATGCGCAGGCGGTGCTCGCCAACCTCGGCAACTGAACTTCAAGCGGATAAACGAAAGATAACGAACCTATGATCAGCTCCAAAGAATCCACACGCGAGTTGCTCGGTCTCGACAAGGTCAACCAGGTGGACCATGTGGCCATCTCGGTCGCGTCGCCCGAATCCATCCGCTCCTGGTCCAAGGGTGAAATCAAAAACCCGGAGACCATCAATTACCGCACATTCAAACCCGAAAAGGGCGGCTTGTTCTGCGAACGCATCTTCGGTCCCGTCAAGGATTGGGAATGTTCCTGCGGCAAATACAAGCGCATCAAGCATCGCGGCGTCGTTTGCGACCGCTGCGGCGTCGAGGTCACCCTCGCCCGCGTGCGCCGCGAACGCATGGGCCACATCGAATTGTCGGTGCCCGTCTCCCACATCTGGTTCTTCAAGTGCATGCCCAGCCGCATCGGCCTCGTTGTCGATGTCACCGCCCGCAACCTGGAACGCGTCATCTATTACGAGGATTACCTCGTCATCGATCCCGGCAACACCCCGCTCAAACTCCACCAACTCCTCAGCGAACACGAATACCGCGAGGCCCGCGAAACCTACGGCGCCGAGGCCTTCGTGGCCAAGATGGGCGCCGAGGCTGTCCGTGACGCCCTCGCCCGTGTCGACCTGATGAAATCGGTCGGCGAGCTCGAGATCGCGATGACCGAGACGAAGTCCAAGCAGATTCGAAAGAAGCTCGCCAAGCGCATCAAGCTCCTCTCCGCGTTCCATGCCAACAAGGTGCGTCCCGAATGGATGATTATCACGGTGCTTCCCGTGATCCCCCCCGACCTGCGACCGCTCGTTCCCCTCGAAGGCGGCCGGTTCGCCACCTCCGATCTCAACGATCTCTATCGCCGCGTCATCAACCGCAATAACCGGTTGAAAAACCTGCTCCAGCTCAAGACGCCCGAGGTCATCATCCGCAACGAAAAACGGATGTTGCAGGAAGCGGTCGACGCGCTCTTCGACAACGGCCGCCACGGCCGCGCCGTCACCGGAGCCGGCAATCGCTCCCTCAAATCGCTCTCCGACATGCTCAAGGGCAAGTCGGGGCGCTTCCGCCAGAACCTCCTGGGCAAGCGCGTCGATTATTCCGGCCGCTCCGTCATCGTCATCGGGCCGGAACTGAAACTCAACCAGTGCGGCCTGCCCAAGAAAATGGCGCTCGTGCTGTTCGAGCCGTTCATCATCCGCCGGCTCAAGGAGCTGGGTTATGTGCATACCGTGCGCAGCGCCAAAAAGATGATCGAACGACAGACGCCTGAAGTCTGGGACATCCTGGACGAAGTCACGCGCGGGCATCCGGTGTTGTTGAACCGCGCTCCCACGCTCCATCGGCTTTCGATTCAAGCGTTCGAACCGATGCTCATCGAGGGCGAGGCGATCCGCATTCACCCCCTCGTCTGCACGGCTTACAACGCGGATTTCGACGGCGATCAGATGGCCGTTCATGTTCCGCTCTCGGTCGAGGCGCAGTTGGAGGCGCGGCTGCTCATGATGGCTCCGTTGAATATTTTCAGCCCGTCCAGCGGCAAACCGATCATGACACCCACCCAGGACATCACGCTGGGCTGTTACTATCTCACCGCCGAACCCCGCACCGTGGGCCAGAAGAAAATCAGCAAACCCATGCTGTTCGGTTCGAAGGAGGAGGTCCTCTTCGCCCAGGCCGATGGTGAACTCAAGACACACGACCGCGTGTTGCTCGCGAATCCTGACTTCGGCAAGACGACCGTCTACGGCGACGCCACCAAGAAAGTCATCGAGACCACTGTCGGCCGCGTTGTGTTCTCCGAGATCTGGCCCGAGGAGCTTGGCTTCCCCAACAAGGTCATCGGCAAGGCACAGCTGGGCGATCTCATCTGGCGCTGCTACAAGGTTTGCGGCCAGGAAAAGACCGTTCAGACGCTCGACAAACTCAAGGAAGGCGGCTTCCGCGAAGCCAGTCGCGCCGGCGTCTCCATCGGCATCGATGACATGATCATCCCAAAGGAGAAAAACCAGGAGATCGAAAATGCGCAGAAGCAGATCGCCGAGGTCGAGAAACAGCATCGTCGCGGCGTTATCACCAGCGGCGAGCGTTACAACAAGATCGTCGATATCTGGACGCACTGCACCGATCAAATTTCCGGCGTCATGCTGCGCACGTTCGACCAAAACCAGGGCAAGAAGGAATACAATCCCATCAGCCTGATGGTCGATTCCGGCGCCCGCGGCAACAAGCAGCAGGTTCGTCAGCTCGCCGGGCTTCGCGGCCTCATGGCCAAACCCAGCGGCGAGATCATCGAGAAACCCATTCTCTCGAACTTCCGAGAGGGCCTCACCGTTCTCGAATACTTCATCTCCACTCACGGCGCCCGCAAGGGTCTCGCCGATACCGCCCTCAAGACCGCCGACTCCGGCTACATGACGCGCAAACTCGTCGACGTTTCGCAGGATGTCATCATCCGCGAAGATGATTGCGGCACCTCAAACGGCATCTGGGTCGGCGCCATCTACGAAGGCGAGGACGAAGTCGTCAAGCTCAGCGAACGGCTCGTCGGACGCTGCTCCTGCGACGACATCCATGATCCCCGCGCCCCGAAAACCTGGCTGGTCCGCGCCAACGATGAAATCGACGAACTCAAGGCCAAGGCCATCGAGGTCGCCGGCATCGAGAAGGTCAAGATTCGTTCGGTGCTCACCTGCGAAAGCAAAAAGGGCATCTGCAAAAACTGTTACGGGCGCAACCTGGCCACCGGCGGAATGATCAAGCTCGGTGAGGCGGTCGGCATCATCGCCGCCCAATCCATCGGCGAACCCGGCACGCAGCTGACCATGCGCACCTTCCACACCGGCGGTGTCGCCGCGGGCCAGTTCAAGCAGCCCATGATCAAGCCCAAGCACGACGGTGTCGTTCGATACGAGGACATCCGCTTCGTCCAGCTCGAGGACAGCTCCAACATCGTTCTCAACAAGAATGGCTCCATCACCGTCAATTCCGATGATGGCCGCGAACTGGAAAAGCATACCATCGTCATCGGTTCCGTTATCGCCATTCCCGATGGTGGGAAAGTCAAGAAAGGGGACATCCTCGTTCAATGGGATCCTTACAACGTGCCCATTCTCTCGGAGAAGCCGGGCAAGGTGAAATTCCATGACATCATCGATGGCGTGACGATGAAGCAGGAGGTCGATCAGACCACCGGCCAGGAGACCATTCTCATCATCGAGCACAAGGAGGATTTGCATCCGCAGATCATCATCTCCGATGACCGCAATGAACCGGTGGCCAGCTATCCGATTCCTTCCGGCGCCCATGTTGTCGTGGAGGAAGGCGATAAAATCGTCGCGGGAACGCTCATGGCCAAGACGCCTCGCAAATCATCCAAGACCAAGGACATCACCGGCGGTCTGCCGCGCGTCGCCGAATTGTTCGAAGCCCGCCATCCGAAGGACGCCTCGGAGATCTCCAAGATCGACGGCATCGTCGATTTCGGCCCGAGCGTTCGCGGCAAGCGTTGCGTTGTCATCAAGGATGCCGGCACCGAGCTGGAAGAGGAACATCTCATCCCCATCGGCCGCCACGTCATCGTGTTCAAGGGCGACTTCGTCAAAAAAGGCCAGCAGCTCACCGAAGGGCCCATCGATCCCCATGAAATTCTGGACATCTCCGGTCCGCAGGAGCTTCAGGAACATCTCGTGAATGAGGTGCAGGAGGTTTACCGCCTGCAGGGTGTGACGATCAACGACAAGCACATCGAAATCATCGTTCGCCAGATGCTCCGCAAGATTCGCATCACGGAACCGGGCGACACCCAATATCTGTGGGGCGAACAGATCGACAAGATCGATTTCGAGAACGAAAACGAGCGCGTCGTGAAGATGGGTGGAAAGCCGGCCGAAGCCCAGCCGGTGCTCCTGGGTATCACCAAAGCCTCGCTCGAAACCGAGTCGTTCCTCAGCGCGGCCAGCTTCCAGGACACAACACGCGTCCTGACCGAAGCGGCCACCATGAGCCGCGTGGATTACCTCCGCGGTTTCAAGGAAAACGTGATCATGGGTCACATCATTCCTGCCGGAACCGGCTTCCATCATCACCGAAAGGCGACCCTCAAGCCCCTCGTTGAGATCGAAGAGGAACCCGCGCCGGAAGAGACACCGGAAGCCGAGCCCGAGCCCGTGGCGGGTTAAGCAATGGCGTTGAAACGCGCGCGGCAATTATGCCGCGCGCATCAGGACCGCGGCATTTATGCCGCTTCGGCAATCTGCAATTTGGACCTTGGACTGCGGTGGCATGACACCGCTTTGGCTCCACGCTTCGACCATGCTCACCCCACTCGCGGCGCAGGAAAAGCGGGGGACATGTCCCCGCATCGCTTCAACTGAAAACCAGGTGCAACACCCCCAGCGCTCCAGCCCCCAGCACGACAGGAAGAACGTTCCACTTCCATCGCAGCATCCCAACGAATGCCACCAACACCACTGCAATGCCGAACCAATTGAGCGGTTGTTGAGCCGGAAATAAAACGTGCAGCCCGAACCAGAGCGCCAGGTTGAGGATCACGCCAACAATCGCCGCCGTGATCGTCGACAACACCGCCGCCAGACGCGCGTTGCCCCGCAACTGTTCGATGTGCGGAGCGCCGAGAAAAATCCATAGGAAGCACGGCACGAAGGTGGTCCAGGTGGTGATAAATGCGCCCAGCGAGGCCGTCGCGAGCGGCGCCAGGGGCGCGTGAAAATTCCAACCGCCCAGAAACCCGACGAATTGCAGCACCATGATCAGCGGGCCCGGAGTGGTCTCCGCCAGGCCCAGGCCGTCGAGCATCTGCCCAGCGGTAAGCCATCCGTGCAGCTCCACCGCCTGTTGTGAAACATAAGGGAGCACCGCGTAGGCCCCGCCAAATGTCACCATCGCCGCTTTGCTGAAGAACAATCCCTGTTTTACGAG
>JBEEGQ010000032.1:0-12035 GCA_041166945.1 Verrucomicrobiota bacterium
ACGGCGGACAAATCCTTGTTCTCCGCGAGCAACCGTTGCGCCGTGAGCCGCACCCACGCGTTGGGATGTTCGAGGGCATGGAGCAGTTCGACGGAATTTGCCCGCGCCAGCGCCGGCACGGCATACCGCCGCGCGTCCTTGTGCTGGATGCGATAGATGCGCCCATGGTCGTGATCGCGATCCGGGCGCACGGCGGCATTTCCCGGCCCGTGCGCCACTCCGCGAATGTCGTTGTGCGAGATGGCCTGCGTGTAGAAATCGAGCAGATACATGGCGCCATCCGGGCCAATCCGCGTATGGACCGGCCGGAACCACAAATCCCGGCCCGCGATAAACTCCGCCTCGTCGCGCCGCGTGGCTTCGTAGGTGGGATTCTCGCCGCGATAAAGCACGTCTTCATGGACGATGTGAACCGTCGGTTCGCATACAAAGGCGCCCCCGCGATATTTTTCGGGCCATGCGCCCCCCTCGTAAATCGTGCAGCCGCTGGCCGCGGTAAACACCCCCACGGGCGACACCTGGACATACTCATGCCGAGGATCGGTGAAGATGGGGTTGACCTTTTGGTGATCCTCGATGGCTCGATCGCTTACCGCATTGCCGATCTTTCCGCGGGCGAGAAAATGATCGGCCATCACCACGTGATTGATATGGGGCCCGTTGGCCTTGGAAAAAAACAGCTCCCCTTCCCAATTAAAATCGATGCCCCATGAATTCCCTCCATAGGAGGCCACCTGCTCGATCGCCGAGCCGTCCGCGCGAAACCTAAAGATGCCGTTGCCGATCTTTCCAAAATGAACCCCCGCGGCGTTGACAATGTTGGTGGAGTCGTTGCCGCTGTATCCCTGGCAGCCATAGATCCAGCCATCCAATCCCCAGCGCAGGTTGTTGATCACCGCATGCGTATCCTGCACTCCAAATCCATCGAAGAGCACCTCGCGCCGATCGGCCTTCCCATCCCCATCCGTGTCCCTCAGAAAAAGAATCCGCGGCGCCTGCGAAACGATCACGCCATCGCGATGGAATACGAAGCTCGTCGGCAGGATCAATCCGTCCGCGAACGTCGTTCGTTTGTCCATGCGGCCGTCCCGGTTGGAATCCTCGAGGATGACAATCGAATCCTTTCCGGGCGACGAGTCCTCCTTGAACGGATATTCGGGCGTCAACGCCACCCACATCCGGCCGCGCGCATCCCAATCCACCGAGATGGGCTTGGGCGTCAGGGGTTCCGCAGCCACCAGCGAAATATCAAAGGTCGGTTCGGTGCGGATTTTTTTGATGGCCAGTTCGGGCGCTGTCGGCCCGCCCGCCGGATACCGAAACGCGGCCCGCTCCTCCGCCGTCACCATCGAATCCACGGGACGCCGTCCCGTCCAGGCAATCGCGCGCATGAGAAGTCCGCGGAAATGCGGCAGGGCAAAGGTCGAAAGTTTGTGGCCCTGGCACCACACAAACACGCGACCCTCCCCGATCTCGTGCGTCCACATCTGCGGAATAATCTCCTTCGCCGTCCGAAAAGTCGTGGCCAGGATCCGGGCGCCGGGCGCCATTTGGAGATGATGAAAAAGTTCATCATCCAGATCGAAGTTGGCAATGCCGTCGGTGATGGGATGGCTGGGGGAATTGAAATAAAGCCCGACCGTTCCACGTTGCCAGTTGGTGACGCCATGTTCCTTGGCGCCGCCGGCGAGGGAGCTGAACCAGGAGGCGTTCGTGCCGCAAAGACCGTCGTGCAAGACCACCATTCCTCCACCACGCCGCAAAAACACTTCGAGATTGGCCCGGTCGTCGGGCGCGATGTTGTTGCCATCGGCGGCATGCAGGATCAGGACATCGGTCTTCGCCAGCTCAGCCTGGGTGGGGAATCGAAGCGCGCCGTCCGCGCGGGCGCCGCGATCCGAAAGGAGCTTTTTCCACTCCGCCATGAAGCGCGGATAATCATGCTCTCCGGGGCCGTGAGTTTTTTCGCTGGCGCGAATTAACACCCGGAGCGCCGCCGCATTCGTTTCGCTGGCAAAAGCCAAAAGGCTGGCGGCAAGGACCATCAATAAAAAGCGTCGACTCATGGCGATGGCAGAAGGTGACTGAACGCGGAATGATGCCGCTAGCAGGCCTCAAGGATCAAGCGCCAAGCCGCCCTGCCCCGGCGTTGCGTTGGGTGCACCGTGTACCCTTGAGAGTTACCGACTCGACGGTCCCGGCTTCGCGGCAGAAATCGAAATTCAACAGAAACGAAGCGAACAATGCACCGGGAGGCACTTCGTCAGCTTCGTTAACTTCTGTAACAATCCGCATGCACCCGCGGCCCGGAGGGCGGCCGTCCTCAGCCGCAGCAAGTTCCCTATTCTCCAGCCTCCCCAACAAATCCGGTGTTGCTCCGCCCGGGGACGGCTCATCCTTGCCCACAAGAGTGGGCCCCCTGCAAATTCAGTCGCGAGGAGATCATTCTCCGATCGTAGCGCGGACTTCCAGTCTGCTGTATCGCCGGTTTCCAACCGGCCGGTGAAAAATCGCTTCAGGCAGGCGATGATGACCACGGCGCCAAATGGAGAAACACCTTCTGCGATCTCGAATAGCCGACTTACCTCCCAACCGTTCTGCAAACTGCCATCGGACGGGCGCCTGCCGGTTAACAACCGGCGATACAGCCGACTGCCAGTCGGCGCTACGGTAGCACCACGCTGGCAAGCCAGCTCAGCGACATTTGCGGAAGAATGCAGGCTTGTGGATAAGGAGGAGCGGGGACGGGGCGCACTCCGCCAGCCTTGATCATCCAACTCACCCGAGCGGGATCGCTTCTGCAATGAGCAAGATGGGCAGGGTTCCCCGGAAAGGATAAAGCACCGCGCCGTCCTCGCGGATGAGTCCCGCTTCGCATGGTTCTATCATCAATCGGCCGGCACGGTTTCGCACGCCGCCGGAGCGGATGCGTTCATTGAGCGCCGCGAGCAACTCGCCGGACGCAGGGCGCAGTGGTTGATGCGTTTCCGGACAGCAAATGGCCGTCAGCAAACCGGAATTCATGGCGGCACGAACGTCATTTCAACGCGCGGATCGCCGCCTCGTATATTTGCTTGATGGACACGTTCGATCGCAGGGCTGTTTCGCGGCACGATTCAAACTCGGGCGCCGCCTGCACGACCTGGCCATCCAGCCTGCCCAGCTTTATCTTGGCCGGGCCGAATGGGGTTGAAACTTCGATGATCTCACGCCGCAATTTTCGGCGGCCGGCAGTCTGCCGGCGCACACCGAAGGCGGTCGTTTCGCGCAGCATGAGCGCCGCAAATTTGTCCCCGTCCTGCTCCGCGCACAACACCGTGAGCAGCACGCCGGGCCGGCTCTTCTTCATCTGGATGGGTGTGTGAAAAACATCGAGCGCGCCGGAAGCAAGGGCCTTGTCCACGAACCCACCAAGCAACTCGGCATTCATATCGTCCAGGTTCGTTTGCAGGATGCAGATCGTGTCGCTTTCCCAATCGTGCACCGAGGCCGCTCCCGAAACACCCAGCACCGCGCGCAGCACATTCGGGCGCGTCTTGTTCTCGCGTGTTCCGAGGCCATACCCGATTTTTTCCGGCGTCAGATCGCGCATCCCACCGAAGCTTTCGGCCAGCTCGGCCACGATGGCGGCGCCGGTGGGGGTAACGAGTTCGAACGGTTCTTCGCACTGCGAAATGCTCACCCCGCGCGCGCCCAGGATCTCCAACGTCGCGGGTGTGGGAACGGGAAAACGCCCGTGCGCGCACTTCACCCAGCCCGTGCCTTCGACGACCGCCGAGGCAAGCACGCGCGGCCGTCCGAGCAGGTCCAATGCAATACAGGCGCCAACGATATCCAGAATCGAATCGATCGCGCCCACTTCATGAAAATGCACGTCGGCCGGCGGATGTCCGTGAATTTTCCCTTCCGCGTCCGCCACCCGCTGAAAGATCGCGATGCTCTTTGTCTTGACCCATTCGCCGAGCGGGCTGCGCGAGATCAACTCCCGAATATCGCCAAATGTGCGGCCATGGCGGGATTCAGAATCATGAGCATGCTCGTGAGCATGGTCGTGCTCCGGCTCGTGATGATGAGCGTGTGGTTTTTCACCGCCATGCTGATGGCCCGTGTCGTGCGAGTGAACGTGGCCCTGTTCGTGATCATGGCCTGGAACAGACGCCTCGTGGGCGTGCTCGAGGTGCACATCGAATTTCATCCCCGCGATGGCGCCCCGCTGCTGGCGCGAGGCGTGCAAATGATAATCGCCCTCCAATCCCAGTTTCTCCAAGCCGGCCTCGAGCGAGCGAAAATCGACGCCTAAATCCAGCAGCGCACCGAGGAACATGTCACCGCTGATGCCGCTGAATAAATCGAGATAGAGGATCTTCATGGGAGCCAGTCAAGGGGCGACAGGGCGCCGGCGCGACTTCGCCGTTCCATTCCTGCGCACGTCGGCGGAAGTCGGGCTGGCCTCGCCCGCGAGCGCGTTGATCTGGCTGGCGGCATAGCCGGCGCCGAATCCGTTGTCGATGTTCACGACTGTCAGGCCGCTGCTGCAACTGCTCAGCATTCCAAACAGGGCTGTCAATCCTCCCAGGTTCGCGCCGTAACCGACGCTGGTGGGAACAGCGATGACCGGACGCGCGACCAATCCCGCGACGACACCCGGCAGGGCGCCTTCCATTCCTGCCACGGCGATTATCACATGAGCCTTCTGGATGTCCTCCAGACGCGCAAGCAACCGGTGAAGCCCGGCCACTCCCACGTCGTATAATCGGTACACGCGATTGCCCATGACCTCGGCTGTCACTGCCGCTTCCTCGGCGACCGGCAAATCGCTGGTACCGGCAGCCAGCACCGCGATGGTGCCGGGGCGTTTGCGCAAGGGCGGTTTCTCGAAGGTCACACATCGGGCGACTGCATGATATTGAGTGCCCTTGACCCGCCGGGCGGTCGCACGGGCGTGCTCCGGGGTCGCGCGGGTGATCAGGAATTGTTTGTCGCGCCGGCTCAACTCGGCGGCGATGGCCGCGACCTGCGGCGCTGTTTTGCCCGCGGCATAAATCACCTCGGGAAAACCCTTCCGCAACGCCCGGTGCGCATCGAGATTGGCAAATCCCAGATCGACCACCGGCGCCGCCTGGAACGCGCGCAACACATGCGCGGGAGTCACGCGCCCTGCCATGAGTTGCTCGAGCAATTGCGAAGCTTCGACCGAGGTCACCTCCCGAGATTGCCATGCGCTGCCGGGCGGGTCACGCGGAACTTTGACGGGAACTTTTCAACGCGCCGGCTGGGGGGATTGGATTGAAGTAACGCTCGCGAAATGCCGATGATTTAGTTGGGAACGAGTGAGCTCGTTCCACCGAATGAAATCGAGAAACGTCACATTGAACGGTTTTTCCCGGGGATTCACCCTGGTTGAAATGTTGATCGTGGTGGTCATCATCGGCCTCCTCGCTGTCCTCGCGTGGCCCAACTATATCAAGTACCGCAGCCGGGCCCAGGTGGGCGCGTGCATCAATAATCTCCAGAAAATCGAAGGCGCCAAGGCGCAGTGGGCGTTCGAGAACCGCAAAGACAACGATGCGATACCGGACATGACAGACCTGACGCCTTTTCTGCAACACAGCACCACCCCCGCCTGTCCTTCGGATGGCACTTATCGTCCCCGCCGAGTCTCCAAACAAGCCACCTGCTCCTTCACCACCATCGGACACGTGCTCTCCACGTTGAGTGACTCGGATGATCCGAGCGTGGATTAATTCTTATTTCCCCGCCAGGTCCAGGCAGAGCAGCTGCCGGCCATCCCTCACGAAAATTTTCCCGTCGGCATAAGCGGGGAAGCTCCAGGTATTGCCACAGACCTGTATGCGTCCCAGTTCCGTATATTTCTCCGGATTGGCCCCCAGCAGGGTCAACTGGCCGCTTTCGCTGAGAACAAGCAGGTGATCCCCTACCGCGATGGTCGAAGCATAATCTTTTTTGCCGCCTCCAAAACCGGCCTGGGACCATTTCACGGCCCCGTTCTTCGCGTCCACACAAACGAAATCGCCATGGGCGCCCTGCGTGTAAAGAAAGCCACCGACGGCGACGGGTGTGGCCAGATTGATGAGAAGGTCGGTGTTGGCCCATGCCTGGGTGGCCTTCATCGCGTCCCCTGTTTTGGATATTTCGAAACAGACCAGGCCGATGCTGTGCGAATTCACAACGACGCGATCGCCCAGGATGACGGGGCTGGCGGCGTGCCGTTTGGCATTAGTCTTTAGCGGGACGCGCCAGAGAATTTTACCGGTCGCGATGTCGGCGCCCAGCAGCGCGTCGGCTGTAAAAGCAACGACCTGCCGAACGCCGGCCAGAGTTCCCGCCATGAACGACGAATAGGCCGCTTCATCCTCGCCCGATTTCCAAAGCACATTGCCCGTGACCTTGTCGAAACAAACCAGGCTGGCGCCACGCGTGGCGCCGACGGGCAGAATGATGCGTTTCCCGTCAATGACGCCCGAACCGTTGTTGCCGCGTCGGGTGGCGGTGCCTTCGTTGGCTTTGCTTCCCAGAAATTTAACGCCGAAATCCTTCTCGTAGCTCGTTCCCCAGATGACTTTTCCATCCTTGAGAGCCAGGCACCGAAACTCCCCGCTGCACGACTGCACGTAAACCCGGTCGCCTTCGATGATTGGCGTCGCTCGCGGACCGGCACCCCATTCGTCCTTGAACACATCCGCATAATCGATTTGCCAGAGCTCGCGGCCGGTAACGGCGTCCAGCGCGTGAGCGATTTCGCGACTGCCATTTTCGTCCAGAAAAACCAGCGTCCGACCCGACACGACCGGTCCTGAAAAGCCGCCGCCCGCCGGTGTCTTCCAGGACGGGGCGCGATCTTTTGGCAGCGATCCGGGCGCCGCGATACCGGCAGCGTGTCCATCTCTGGCCGGTCCCCGCCACTGGGGCCAATCCCCGCCGTGCGCCCCCAACGCGGTGAAGAGCGAACCTAGGAGAAGCGAGCGCAGGAAGTGGGGTTTCATGGTGTGGCCAATGTACCTAACGGAAAGCCAACAACCCGACAATACGATTCTTCACTCCAATCACGTGGAACTTCCGATCCGGTGGCAGCCACCTTCCGCCGCAAAAGTTCAAATAGTAGGGACTGACCCCTTGGGGGCTCGGAGGGGAGGACGAGCCTGGCGGAAATTGATCAGCCCTGCCGGCAAGCCGAACCTGTTTTCCATTTTACTCGACGCTGGCTCCTGTTAAACACCTGCGCGTGTCCGATTCGTCCGACAAACTTTGGTCTTCAATGGTTTCGCGCCGTCACATGGTGCTGATAGCGGGCCCATGTGTGATCGAGAGCGAAGCGCTCTGCATGCGCATCGGACGGTCGCTCGCAAAAACGTGCCGGGCACTCGGGATCACTTATGTCTTCAAGGCGAGCTTCGACAAGGCCAACCGGACCTCCGGCAAGTCCTTTCGCGGTCCCGGGATCGATGAAGGGCTTCGGGTCCTCGCCAAAGTTCGCGATGCCTTCGGCGTGCCCGTGCTCACGGATGTTCACACAGAATCCCAGGCCTCGGCAGCGGGCGAGGTCGCCGATATTCTGCAAATTCCGGCGTTCCTCTGCCGGCAGACGGATTTGATTGAAGCCGCGGTCGACACCGGAAAAATCGTGAACATCAAAAAGGGCCAGTTTCTGTCCCCGGTCGAAATGGGCAACGTGGTGGCCAAGGCGCGGGCAGCTGGCGGCAGGCGACTTCTCGTCACTGAACGCGGCACGACCTTTGGCTACAACAACCTGGTCGCGGACATGCGGGCTGTGCCGATCCTGAAGGGCTTTGGCTGTCCCGTGATTTTTGACGCCACACATTCCGTGCAGCTTCCCGGAGGCGGCGGAGACAAATCGGCCGGACAGCGCGAGTTCGCCCCCGTGCTGGCCCGGTGCGCAATTGCCGCCGGGGCCGACGGCCTTTTTATAGAGACGCATCCCGAACCCGATCGCGCCTTGAGCGACGGCCCGAACATGATCCCGCTGCGCGACATGGCCCGGCTTCTCAAGGGGCTGCTCAAGGTGCGGGCAGCCGTGAATTGACCCCATGTCTCCCGCGCCTCATCGCAGTCGCCATCGCACCCGAGCGAAGGCTTCCGCCAGCGACCGTCGCGCCGCGGCCGAAGCCGGCGCCCGGAACACTCGAACATCGCCTCAATCGCTCAGGCAACGACTCCTCCGGGTGCGATTGCTGCTCTGCGACGTGGACGGCGTCCTGACCGATGGAACGGTGATGATGGGTCAAGGGCACGAATTCAAACGGTTCGACATCCAGGACGGGCTCGGCCTTCGGCTGCTGCAAAAGCAAGGGATCCGGGTCGGCTGGATTTCCGCGCGCCCATCGCCCGTCACCCAACAACGGGCGAAGGATTTGCAGATCGATTTTCTTCACCAGGATCAAGGCAGCAAGGTCGTCATCGCGGAACAAATTCTCCAGAAAGCGGGTTTGAAGTGGGAGCAGGCCTGTTTCGTCGGCGACGACGTGGTCGATTTGGGGGTCCTGAAGCGGGCGGGCTTGGCGGTGGCGGTTGCGAATGGCATCGCTGAAACGAAAGCGCTCGCGCACTACGTGACTCGCGCCAGCGGTGGGCGCGGCGCTCTCCGTGAATTGGCGACGATGATTTTGAAGGCGCAGGGGAAATGGCAGGCCATCATCCGGGAGTTTTCAGCATGAACGTTTTCCATCGCACCCCCTCGCGCCTGTTCGAGCCCCATGGGAAGCGGCGTCAGCCTGATCATCAGCGTCTAAAGCGATGGGCTGTTCCCCTGACGCTGTTGGTCCTTGGATTTTTTGCATGGCTGCCGCTGCAGGGGCAGTTGAGCAAAAACATCAAAACGAAAAACTTCAATTACCCGGAATTTTACGAACATACCATCGCGCCGGGAAATCCGACGAACCGCATGAAGCTGCTCCTGCGGGGTTCCTTGGGACAGTACCTTTCCAACAGCGTTTCCGGGATCACCACGGCGCGCCTCGAGCATTACCCGGAATCGGGCAAGGGCACCAACCTGATCGCGGTGTCGCCGTTTTGCCTTCTCGACGCCGATGCGCACACGGTTTATTCGACCGGCAGGGTCGATATCGCGGCCAACGACGGCGCCATCACGATTCATGGAGACAACGGATTTCATTTCGACATGACGAATCACGTGTTGTACGTCTCGAATCACAATCGCACGGTGATCTTGCACGGCTTATTCCAAAAACCCTGACATGAAGGCCTTCCTTTTCCTGCTGCCCCTGCTGATGGGTTTTCTGATTTTGATGGGGCGCGGGGCCCAACCGTCGCCAATGGCGGAAAGCACGCCGACCAATCAGCTCATCATTATTTCCGAGGATGCAGCCCGTTATTCCCAAACGAACGTGATTTGGCGGCGGCACGTGCGCGCGGCGGAGGAGGGATTTTACCTCGAATGCGAATTACTCACCGCCATTTTCAACACCAACTCTGCGCGGACAAATATCAGCGGCCAGGCCACCAATCGTGCCGACACTCGATTCGACCGGGTCATTGCCGAAACGAACGTGATGATCATCACGCGCGACGCGCAGATCCTGGGAGATCACGCCGTCTACTTCGCGACCAACGATCTCCTGTACGTCACGGGCGAATTGGTCATCGCGGCCAACGCGCAGGGCTCGATCATTTGCACCGAGCTGACCTTTGATCGCGCCGCCAATTCCTTCATCGCGGGACCCACCAACACGTTCATCGGGATCGGGAACGCCTTTGGCCGGACCAACAGCTTCGCCGTCAAAACCAACCTCCCGGCCGCGCGCAAATGACCTTCGAAGCCCAGCCACCGGCAGGCCCGGTTTCTGTCCCACCCGTTTCGGTCGTGCCTGCGGGCACTGACGTGAAACTGTTGCGCACCGAAAATCTCGTCAAAGCCTACCACGGCCGGCGCGTGGTTGATCGCGTCTCCATTCACGTTCAAGCGGGCGAGATCGTTGGGCTCCTCGGACCGAATGGCGCGGGCAAAACCACCACGTTCAACATGGTTGTCGGGCTGGTCAAACCGGAAGCCGGCGCGGTCTTTTTCGAGGACAAAAACATCACCCGCAAAGCCATGCATCAGCGCGCGCGGCTCGGGATGGGTTATCTCACCCAGGAACCCAGCGTGTTCCGCAAGCTGACGGTCGAACAGAATATCACGGCGATTCTCGAGACGTGCAAAATGGATCGGGGCGAACGCAAGGTTCGCCTGGCCTATCTGTTGGAGGAGCTCGATCTGACCCGTCTGTCGGAGAGCAAGGCCTTCACATTGAGCGGAGGGGAGAAGCGCCGGCTGGAAATCACGCGCGCGCTGGTGACGAGTCCCCGGCTGCTGATGTTGGACGAGCCGTTCGCCGGCATCGATCCGATCGCAGTCTATGAAGTTCAAAAAATCGTGCGCCGATTGAAGGAGCGGGGCCTGGGAATTTTGATCACGGACCATAACGTCCGTGAAACACTCAAGTTGATCGATCGCGGCTACATCATCCACAAGGGCGAGGTGCTTTGCGAAGGCACCGCCGATTACCTGGCCACCGATCCGCGCGCGCGCGAAATTTATCTGGGCCCGGAATTCAACATGTGAACCCGACCGCGTTTGGTGTCCGCCCTTCAGGGTGCCGGAACCGCTAGAAAGATCGGTGAAATCGGATCAGCCCCTGAAAGTGGCAGACGGCGTAGCGCAGGCGTCTTCGCCTGCGAGTTCCGGCGGCGTCCCGCCGCAAGAGGGCGTTAGCCGGGTAACGCGCCGCTAACGAGGGGACCCCTATTTCGTCCGTCTCTCACGGAGTGCGCGCCGTCCCCGGCCGCAGCAGGCTCCGCATTTTCACCAGGCTGAATACTTGAACGCCGCGCTTCGTTGGGCGTTGCTGCGCCCGAGGCGGGAGCCTTCGGAACGGGCGCGGGATGTAACGCGGCCGTCCCGGCTGCGAGTTCGGGCGGCGTCCCGCCGCCACGGTGCTCAACGTAAGTCCCAGCACGAGCCAGACGACCAGAACGCCGCGACGTCAGAATTCCGCGTCCGGAAAGCGTTCGCGGATTTCGTTTTCGACCCGTTGAACGTCCGCCGGTTGATAGCGACGGCGGACCATGAGCCGGCGCAAGGCATCCAGCAATTCCAGCCAGTCATCCAACGGTGGCACTTCGATGGCCTGCCAGACATCGTATCGACGCTGGCGCTTGAAGAATTTCCAGTCGCCGCCGACGAGTTGGGCGTAAACATCCCAGCGCTCGCCCGCGTCATCGCGTCGGGTCCAACCGATTTCAGCCTTGGCGCCCACGATGCGATTCCTTACTCGGGCAGCTCCACACTGGCGACGGCCATCGCAGCGATGCCCTCTTCGCGGCCCACGAAGCCGAGGTGTTCGTTGGTGGTGGCCTTGAGGCCGACCCGGTTGATGTTGAGACCGAGGGCTTCTCCGATGTGAAATTTCATCGCCGCGATGTGCGGGGCGAGCCTGGGTTGCTGGGCGATCACAGTGGCGTCGATATTGACGATGCGCCCCTGGCGGAACCCGACCTGGCGGGCGGCCTCCTCGAGAAAGACTTTGCTCGCGGCCCCGAGCCAGCGCGGGTCGGTATCAGGGAAAAAATGTCCAATGTCTCCCTCGCCGAGCGCACCGAGAATGGCATCGGTAATCGCATGCAGCAGTGCGTCCGCGTCGGAATGACCTTCCAACCCCGTGGCGTGGGGGATCTCGACCCCGCCCAGGATCAATTTGCGTCCCGCGACCAGCCGATGGACATCGTAACCGATGCCGACATGATTCATGGCGGCAAGTATAGGCAACCGCCGAATGCGACCAAGCGATTTCGCCCGAAAGGGTCTCTGCCGCTCCTCCTCTCCCGCCCTTCGGGCACCCTCTCCTCCATTTCCGAAATGGAGGAGAGGGAGGGGGAGGGTGCGTGCGCGACGGATGGGTAACACTTTTGACGCGACGGATGGGTGACACTTTTCGAGTCTTAGTCATTTTTACGCCGGCGGGCATAGGTCGCCGGACGCATGCCACTTCGATCGGCGT
>JBEEGQ010000033.1:0-18984 GCA_041166945.1 Verrucomicrobiota bacterium
GGAGGTCGCCAAGGCAGAACTGAAAAAGGACGGCCATTTCACCGTGCCCATCAAGAAAACCGAGCCCATCGCATACGCCTCAAAAGAAGTGGCCCTGGCGGATCGATTGCTCGGGGATTTTCGCGCCGCCAAGGGCCTCAAGGCCAAAACCACCGCGGCCACCGAAGCCATCAAGAATTTTCCGGACCTCACGGACAAAGCCCTTGTTGGGAACGAGATGATCGCCGCGCTCAATTCCGACATCACATCGCATCAGCGCACCCAACCCGGCGTCGCCCTCGAGGGCATCTTCGCACGGGACGATATCCGCCAGGCCGCCGGCCTGCCAGCGCCCACCGAGGGCGAACTCACCACCCGCAGCATCTGGACCTCCGAAGTGCGGCTGGCGTCCATCCTCGAAGGCGTGCCGGTCGCCAAGCACAAGCGCGTCCTTCAGTCCTTCAAGGAAGCCACCCCCGCCCTCTGGCACGAAGCCCTGCTCGCCACCATCAACAGTGTCCCCGCAAAAGTCGTTGGCGAATGCGCCGCCCTCCTCACACAGGAAGGCAAACCGCAGCAATTAAAGGACACCCTCGCCGCGCTCATCAGCCGGCACACCGCCAATACCGAGCTGCTCCTGTGGCTGGCCAAGGAGCGCTCCGATGCTTTCGCGGACATTCTCGGACCGGAAGTTTTTCGCGCCATGCTCACCGCGATGGAGCGTGACCAGTTCAACGAAAAAAAATCCAACAAGCTTCGCGATTACATCCTCGACGATCAGGAATTGCTCGTCGAATTGATCGGCTCCGCGGACTTCGAGGTCATCAAGGATCTCACCCGCGCCCTCCAGCTCTCCCCCTGCTTCGACGACATGGACAAACGCTCGCTCCTGGCGCGCATCGTCAAAAGCTATCCGGCGGTCCAGTCCCTCATCTCCGGCGAACAGACCAAGCAGGACAACAACCTCATCGTATCGTGGGCGAGCCTCGAAAAACGGAAGAACGAATACACCGAGCTGGTGCAGAAAAAAATCCCGGCCAACTCACGGGAGATCGCCGTCGCCCGCAGCTATGGTGACCTCCGTGAAAATCACGAATACAAGGCGGCCAAGGAGATGCAGAAAATTCTCATGCGCCGCAAGGGCGAGCTCGAACAGCAACTCGTCCGCGCCCGCGGCACTGACTTCTCCAATGTCCGCACCGAGGTGGTCAGCCCCGGCACCGTCGTCGGCGTCACCGAACTCGGCGCCAATGCGCAGGAACAATTCCGCATCCTCGGCGCCTGGGACACCGATCCCGACCAGGGCATCATCAGTTATCTCACTCCGCTCGGCCAGGCGCTCCTGAACAAAAAGATCGGGGACGAGGTCGACTTCGACATGGATGGCGAAAAGAAACGTTACCGTGTGGAATCAATCGAGGCCTGCCCGGTCACGGCGCCGGCCGCGCCAGTTCCTTCCACCCAGCCAGCACCCGAAACCGCGCCCGCGATGTAACCGCCGGCGCCGCCCGGGACCGCGGCGCTCCGCCGGCCGCACCCGCGGTTGCCCATCACACCGGCGCGTAACTGGGTTTGTCGCGCATCCCCGTCCCATTTCCTCCTTCCGCCACAGCGGAATCCCGGGTGGGGATCTTTCATGGTGACCGATCGATATCCCGAAAGTTCGATCGCACGGGACCAGTGGGTTCTCGCCCGCCGCCCCGGACGACACGCGCTCGATCCCCGGAAGCCACACGCATACTTTCTGGAGGAGGAGCCCGACGCCACCGGACGCCTCGTCTCGTGCGGCACCATCTTCCTGACCAATCGCGAATGCCCGTGGCGGTGCGTGATGTGTGATCTCTGGCGGAACACGCTCACCGAATCCGTCCCGGTTGGCGCCATCCCTGCCCAGATCGATTTCGCCCTCGGCAAGCTGGGCCTCCCCGGCCAGATCAAACTTTACAACAGCGGCAGTTTTTTTGATCCGCGCGCCATTCCGCCGGAGGACCACGCCGCGATCGCCCTTCAAGTGCGCCGCTTCAACCGGGTCATCGTCGAATGTCACCCGGCGTTTGTGGGCCAATCCTCGCACCGTTTCCGCGATCAAATGGGCGGCAAATTGGAAGTGGCCATGGGGCTCGAAACGGCTCATCCACAAACGCTCGAACAACTGAACAAACGGATGACCCTCGACCAGTTCAGGCGCGCGGCGGATTTTCTGCGCCAGCACGATATCGCCCTGCGCGTTTTCATTCTGGTCCAGCCGCCATTCCTGCCCCCTGAGCTGGCCCTTCACTGGGCGCAGCGTTCCATCGAGTTTGCATTCGATTGCGGCGCGGATGTCGCCTCGCTCATTCCCACGCGAACCGGGAACGGCGCTCTCGAAGCCTTGCAAGCGCAGGGAAAGTTCGTTCCGCCCCGCTTGCAACTGCTCGAGGCATGCCTCGCCAGCGGCCTGGCGCTTCGCCGCGGCCGGGTCTTCGCGGATCTTTGGGACCTGGAAAAATTTTCGTCATGCGCCACGTGCTTTTCCGCACGGCGCGACCGGCTCGCGCGAATGAACCGGGCTCAAATCGTGGAGCCCGAGGTCTCGTGCGCCGCGTGCACCCACGGCCAGCCGCTGGACTCGAACGATCGCCTGTGACCCGCGCATTCGACATCGCCATTGTCGGTTCGGGTTTCGCCGGATCGCTCCTCGCCATGATCGCCCGGCGCCTCGGCCATTCGGTCGTGCTCGTCGAGCGCGGCAAACATCCGCGGTTCGCCATCGGCGAGTCCTCCACTCCCCTCGCCAGTCTGCTTCTCGAAAAACTCGCCCGGGATTTTGAGCTCCCGGAAATAGCCCCGTTCTCAAAATGGGGAACATGGCAGAAAAGCCATCCCGAAATCATCGGCGGCTTAAAACGCGGCTTCACGTTTTTTCATCATCAACTGAAACAACCCTGGAGCGCCAATTCCGAAAGGACCAACGAACTCCTCGTCGCGGCCAGTCCGCACGACGGGATTGCGGATGCCCATTGGCTTCGCGCCGGTTTCGATGAATTCTTCGCGCAACAGGCCAGCGCGATGGGCGCCGAACTGATCGAGGAGGCAACCTTGACCGCCGCGGATTTCTCCGAATCGTTTCCGGTGCTCTCGGGCACACACGGCGGACGGCCCCTTAAAATCCGCGCGCGGTTTGTCATCGATGCCAGCGGACCACGCGGATTTCTTCATCGCGCACTGGGATTGTCGGAATTGGCCTTCGGATCGATGCCTCCCACTGAATCTCTCTACACACATTTTACCGGGGTGCATCGGTGGGACTCGATGCATTCAACGCCCGAGACGACGCCTTATCCTGTCGATGACGCCGCGGTGCATCATGTTTTTGATGGCGGCTGGATCTGGGTTCTGCGATTCAACAACGGCATCACCAGCGCCGGCGTGGTCGCGACGGCTGCCATGGCCGCCCCTTTGCGCTTTCACGAGGGGGCCGAAGCATGGGAACGGCTCATCGCGGGCTTTCCGTCGGTGCAGGAAATCTTCGCGTCCGCCAAACCTGCGCGGGCCTTCATCCATGCGCCTCGGCTCGCATTTCGCAGCAGTGTCGCGGCGGCGGCAAATTGGGCGATGCTCCCGTCCGCCGCCGGCTTCGTCGATCCTCTGTTGTCCACGGGAATTCCTCTCACGCTGCTGGGCGTGGCGCGGCTGGCCGAATTCCTGAAGAACCCCTGGGATGCCCCGGACCGCGATGCCGGCCTTGCCCGCTATTCGCGGGATACGTTGCGCGAATTGGATGCAACGGCAGCTCTCGTTGGAGCGCTTCACGGACAGATGCACGATTTCGAGATGTTCGCTGCCCTCACAATGCTTTATTTCGCCGCTGCCAGCTTTGCCGAAACCGCGCAGCGGCTGGACCAACCGGAGTTGGCCTCGAGTTTCCTGCTCCTGGACCGCCCGGATTTCACTTCATCCATGCAACATTGTCTTGAAGCGGCGCAGGGACCGATCCGGGGAAAAGCACGACAGGCATTCTTTCGATCCGCCACCGCCGCCCTCGATCCGATCAACCTCGCGCGACTGGGCGATCCAGCACGGCGCAACTGGTACCCAGCCCTCGCGACCGACCTGCTCGCTGCCGCCCCGAAACTGGGTGTGGACCGTGTCGCGATCGAGCGACTGCTCGATCGATGCGGCTTTGCGGCTGTGAACCCTTCTCAATGAATTGCATGGTGCCAAACCCTGGCCCTATCCCGGTCGTGAAAATTATTTCGAAGGAATCTGGCAAAGCAGGGTCCAAAATGGCATAAGGGATTCTGCAATTGCTGATGTGATGATGATTAAGATGCGCGCGCATCGACAAATGGTGTTTTCCGGATTGGCGGCGCTGTGCCTGGTCCTGGCATTTTCCGCGCGAGCCACCAACACGCCCGTGTTCCGCCAGGCCCTGGAACTCTGGCCCGCGTCGGATTACGAAATCGTCGTGTTCCACAAAGGGGAAATGGACACCGCTGGTCAAACGCTGGTCGACCAATTGCGGATCGCGCGCGGCCAGGTGTTCGCCAACATCGAAGTGAAAACGGTCGATGTTTCCGATTCGATGGAGCCGCCCATGGAAAATCTCTGGAGTTGCCAGACGAATCCCGTCGCCCCGTGGGTTGTCGTGCGCGCCCCTGACACTTCATCCGATGCGTCGCCGGTTTGGGCAGGTCACCTGACGGAAAGTCTGGTCGGATCACTGCTCGACTCCCCCGCGCGCCGGAAAATTGCCGAAAGCCTGATGCGGGGCGCCACTGCCGTGTGGATTCTACTCGAAAGCGGCGAGACCACCCGTGACGAGGCGGCTGTCGACACCCTCTCCGCTGAGCTGAAGCGTTTGGAAAAATCGCTGGCACTGCCGAAGGCCGAGCTGGGTGAACCGCGGTTGCGGTCGCCGCTTCCATTGGGCGTGGAATTCGCTCTCGTGCGCGTCACCCGCACCGATCCGGCGGAGGAATTCCTCGTGACATTGTTGCAGCACGGCAAGCAGCTTTTCTCCGCCCGCCCCGCAGCCTTCGCAGTCTACGGTCGGGGCCGCATGCTCGGCGCGCTGGTCGGCCGCGAGATCGAAGGAGAAGCCATCGAGGCCGCCTGCTCCTCCCTCGTCGCAGCATGCATTCATGAAACCAAGGATCAAAATCCTGGACGCGATCTGCTGCTAGCCGCCAATTGGAACACGATTTTTGATCCTGGGTCCGCACTGACTCGAGCCGCCACCCCGCTCAGTTCCATTCTCAAATCCACGCCTGCACCCGCCGTCACGGGCAATTCCGCCGGAACGCCCTTCAGCCGCTCGAAAATATTCCTCGTCATCGCGGTATTAACCATTGCCGCCGGCGTTCTGGTCTTCGCTCGCGCGCGTCACTCTCGAGACCGCGGCACGCCTTAACGCGAAAGCCCGGTTCCGTTCGTTTCACTGTTCCAAGACTGGCCGGGAGCGAGGGCAAATGCATCGGCTCGTTTCAATCCCTGCCCCACTATTCGCACGCGGACCCTGTTCATGGCGATCCGAGACACGTTGGAGAGCGTAACGATTCCCATCGGCGAGGTCCGCTCGAAAAGCATTTCACCACCGCGACTGCGCACATGGCGCGCCTCGTGCAATTCCATCCGAAGACCGCCCGATTGCGACACGGTGGCGGACGGCCATTCGAGTCGGGGATGATTGCTGAGAATTCGGATGAATGCCTGCCCTTCCTGCGGCCAGCGGACCAATTCGTGGAGCGGAGGCGCATTGGTGCCGAGCTTCAACTTTAAATCATCAAGCGGATCGGCGGGCGGTTCCCCGCCTTCCTCCTTTGGATCCGGCGCCTTTCCCAGGACCACGAAAGCCGCCGCGGGACCGCGTAACAATGCCGCGGCGTCATCGAGTGTTACATGCGTCCGCAGGGTGTTCAGGTAAAACTGGAGCGGAAACAGGTAAAGTCCGGACGGATTCCGGCCCACGTAGGTCACGGGAAACTGGGCGCCGACTTCACTGCGAAGGCGGTCGGCGACCTGCTTCATCCCGAGTGTTCGTTGGACGGCCCGCCGCTGGCTCGCCAGCCACTGATGGTTGATGAACAACAGGACCAGCACAGCCGCCGTAACCATTTGCGCGGTGCGCCACAACGTGCGGGGCTGCCACGCCGCAAGCCAGCGCGCCATCTCGCGGCCCGCCACCAACGCCGCGGCGGGCATCAATGGAAAAATCAAACGCGACCGCTGGTGGGCCGCCACCGAGAACAGGATCAGGCCGAAAAAAAACCAGCAGAACAAAAAACGCTCGAACCGGCGCGTCTCGGCGTCTGGCGACGGATGCTTCAGAATTCGCCAGAAACCCATCACGCCCGGAATGCTCCAAGGCAGGAACAGGGTCAGGTATGCCCACGACGGTTCCCAGAATTTCAGGCCGACGCCTTCACTCGAGCTGCCTTTCAGCGCGTGACCGACCAGTTCGCGGCCGATCTGTTTGTCGATCAGCGGCTGTCCCATCTCGCGCCACGCGAGCCAAAACCAGCCGCCGCACAAAATCACGAATAGCCCCATGCCCATCCAATGCGAGCCGCGGGGGCGCAGCGGCGAACCGCTTCGCCATTCCCAAAGCGACGCCAGCAAACCGCCCGCACCCAGCAGCAAACCGAGGGGACCTTTCACCAATGTCGCAAAGGCCGCGGCGATCCAAAACCAGGTCCAGCCGCGGCCCGTGATCCAGGCGCGGTATGCGGACAACGCCGCCAATGCGACGGGAAGCGCAAAAAAACCGTCATAACGCGCCGTTTGCACGACGTTGTCGCCCATGGGAGAGACCACATACGCCAGAGCCGCCAGCAGTCCCGCCGCCCATCCGAAGCGCGCGCGCCCAACCCGCAGCAGAATGAGCCCCAGCGCGAAAGTGGCCAGCGCCGATGGAAGATAAATCGCAAACCGCGTCAGGCGCCCGATGACGAGTGTGCCCGCCGCGGCGAGCCAGGTGAACAACGGAGGTTTCGATGCCACCTCGCCGATCGAATCCCGCTGGGCCATCCAGTGCCCCTGCTGGATGGCATCGAGGACGTAAGCCCCCACGCGCCTCTCGTTATCGAGAAGGTTCGGCTGGCCGACCAGTCCGATCAGGAACAAAACCAGCGCCGTCCCTCCGATAAATCCATACAGCCCCGCGCCTTTCGGCTCGGGGGAATTGCTGATGAGCGGCGCCATGAAGACCCCATTTCGCGACGTGCCCGCAGTCGAGTCAAATCGATTCGCGTCAGTGATGCCCGTGGAATTCCGGCCTGAGCTCAGCTCCTTCGCGCGCGTCCCAGTTCCCTTGCTTCCGTGACTGGCCCCTGCCTGTCCCCAAGGGACAAATGATTGTAGCCGGTGGGAAGCGCGCGTCAGCGGGGGCACCCACCGGATCGCGATCCCTAAAACACCGCGCCCCGGAGGGGGCGCATGTTGATTTGCCGGGGAAACATGCGGAGCTACGGGACCCCATGAAAGACCCAAATAACAAAATGTGGGACCGACTTGGGGCCGACCTGCACCCTTCTGCAATGGTGTCGCGGCAGGCTCAAACCCCACGACGTCGCAATCAGGTGAGCCCAATGCATTGTGCGACGGCAAAAAGTCCGTGAAAATGCCATTGAAAATCCAAAGGTGAAGTTGTGCACCAGCCTGCCCGCAGCGGATCGAATTCAACCGAAGTTTTTTGTCGCCGGACTACCCCAACATGTTCTCCTACGCCATCAACCGCGACAAAAAACTTAAGTCGTTAGACGGCACGGTCATGCAGTCACTCTCTCTGGCTGTCGTCGGATGTCACGCCAGTACTCCGCGCGCACATCGTCATCAATCTCGGTCGGAGTGCTGCCTCCATACAGCGAGTCCTCGCCATTGCGCTTCGGGCCGGAAATCCAAAAAGGGTCGCCTGTTTCCACGTCCTCGTAATTATGCTTAAAGCCTTTGACGCGCTGAAAGCTGCGCCCCTGATAGTAAATGGTGCTGCCCGTCTTGGAGAACGTGACGCGACCGATGCGCGCAGGACCCATCAGACCGCCGGTCTTGTCCTCGATATACATGATGCGAATTTTCATAAGATGTGCGCACTGCCGCCTAACGTAACGGATCACTCACCCCGCGCCCATGGCAATCGATTTGGAAGAAAGACGTCATCGCGGGATTGAGTGGATCCGCTCGTTCGGCTTCTTCTTCCTGATCATCGTCTCAGAATCGGTATATGTGTAAATAAACTCAATCTTGTCTTCCGCTGTAAGGTGAATCCGGCATCGCATAAACCTCCCGGTCGCGCATGGTTAGCCCGCAAACATCATTTTTTCTTTCCGCTGTGCGCACGCCAAATCGTGCATGCTTCCCGAAGCGTTGGCGCGCTAATCTCTCGAACTTCGTAAGTTTCAACAACACCCTGTGCGTCGTAGGCAATGAACAAGCCAAATAGCGCCGCATCACCACGAACGACTTCGCCTCGCATTTCGATATCGCGATGCACGATATGTGGTACAGAAGCAAGAAATCGAGGTGTCTCTTCCCATTCATAAAGAAGGGTCCGTGACTCATGCGATTCGAGGAGGGGTGGACCCAAAGCCCCAATAACCTCCTCACGAGTCGTGCCAAGGGAGTCGAGAAAGGCAAGTGCCGCTGCTGAATGCCTGTGGCCATGGGAAACCTTGTTCGGAAGCGGAATAATGCATCCCGTGCAACCAACGAGTAGCCCACATACGAAGGTTGTAAGAAAGATGCGCATTGTCGGCCATATCAACGACCCAAGCTCAGATATCAGCGACCCGGCCCACGAGAGCGTTCGCTTGCAACTTCATTTCAAAAGTGGAGCGTAAGGCCGTCCGCCGTTCGCTCTATCGCATGGTTGAGCTCAGTAATCCTCATTTTTGGGCACATGCTCCTTGGAGAGACTCAGAACGTAGCGACAACAAAGAACGAAATCCTCCAAATGCCGCCCATCGTCTGGCGTTAGGCTTTGGTGATCAAGTACGTGGTAATTGCCACCAGCCTGCCCTTCCAACACCCACACAGAACCATCACGGTAACGCCAACTCCGGTCAGTAACAGGCGATGCCCAAAAAGAGGACTTCTCCAGCAGTTTCAAAAAACCCTTCCACTGATCGGCAGTGAGGGCGAACGACTCATCACGCTCGATCTTCCCCGGATCGTTTCCGCCCGTTCCACTAAGCCGAATGACACGCAAAGTAATCCCTGCGCTGTCCTTCCAAATACGCACGGCAATCGGTTTGTGAAAAGTGCGCAGCCACAAGAATCGGTACTGCTCCACGGTCTTATTGGTGCTTTGCTGGTAGAGCAAGTGTTCCGTCATCGACTGTAAAGTCCTGGAATACCAACCGGCCGCTTTCACGGCTCCTGCCGGGAAAAACGCCGTGTCAGCCGCGTCCATCGTCGGGAGTAAAAACCCAGCCAAAAGTGTGAGGATGCAGATGTGATGCCGTGTCATACGAGGCCTAATCAATATGGCTGGCGATGAAAGCAAAAGCCGTATCTGTTTCCCGTGATAAACCTGGGTTGCCAGCCGGGATACGGCCGGCCTTGCCACATGAAAGACTGCATACTCCGCACCCATGCAGCCGTCCAGCCGCAAATGACTTCAAGCTCGCAACGCGCCGACACGCAACGGGTATGGCCGTGTTCCTCGGGAATGCTGAACGTTTCAGGTCGGGCAGCCTGGTGGGTGACTATCCGACGGGACAATACTTCCTCGCGCGCCGGGGAACTGCCTTATGTCCTCAAACCGGCCATGACGTTGGTGCCTCCGGCAGCCGACTCTATGGCCGCGGTCAAGACCAACATCGGCAACATCGCCGTGTCCGTATCGCCGCCTGCTCCGCCCGCTCTTCCTGCGCGCCAGCCATTGCCCACGCCTGTCACCGATCCCGCCAGACCCATGCTCAAGCTAGGCCTGGATCAACGCACCCGCAACGCCGTTGGCGTTGAGCCGATCTTTCCGGCTTACCCAAGGTAGGCGCCGGGCGCCAACCATGCCCTGCAGGCCGTTGCCCCTTTTGGGGCACACCGACCCAGACACCGGCAAAAATCCCAACGGGATTTCGCCCCATGCCCAGGGTTACGAGGCACGAGTTACCCTGGGTGGCATCCATCCCGACCTCCAACCGCAACGCGGTTGCGACCTTGTTTCAAAACGCGTCGCATCGACGCCCATCCGCAACACCATTGGCGCTGCTGGCATTTTCCAGGCCCCCCAAAGGCGAACGCCGGAGTCCAAACAAGGCAGCACCGCCTCAACGTTCGGTGTCCACCCTTCTGGGTGTAGCTAATCCCAAACTCCGATAGCAACGCACCGCTGAAACTGTCGTTAGCGTAGAGGAAGCTCCAACCCTGATAAAACATGAAAAGGGCAAACGGGATAGCCAGCCAGTAGCAACGACGGGAGAAGCGACACGCACCGACGCAGATGAGAGCGAGGACTGCAAATGTCACCCAAAACTCCACCGGAGAATCTGGCATCTTGGCTCTCATCGAGTTGTGTGTGGCAAACGGCAACGACAAAAGCTCAGCGACCGGCGGGCATCACGCAAGCCGTCGAGCACCGGGCAAAACGTGCGACCTGAACCAAGCTCCGCCGGTTCGCTGGAGCGTTAGGCGAAGGCGTCAAACTCCAGCTTCAACACGCCGTCTTTCAGTTCAAACGACGCATTGTCCACCGAGACGATCTTCCCGTCTTCGACCTCCATCTCTAATGCGTGCTCCTCATCCCATTGGGGCACAACACGCACAAATGAGGTGTAAGGCGTTTCCTCAACATCAAAGTCCCGCCGAACGAACAAGACACGACCCGCCATATACTCCCGCACGGCCTCGCGCTTTAGATCTCGCGGCACGTCGCAACCATCGAGCCAGTCTTCCCCGCCAGTGTGCTTCAGACAACGCAGATAACTTCCGAAGACCAAATCTAAAATGGACTCGCCGTGATCCTGCGCGTACCTCTGCAAATCTGCCGCTCGCGCGAGCATCTCCTCGCCCGGTGGCGTCTTGTCCGAGTCTTCAATCTGAAGCTCGATGCGGAAGTCACCCAGTGGCGAACTCACATGGTCCTTCCACATCCAGCAGTTCCAGCCCTTTTGCTTTTCGAATTCTGAGATGTTCATAGTTGTTTGATGTGTCTTTCGCTGACTCAAGCTCAGCGACGGCGGCCACAAGACGCGCCGATTGCAACCGCGACGGCCCGCCACCGTTAGATGCAGCGCATGGCCGACCTCATCACATTTTCCCCATTTCACTTCTAATCCGCTGATCCAATGCATCTGCACAGCCATCTGAACAAGTCTGAAATACCACATCATACCCTTCCTTTACAGCGGGCGAATCGGAACGGGGAACAATCCCGAGAACCTGACGATCGCCATTCGCCAGCTCCAGCACAACCACCCGACCTTCCTTCGCGCGAAAGATACTTTTGGCTTCCGGCCAGGCCTTCGCGCCGCGAGCAAGGTGCTCCTCATCCTCCCCAATGATGCGGTGACACCAACCACACATCGTCAAGAGCATATCTTGTGACTGGTCTTCTAGCTTCATAGCGTGCGAAACTCTTTTGTCGGCTAGTCAGTATGGCTGGAGATGAAACCAAAAGCGGTGTCTGTTTCTCGTGATAAACGTGGGTTGCCAGTCGTGATGCGGCCGGCCTTGCTACATGTTGTGGAACTTGCGTCCCAACCAACACAGAAACGAAAAACAGACACCATGAAAGATTACATACTCCGCACCCATGCAGCCGTCGAGCCGCAAATGACTTCAAGCTCGCAATGCGCCCACACGCAACGGGTATTGGCGACAAGCGTGGAAGGACACCCACCCCACGCCTCCTCGTGGCTCCATCCAAAATCCCGCGCAAACCGGGCGACCGCGTCAAGACCGACCGCCGTGATGCTAACCAAGTTGGCCCGGCTCTATAGGGCTGGCGAACTGAGTGCCATTCACGATCGCCAGGAGGTGGAAATGGTGCCGGATGGCGGAGCGTGGGGATTACCAAAATCCTATGAGTCAGTTTTGACACGTAAAAACTAACCCATATCACCTTTTGGAACCCCAAATTTTCGAGAGACAGTGCCTCATCAACCACGTATTGTGGTCCGACCAGAAGGGTTGAGCGGATTCTGATTGATGCAACAGGTCGGGCAAGGAATCAGTGATGCCTGCGTAACGCAGACTGCCAGTCTGCGCGGCCCAAGTTGGCATTCCCGGCACGCTTGAGATTAGCCAAGCACTTGCCCTTTACCCCGCGCTTGCGGCTCACCAACCAACTTCAGTAGGCGCCTTTTCACCGTATTTTTTCCCTGACTGGTTGCTGACGAATAGCCGCAATCGCAGAAATACCTGTCGGCGGTTTGTTCCTCACCGCGCGAAAGCAGCCGCTTCGGGCCTTGGAAAAAACGCAGTTTTGCGGGACTGGCCACTCCACGATTCTGCGGGACCCGTTCATGGAAAACAACTGTCCCTAAAAACGGATCGAGCCCCGATTGCTGCTTGATAAATAGCGACGATTGCCCATGATGCCACATCGCCTTGAGCAGATCATCTCAAACCTATTGCGGCCAGAAATGCCTTCGCATTTTACTATTGGCAGCCTTTCTGACCGCTGTGCCAGATGCCACCCAAGCAGGACAACCAAGCATTCGGCCAATACTGCCGGGTAAGTGGCCTTCGTGGCCACAAGGCCCCGCATGGGATGTGAAAGTGGACGGCAATTACGCTTATGTCGCTCTTGCACTCGGCGGGTTGGCTATTGTCGACGTGAGCAATCCTACAAATTGCAAACAGGTTGGAAGTTTTGTCACCCGCGGGGCAACCGCTGTAGAGGTGTCGGGAAACTATGCATACGTGTTGGACCAAGGGATAGGACTCCAAATCATTGACATAAGTGTCACCACCAATTGTGTTCGAGTGGGCCACTACGAAACGAGCGGATTTGCTTCTGGTCTGACATTATTTGGGAATTATGTTTACGTGGCCGACGGGCTTGCGGGTTTACAGATCCTTGATTTGCGCAATCCGGGCAATTGCGTTCGCGTTGGAGGTTACGACACCAGTGGATGGGCCGAGGCGGTGAAGGTTGCTGGAAATTACGCCTACGTGGCGGATTTCGGCGGAGGCTTTTCAGTCATCGACGTGAGCAACCCCACCAATTGCGTGCTCGTGGGTGGCTTTGACAGCTGTGACTATTACCAAAGCATAGCGATTTCCGGCAATTACGCCTATCTGACGGATCAGTTGCACGGATTGAGCGTTATCGATGTGAGCGATCCGACCAATTGCGTCATGGTGGGAGATTATGAGACCCTCGGGACAACGGTGAGCGTGACGGTTTCTGGAAATTACGCCTTTCTAGCCGATAGCGAGGCAGGTTTGCAGGTAATTGATGTAACTGACCCGAGCCATTGCGAGCGGGTGGGCGGCTATGACACGTCTGGCAACGCATGGAGCGTCGCCATCTCAGGTAATTACGCCTATGTCGCGGATTACAGTGGAGGATTAGTAGTGATTGATGTTACCAGCCCAACGAATTGCGTCCCAGTCGGCAGTTGCGCTTGGGAACGGATCGGAGTGGCTCTCAGTGTGGCGGTAACAAGGGATTACGCATATTTAGCGGATCGCGAAGCGGGCCTGCAAGTCATTGACGTTCGCGACCCGGCCAACTGCGTAAGCGTGGGAGGCTTTCGCACCGTTCAGTGGGCTTTGGACGTCGCGGTCTCGGGAAATTTCGCCTATGTAGCGGAAGCTCAGGCCGGATTAACGGTTATCGATGTGAGTAACCCCACCAATTGCCTCCGCACGGGCGGCTGTGACACGGGTGGACAAGCCGTCAGCGTGGCAATCTCTGGCAAGGACGCTTACGTGGCGGACTATTATGCGGGGTTGCAGGTCATCGACGTCAGCGATCCTTCCAACTGCGTGCGCGTCGGGGGTTATGCCACCAGCGGTCATGTCTCCAGAATTGTATTGGCAGGGCACTACGCATACGTGGCCGATGGCGATTTGGAGGTAATTGACGTGAGCGACCCGTCGAACTGCGTGCGCGTTGGTGGTTATCACACTACTGGGTATGCGGTTGATATTGCTGTATGCGGCAGGTACGTGTACATCGCAGATTTCACTGCAGGGTTGCAGGTCATTGACGTGAGCGACCCGACCAATTGCGTGCGTGTGGGTGGGTACGATAGATCGTATGCAGCGGCAGTGACAGTTGCCGGAACTTACGCCCTCATAGCAGCTCCCGCCCGGGGCTTTCAGGTTATTGATGTGAGTCATCCCGCGAACTGTGTGCCAATGGGCGTCTACACTACCAGCAAGGCCGCTAAACGCTTCGCAGTTGTCGACAACCGGATTTACGTGGCTGGTGCGGAGGTCGGTTTGCTAGTGTTTCCCACGCTGCCCGATTTGCAATTCTCGGTGCGTGTGGACGCCGCCTTGGGTGTCCCTTTCACCATCGAGGCAACAACCAACATTCTTTCTCCCTCCACTTGGACACCCTTGTTGACTACGAACGTTTACGCGATGCCTTTTGATTATGTGGACTTCGACGTGAAGCGCTCGGGAAAGCCCCAGAAATATTACCGTGTCCGTCAGCCGTGAAGTCACTCAAACGAAAAAAACATTGCTGTCCGATTTTCAAAAATCGGGGTTGCTGACAGGACTTGCATCCATCTCTGCGAGCTAACTCAAGCCTGCGCTTCCATCCTTTCGATTCGTGAAAAACGGCTGAGAACCGACCCAAGACCCTCTTTTTGGTCGGGGCCTGACGAATCGCCGCAACGCAAAGGTCAGCTTCCCAATGTTTTCTTTGCTGCCGGGGAGCGCTCGAATCCTTCCTTGAAAAAATATGCGATTCTGCGGGACCGCTCCACGCCTTCATTAATGGCCTGCACCTGTGTGCGCAGTTCTGTGGCCTCCTGTCGAAGCTGACCCAATGTGGCAACGTAGCTCGAACGCTCAGAGAACAACAATGCGGCGAAAGCAAGGCTGATGATGGCCAAATATCGCATGATGAGTGATGCCGCCGGATGATTAATTTCGGAACTGATATCAGCAACCGCGGAGTGCGGCGCGGCACCTGCACGGTGGGCGGAAAGGCGGCGGCGGAAGCAGGTGCCGTGACGCAGGGAGCGGTTCGCTGCCCTCCGAGGCGGAGCAATGACGTAAAAAGCTGGAATCCAACACTGCCTTGTTTATCAGGCATTTATCAGGCACTTGCGTGTCCAGCTCTTCAGGAGGCGATTTGGTTGCCAGGATAATCAGGGCGCTTTCTTGATGTGAGCTCGCAGGTCTTCAATGTCGAGCCTCTGCAAAAATGCGGGGTTGCGAAACCACACAGTATTGAAGTGATAGTCGAACATCTCCTCAATGGCGTCATTCGGTGACCAGTTCTGAAATGCCATTCGATAAGTAGCTACGCTATATCCGGTTCGGTCTTTGCCGGCCGCGCAATGAATGAACACGGGCCAGCTGCTCGGATCGTGGCGGAGTCTGTCTAACGTCGTCATGACCAGTGCGAGTTGCCCAACTTCCCCTTGGTCAGGATCCCAAGCGCGCATTGGTATTCGGACATACTTGAGTTTCGTTCCACTCAGCAACTTAAGATCGTCGTGTTCTGAGCGAAGGTTCAATATGGTTTTCACACCAGCACGCTCCAAGTTAATGAAACCTTCTTCCGTGGGTTGCGCTCCACGCCAAATTTGCGGAGATACCTTCCCAAAATTCTTCACGCCCACAATAGCGGTATCATTTGGTGTCGTCCAAGTGTGTATTGGAGTCGCAGTCGGTCGAGTGGCGCATCCGGCAAGAAGGGCGGCACAAAGAAGAAGTAAATGTTTCGTGGAATAAGTAGCTTTCATGCTGGTGGTATCTTGTTGAAATACTGTGTGCGCGGAGTCGCTTAACGATAAAAGCTCAGCGAAGCGGCGTGATCGAAAGCGGCGGTCGACGCCAGGTTGACAGTCGGACGCCAAAGGGCTCGCCGCTTTCGCTGGAGCGCATGGTTAGGCCGCTTTCGAATCACGTCTGATCCTCCAATAAATTCCAGCCCACGCAAAGCTCCAAGCGATGGAAAGTATGGCCCACAAATCTCTGTGCTCCGTCCCCGATAAACAGGCTGTCACGATGCCGGCAACGCCTGCCGAGAGCCAGAACAGGCACCAGAATGTCCAATAGCCTCGTGGCACAATCTGGGGCTTTCTGCCGGACGACTGAGGCAAGTTTTTCATAAGTGTGCGAAGAGGCCTAACGACTCAAGCTCAGCGACGGCGGGGCCGATGGGCCGGAGCACGACGGAGAGGTCGACCCGCCGTTCGCTGCAGCGCGCATGGTTAGGCCGGGTTGGGCGCATGACTTTGACGTCTCCGAATCCTGCCCACGCCAACAATGATGAGCAAGAACAGTGATGTGATAGCAGCACCCAACGCAATAGCGACGAGCCAAGCGGGAGCACGGACAGAAAACATGGCTGCCCCGAAGTGCATCCGCGTGTATCTGCGCTGCGTGCCGCCGCGCTCTCTCTCGTGACCGACGTCAATGATCACCAACCCACGTGAATCTTCCCACTGACTGATCTGTGAAAGACCGAACTGATGAGAACCACTGCCGACGAGCCAGTCGTGCTCGTAAGTGACGCCACCTGCATAAACATGAGCGGAGTAAATCTGGGCCTTACAAACGAGCGCCGCCATCACAAAAAGAGACGCGGCGAGTATGCGCATGACGTGTGAAGCGGCCTAACGATCAAAGCTCAGCGACCGGCGCGAAAACTCCGGCGTCCCTGTCCAGAATAAAGATAAATCCAAAACGGCTCCGCCGGTTCACTGGCGCGGCAACTGTTATGGATACTCTAGAGGACTGGATACCAGAAGCCCAGATCTATCCTTGATGAACTCCCAATCATCGATCTTGGCCCATCTCCGTGATTCCTCTAATACAAAGAATATGCCGTGACGAACGTCAATGGCGCACCAAACCTGGCATCCGGGCAGAAACTCTGGCGCAAGTATAGGGCGAAAGAATGTCGCCTTCTCGGAACTCTGCCGCGCTGGGTTGATAAACTCAGAAAGTGCATGCTCGAAAGCGAATGTACAACCGGGCGCCAACTCGCGCTCAAGCCCAACATTGGAAATGCTCGCTGAAATCATCGCAATGAATAGGTTGGTGTGAATAAATCCATGCACATGGCCCTCCCTGTCTCTCGAATATACAACGCCGACAAAGCAATTAGTGAGTAAAACAACACGCTGAGGCTGTCTTGAAATATTCCGCAACTCAATAACCAGTCGCTGCGGTGCTGCCGTGTCGTGTGGTCGAAGAAACTTAGCCGTAAGCAAAAGAGGTGTTCGTGAATGGACGCAACCGGTAAGAAGAACGGGGGCAACTGCCAGCAGTATGATTTGGAGAATCGTTCGCATAGTGACTGGCGGTTGATACCGCATAACGAGACACAAGATCAGCGACCCGGCCTGGACGATAGCAGCGTTCGGCAAGCAAATCAAACCCTCGATCAGAAGAGCCTGGGCCGGTTCGCTGCAGCGTCTTGTTAGGCCGAGGTGTCATCATAACTTTGGCAGGCCATCGGGTGTGTATGGATAGTCTGTGTCAGAGTAGAAGAGGCTACCGCCCTCGTCGAGATGCCACTCCAGCAAAAATCGGACGAACTTCAAACTCAGCGTGACCGCCTGAACCTCGTCGAAGCCACTCCGGTCCGGTGGCGAATAGTCCTGCTGAAGGCCGCTGACGCGCTGAGCCGGGCGCAAGGACGAATGGGTGAATATGTTCGGCGTTTCAAAGGCCGGCTGGGTAAGGCCGAAGGGATCGTGGCAGGCGCTCACAAACTGGCGCGGATCATCTGGGCGATGGTGGTCAGCGGCCAACCCTATGACGAGTCCAAAGCCTTCTTAACCACTCCAGCCAGCCAAGCCCGCCGCCTTCAAAACCTCCGCAACCAAGCCAAAGCCCCCAACATGACTCTCGTTCCAGCTTAACACCTTACCAGTCCTGTTATTCAGGAGGCCGCGCGTGTCTCATGCTTTCTTGCTGCCATCTTCACGAGTGCAATCCCCCATGCAATAAAAATGAGAGCCATCGGCGTGACAAAGACTGCCAAAATCCATCGTCCAGTAGATCGTCCAAGCATCACTGCGACAATGTCGAAGACTGCGAGCGCGAGACCAGCCGCCAAGAGAAAATAGCCAGCGTAGCGGTTGGATGTCGTGGTCTTCTGTCGGATACTCTCAAGCGCAGCTTCAGTTTCGGAAAGGGCCTGCGCGCACGCAGGCGAACAAACGATCCTCCTGCTGGGAGACTGAGTGATACACGCGGGGCAGAGTGCGCGACCGCAATGAATACAAGCGCCAACTGCGTCCGTTTGGTTGTGCTGAAAGCATTTCATGCGTGGCGTGTGAAGCGGCCTAACGACTCGATCTCTGCGACGGCGGGCCAAAAACCGTCCAGCATGAATGAAAAGCCGCGCCCGCCGTTCGGTGCAGCGTTAGGCTGCTCATCTGAAAAGAAAACTGATGTCATTCGTGTCTCGCAATCTGAACTCATAACCGCAATAGGACAAGACCTGCTCACGCGCGAAATAACCCAAACCCCCAACATGCTGATCGCCCTGGTAAAACATGATGCTTGTGACGATCGATTTGCTCCATATCCGGTGTGCCACTCGATTGCTTGAAGAGAGCCGAACCAACAGCGGACGGATCTGTTCGCCAGCAATCACTTTCGTTCCGCGCTCGTCTTCACCGATCATGACGATCCGGTCAATGCGGTTGGTCGCGAGAAAAGCGTCGAACGCGATGCGCTCCTCCTTGTGACGCGAGCATCCTGCTGCGAGCAGAACCAAAACGCTGGAGATGCTGAGAGCGCGCATAGCAGCCTAGTCAGTATGGCTGGCGATGAAAGCAAAAGCGGTGTCTGTTCCCCGTGATAAGCGTGGGTTGCCAGTCGTGATGCGGCCGGCCTTGCCACATGTTGTGGAACTCACGTCCCAAACAACACAGA
>JBEEGQ010000034.1:0-9419 GCA_041166945.1 Verrucomicrobiota bacterium
GACCGCCATCAGCAGGTCGATCTTGAGTTCCGCGCAGCGCCGGCCCACCTCACGATGGGCCGCTTCCGTCCCGATGCCGAGTTCCGCCATGTCACCCAGAATCGCGACCCGCCGGCCTTTGCAGGGATATTCAGCCAGTGTTTGCAACGAAGTGATCATCGAGTCGGCATTCGCGTTGTAGGAATCATCCAGGACGCGCACACCGCCCGCCTCCCAAATCTGCAACCGCATCTTTGGCGGCGAACATTGCATTAACCCACGGCGCGCTTCATCGGGGCTCGCCCCCAAATCCGCTCCCACAGCCAGCGCCAGAAGGGCGTTTGACACCTGATGCTGTCCCAGCAATTGCAGCCGGTAACTCCCCGAATAACCGGGCCGCGCCGTTTCCACATCAAATTCGGTGCCCTGCTCAACGACCCGCACACTCGATGCGCGCCAATCGTTTTGCGCGCCGGTCCCGACTCTGACAACAGCGGCCTGTGCCCGTCGCGCCAGCACCGTCGCCCATTCGCTGTCTCCGTTCATGAACAATTTGCCTGAGGCAGGCAGCAATGCGGCGAGCCAGCCCTCCTCCTGAACGACACCCTCGACATTCTGAAAAAACTCCAGGTGCTCGCGCCCGATGCTGGTAATCACGCCGAATCGCGGCTGCACCATTCGAATGAGGGGCGCCAGTTCGCCAGGATGGTTCGTGCCAACTTCCAACACCGCCGCCGTGCACGCGCGATCCAGCTTCAGCAGTGTCAGCGGCACCCCGATGTCGTTGTTGAAGCTGGCCTCGCTCCAGAGCGTGGGTCCGAGCTGTCGCAACACGGACGCGATCAATTCTTTCGTCGTTGTTTTCCCGTTGGAACCGCCCACGGCAATCACCGGCAGCGAAAAATCCGCGCGATAACGTGTCGCCAGGCGGCCCAGCGCCACCCGGGTGTCACTCACCGCGACGACGGCAACCGACTTCGGCAGATCGGCCGCAACCGCGCTTCGGGAACGATCCACCAGCAACGCCGTCGCCCCCTTCCCCGCGGCGTCCTCTAAAAACGCATGCCCATCAAAACGGTCCCCGGCGAGCGCAATGAACAGATCGCCCGGCAAGACATGCCGTGAATCGGTCCCCACGCGACGCACGAATGTGTCGGGTGCTCCCGCGAGCAACTCGCCCGAACAGGCGTCCACAACGTAGGAAATGGAACGGGCATCCATGGACCGGCATCTCGTACCCTCCCTCAGGCGCCCTTCCCCATACCCGCCACTTCCAATGCTTCCAACGCGTGGATTCGATCGTCAAATGGCACCACCGTGTCTTCAAATTCCTGGTAGGTCTCATGACCTTTGCCGGCAATCAGAACGATGTCGCCAGGCTCGGCCTTTCCGATGATTTGCTGGATGGCGCGCCGCCTATCCAATTCCACCGCGCAGGCCTCGGCGCGGACCGCCCGGTAACCCTCTTCGATCTCTGCCGCGATTTGCGCCGGGTCTTCGTTGCGCGGATTGTCGCTGGTGATCAACGTGAAATCAGCCAGCTCGGCCGCCACGCGTCCCATGCGCTGGCGCTTCCCGGCGTCGCGATTTCCACCACATCCGAACACCAGGAGCACGCGGCCTTTGGCCAGTTCGCGCAGTGTGACGAGCACATTGCGCAGCGCATCGTCCGTGTGGGCGTAATCCACAAATACTCCGAACGGCTGCGAACCGGGCACCGCCTCGAGCCGTCCCGGCACCGCCGCCATTTTGTTGAGCGCGGCCTGGATCCGGACGACATCGATCTTGAGAGCGAGGCATGCGCCGACGGCGGCGAGGGCGTTGTAGATATTATGACGGCCGATCAGCGGCAGGCGCAGCGCGAACTTGCGCTCGTCGGTTTCCACGACAAATCGCGAGCCCCCGGGCCCGAGTTCAATCTTGGTGGCGCGCAACCGGGCGGACTGCCCCAACCCGAAGTTGAGTTCCACTTCAACCTTGGTAGTCCCAGCCAGGCGCGCGCCAAAAGCATCGTCAATGTTGATCACCGCCGCCGCTTTTTTTCCGCCCTGTCCCAGCCCCGTGAAGAGCTTCTTTTTTGCGGCAAAATAATTCTCCATCGTCCGGTGATAATCGAGATGATCGCGGGTGAGGTTGGTAAAAATGGCGACGTCGAACTCGATGCCCAGAACCCGTTTTTGTTCCAGCGCATGCGAGCTGACCTCCATCACGCACGCTTCACAACCCGCCTTGAGCATCTGCGCCATCAACTGGTGCACCTCGAGCGATTCCGGCGTCGTGCGGGATGCGGGAATCACCCGGTCGCCAATCTCATACCGGACAGTGCCCAGCAACCCGGTGCTCATCCCGGCCGCCTCGAGCACCGTTTTGATCATGAACGCCACGGTGGTTTTGCCGTTGGTGCCCGTGATGCCAATCACCTTCAACCTGGCGCTGGGATTGAGATAATAATCGCGCGCCACCCAACCCATCGCTTCGCGCACATCCGGAACGCGAATGCGCGTCGCCCGCGACGGCATCAACTTCGCGCGCTCGCACACGATGGCGGCCGCGCCTCGATCGACCGCGGCGCCTATGTATTCATGTCCGTCCGTGTTGCGGCCCGGGATGGCCACGAAGACCATCCCTGGCGTGACGCGACGCGAATCAAAAGTGATGCCCGTGATCTCCCGATCGAGTGGGCCGTCCACGATGGCCGACGGGATGGACTGCACGAGTTGCTTTAATTGCATGCGACGCTCGATCCCGAGCCCGGCGGTGCGGCTCGCAGATTCGACTTCAGTAAGGATCGGCATGTTATGCGGCGGGATGATAAAATTTCGTGCGCGAAAAATGTGCGCATTCCGCGTTATGGCTGGATCAACGCGGTGTTGAGGGAGGGATTACTGCCCGAGGCCGGGCCGTTGGTCGCGATCGCCTCGTCCTTGTCGGGACGAATCTTCAGGTAATTGGCCACCTGCTCCGCCACCGCTTTGAAATACGGCGCGGCGGTCTGCCCGCCAAAATGGCCCTTCTTGATGTCCGGTTCCTCGATCTGAATCGAGATGCAGAGCTCCGGATCGTCCGCCGGAAAAAACCCGACGAACGACGAAATGTATTTGCCCGCTTCGTATCCGCCCCCGCCCGCCTTCGGGACCTGGGCGGTGCCTGTCTTGCCAGCCGACGTGTAATGATCGAGGGCCGCCTTCGGCGCGGTGCCCTCCTTCGTCGATACGGTCTTGAGCGCGGTGGTCATCGCCTTGGCCGCCGCCGGGCTGATCACCTGGCGGACCATCTGGGGTTGATAACGCTGCACTTCTTCGCCGTTCACATTCTTCAAGGCGCGGATCAGCATCGGCCGCATGAGCCGCCCTTCGTTCGCAATCGTGCTCATCGCCATCGCCATCTGGAGCGGTGTCGTCGCAATGGACTGTCCCATCGGAATGCGCGAAACCGTCAGGCCATCCCATCGCTGAAGTGGATGCAGAATGCCGCCCACCTCGCCGTCCAGGGTGATGCCGGTCCGGCTCCCAAAACCAAACCGGGTCACATACTCGTAAAGCTTCTCTTCGCCGAGGCGTTCCACGGCAATCTTCGCCGCACCGATGTTCGACGATTTGGTGATGATTCTTTCCACGGTAAGATCCCCGTAATGCTCATGGTCGTGCAGCGGCTTCCCCTTGAAATTCCAGGTCCCGTTCTCGCAGTAAAACACATCGGTCAATCCCACCGCCTGCTCGTTGAGCGCTCCCGAAACGACCACAATTTTGAATGTCGATCCCGGCTCGTGAACGTCGGCGATCACACGGTTGCGCCGCGCGGATTCATCGGCCACACGGCCCGGCTGGTTGGGATCAAAATCGGGCAGGCTGGCCATCGCCAGGACCTCGCCCGTTCGCGGCCGGATGATGAGCCCACAGACGCTCTTCGGCTGATATCTCCGAGCCGCGTCCGCCAATTGTTCCTCGAGGATGCTCTGGATGAAACTGTCGATGGTCAGCACCGCCGTGAGGCCGGGCTTGGAGTCCACCTCCTGGTTGCGCCGGCTGACCACTTCCCGCTGTTTGCGATCGGTTTCCGTCACGCGCCAGCCGCGCGAGCCGATCAGTTTGGCGTCGAGCCAATGTTCAATCCCATAGATGCCGCTCATCTCGGTGGTGGCCACACGGGTCGTGCTGTTGGTGAAAACGCGTTCGATCTCCTGCACGTAGCCCAGGACATGCGAGGCGAGCTGGCCGCTCGGATAAACACGCCGGTATTCGTCCTCAGCGTAAACCCCGCGGCGGCCCATGGCCTGGATGACGTTTCTCTGGGCACGCTTGAGCCGAGGATTATCCAGCGACCGGACGACTTGCCCAATGGCGTTGGTGACCTGTGCCCACTGCTCGACCGTTAACTTCCGCTTGAGATCGACAAATTTATTCGTGTGAACGACCCCCAGCTCATTGGTGCGCAACAGCCGCAACTGGGAGGCGAGGTCCGCCTCATTCATTCCCAGCAATGGCGCCACGGCATGCGCCATCTCGGCCTGGTAAGGGTGAATCAGGCTGGGGTCGCTGAGGACTCGCTTGACCGGTTCGCTGGTGGCAAGCTGGTGACCGTTCACGTCGAGAATGTCGCCCCGCCGGGGTTGCTTGAGAAACACGCGATGCGTATTGTCATCCACGACCTCCTGGAATTTTCCATGGAGAACCACCTGGAGAATATAAAGCCACACCCCGAGGGCAACCAGCGTCGTGCCGGTCCCGATGGCAAACCCCATCAAGCGCCGGCGCGGATTGCAACGGATCGAGCCAATGATTTCACCGCACGCCCGTGCCCTCGGTTCCTCATCAGAGGGCAGCACGGGCGCCGGTGAAAATGGGGATTTTCGTTTCATGGATTCGCCGACGCTCCACGACGTCCCAGCGCATAGAACAATGTCGACGCATTGGTGCTCGCGGGAGCGGGAGGTGGTTCAGCCATCCAGATGACCTGGCTCGGTTGCGGAGGGACCAGTCCCAGCTTGAGCTCGCGCACCCGTTCCGCGAGGCGTTGCGGGAGTTGCAGCGTCGAGAGTCGATCGGCCAGGGCCTGGTTCTCCTTCTTCAGCCGCTCGAGTTTCTGCTGGCGCTGTCCGATTTGCTGGCCCAACTCGAAAATTTTGTTCTTTTGCACGACGTAACCGACACAGAAGCCCCCGATGAGCGAGCAGAGCAACACCGCCTTGACCGCAGGCACGAAACGCACCGAGCCGGATTGATTGCGACGATTGGAAGCCATGGAATGATTTGTGGGACGATGCCGCGCACCGGGCGCGGAACGATCCAAGTTCCGCAATTCCGTTTATATTTTTTCGAGCACCCTCAACTGCGCGCTTCGCGACCGGGGATTGGCCGCCACTTCCACTGCGGAAGGCGGCAATGCCTTGCGTTGAATCCAGCGCAGGACCGGCACCGTCGGACGGCGCAGCTCGGGAACGTCCACATCTCCATCAAAAACATAATCGCGGGTTTGCTGGCGTCCGAATTCCTTCAAGATCCTGGCTTCCAGCGAATGGAAGGTCATCACGACGAGGCGGCCATGGCGTTTTAAGGCTGGGCAGGCTGCCGCCAGTGCCTTTTTCAGTGAGTCGACTTCATCATTCACTGCCATTCGCAACGCCTGAAACACGCGCGTCGCCGGATGCGTTTTTCTGCCGTGCCGCGGCGAAAGTCTTTCAATCAATCCCGCCAGTTGAACGGTGGTTTCAAACCGCCGTCCCTGGCGATCCCGCACGATCGCTTTCGCCACCCGCCGGGCCTGGGGCTCGTCCCCATACTCCCGGAAGATCCGGGCCAGTTCGGCCTCGGGCCATCCATTCACCACCGCCGCCGCCGTCAGCGGCTCCCGCAAATCCATCCGCATGTCGAGCGGGCCATCGCGCTGAAAACTGAATCCGCGCCCCGCACTCTCGAGCTGCGGCGTGCTGACCCCGAGGTCGAACAAAATTCCGTCGCAACTGTCCGGCGGAATCCAGTCCGCCAAATCCGAAAAATTCCCGCGCCGCAACTCGTAACGCCCTGCGAAACCGGCTTCAGCCAACCGCCGTGAGGCGGCCTCGATCGCCTCGCCATCGCGATCGCAGCCATACAGCCATCCATCCGGACTGCTGGCCTCCAGGATGGACACGGCGTGTCCGGCCCTTCCCAGAGTTCCATCGAGGTAACGGCCCCCCGCCCGCGGCTGCAACGCCGACAGCACTTCCGACATCATTACCGGATTGTGCTCGAAGTTTTCTGGCACTGCTCATGGGGCTGGGTTTCTAGTTCGGCTTGCCCATACCGAACCAGCGTGTCTTCAGCCGTTGCCACATTGGACCACGACCTCGCGAAACGCCGGCCGGCATGGAAATCATCACCGCGATCCCCGCGCTCGGCGCCGCCTCCTGCCGATCCGCGCGAATGTTCGCCTCGCTCAAATCGTTTCGGACCGGCTTCACCGAATCCAAAAGCAATTCCGCCTGCCACGGCATCGTCCGCGGCTCCTTCGACCAGAGCCGCGCAAATGGATTCTTAAACCGCGCCCACGACCCGAAGGGATGCAGGGCTTTGGACGCCTTCAAAAAGGCGCGCACCTTCGAAGCGCTGACGGCCGGTATTTCGACAACGCACGGCTCCACTGCGGCGGGCGCCAATGGCGGGACATCCTGAGCGGGCGGCATCGAAGGCGCCTCGGCCCCACTGGAGAAAACCGCCACGTCCGGCGCCTCCTCGACGGCGCGAGTCTCGACGGCCCGAGTCTCCACCACCCGGCCCTCCGGGACCGGGGTCTCGGTGGATTTCTCCGACCCGAACCGCGGCAGAAGATTTTGTTGCGTCATCTTGTAACGGGCAGGCCCGTCTTTGATGGTCCGAACACTGCGACCGACTGCGAGTAGTTGTGACAGGCCCATAGTCGTTAGATCAGTTTCATCGCGTCCTGGCCCAGTGCGGCGTCGGCTTCGCTCACGATGGCGTGCCGTTCCGGCGACCACATCTGGAACCGGTCGAACATCCCGACCAACACCGTCTTCTTTTCGATCCCCGCGGCGCGCGCCATATGCTCAGGCAACGTGATGCGTCCCGCTTTGTCGGACAGGACCATTTGTGAATTGCGCCCGAGCTGCCGCCGGAGCGACTCCACCTGCGGGTCGCCGAACGGCATGGCCGTAATCCGATCGGTCAACCGTTGCGCGGCGGCGGGAGGCAGCACCATCAGACAAATCTCCCTCTGGGGACCGCCCGGCCAAAGCAGCAACATGAACTCGGTTTCGCTCGCACCCCGCCGCCAATTCGAAGGGACCTGCACCCGCCTTTTGTCGTCCACGATATTCTCGTAGTACGAGTTGTAACAGGTTCCAGTCTGGCCAGCTTCTGACATGCATTTTGGGTCACCGCACCATCATTCCCCACAACGCCCCCCGTTAAACCACTTTGCCCCACTGAGCGTCAACACAAAATCGGGTTGTAATTATACACAAGTTATTCACAACCCGAATACCGTTGGTTTCCAGATGGCTGCGTCGAATTTGATGCTGATTTGTTCACCGATGCACGCTAATTGTTCACGGTGCGCGCCAGTGACTTCGATTTTCAATTGCCAACGCAACTCGTTGCACAGATCCCTGCGCCAGCGCGGGACGACTCGCGATTATTGGTTTTTAACCGGGCCAAAAACATCGTTTCGCACCATTCCTTCAAGGATCTGCCCGCCTTCCTGCGTCCCGGCGATCTCCTCGTTCTAAATGATTCGAAGGTCATCGCCGCGCGGCTTCGCGGATTTAATCCTCTCACCGGCGGCGAATTTGAAGCCCTGCTGCTCGAGGAAAATTCCCTCAACAATTGGTGGGCCATGATGCGCCCCGGCAAACGAGCGCCCGTCGGCACCCGCATTCATTTCAAAACTCGCGCAGGCGTTTTTTCCGGCGTCGTCGGTACCGTCATCGAAACCAACAGCGAAGGGCATCGGCGGCTGGTGTTCGATGGATGTGAAAATATTTTCGATGAACTGGCGCGCATCGGCGAAGTGCCGTTGCCGCCCTACATCAAACGGGGCGCGAGTGACGATGCAGACCTGGTTCGTTACCAGACTGTTTATGCGCGTGAACCCGGATCGGTGGCGGCGCCTACGGCAGGACTTCATTTCACTCCTGCCCTGTTCGATGCGTTGCGTGGCGCGGGCGCCGAGGTTTGTCATGTCACACTCCATGTCGGCCCCGGGACATTTGCACCCGTCAAGCAGGACGACCTGGCCTGTCACCAGATGCACGAGGAAAGATTTGTCGTTTCCGCCGAGGCCGCCGCGCGTCTCAATGCGGCCAAGGCCGCGGGCCGTCGGATCATCGCTGTGGGCACCACGTCCGCACGGGTTTTGGAAACTGTCATCGGAACTGAAACCGCGTTCCGCGCCGGGCCTGGCCGCACGCGAATTTTTATTCATCCCCCTTATCAATTCCGTGCGATCGATGCTTTGGTCACCAACTTTCATCTGCCGCGCTCGACGCTTCTCATGCTGGTCAGCGCCTTCGCGGCACCGGGAGAATCCCGCGGGCTGGCCAACATGCTGGCGGTCTACGAAGAGGCCATCGCGCTTCAATACCGGTTCTTCAGTTACGGCGATGCGATGTTGATCGTATGAAACCAAATCCAGCGCCGCGCGCGCGATCCACTGCTGCACAGCATTCCCGGAACAGTCTCCGCTCGCTTTCGTCCGCCGCCAGAGGCGCTCGTCCATTTGTATTGCTCAACATGGCGATGACCGCCGATGGAAAGATTGCGACTGCGAATCGTTCGGTGACCTCATTCGGAAGCCGGCGGGATCTCGAGCACCTCTATGAGCTTCGCGCGACCGCTGACGCCATCATGGCCGGGGCGCGCACCATCGAGGAGACCCATGCCAAACTCGGCACGGGAGGCGCCCGCTTTCAACGCCTGCGCCTGAAAAACGGCCTTGCTGCTGGCGCAGTGCGGGTGGTCGTCAGCGGCGCGTGCAGCATCGATCCCGGCTCGGCGATTTTCCGCCACCCCGTTGCGCCACTGATAGTGCTCACCACGGGCCGGGCTTCGGCCCGACGGTTGAAGCGTGTGCGTGAGTTGTGTGATGAAGTCCTCGTTTGCGGCGAGCGGGAATTGGATTTCGACTTTGCCCTTCGGCATCTCCGCCGGAAATGGAATGTGAACCGGCTTCTCTGCGAAGGCGGCGGCGAGCTGAACGACACCCTGTTCCGGGCGGGTTTGGTGGATGAGATGCATCTCACCATTTGCCCCGTCCTTTGCGGAGGAATCGATGCTCCCACCATCGCGGACGGTGTCGGCGCCGCCCATCTCCGGAACGCGGCGGCATTTGAACTGGAGTCATCGCGACGCGTCCGTGACGAAATGTATTTCGTGTTTCGGCGGCGCCCGCGTCGATGAGGCAGCTCTCGATTTCAGGAGGCGCGCCGCAACTCCAGTATCTCGTGC
>JBEEGQ010000035.1:0-3666 GCA_041166945.1 Verrucomicrobiota bacterium
GCCTTGTGGCGTTCAGGGGTCATCTGGATCTCGTTGCCGGTGTCAGCAACCTCCATGGTGCCGTCGTGGCCAAAGATCGAAAAGCCCGGGACCTTGCCGCTCACCGAGCTGGAATTGACGGAAAGCAGGAAGCCATCCGGGAATTCCGCCGTGATTTGCACATATTCCGGCACGTCCCGCTCGTAGGCATCCGGAGAAAGTTTGTCGGAATGAACGGGGTTCGTGCCAATGCAGACAACGCGCTTTGGAAATTGCGGGTTGCCGGTCGCGAGCATCAAGGGATGCAGCCGGTGCGGCACCAAATCCCCCAGCAAGCCGCCGCAATACGGATAATACTTGCGCCAGCGGAAATAATGATCCGCGTCGAATTTCTCCGGGCGTTTCTTAACCTGTCCCAGCCACATTCCCCAGTCGATGGTGTCGGTCCCGGGAGCGATTGAATAATTCCATTCGCCCTTGGGATTGTTGCGCAGATACGCGCCGCGCGCCCAGACGAGTTTTCCGAGCTTGCCGGATTTGATGATGTCCGCGGCCTTGTGCCAGCCCGCGGCCGAGGTGCCCTGCGAGCCCACCTGGAAAACGCGCCCCGTGCGTTTCACCGTGTCGGCCACTTGAAATGCCTCGCCGAGATAACGGGTCATCGGCTTCTCGCAATAAACGTGCTTGCCCGCCTCCATCGCGTCCATCGAACACTTCGCATGCCACGGATCGTGAGTCGCGATCAGCACGGCATCGATGTCCTTTCGCTCAAGAATTTTCCGGTAATCGGTGTAGCTGACGACATCGCTGGTGCCGATGGCTTTCTTGGCGATCTCGTTGCGGACCTCCCACAGGTCGCAGACGGCGGCCTGGGTGATGTTGAGGTCGCTGACCTTGCCCTTCTGCATGTTGACATGCCCCAGGCCCATGCCGGGACAATTCGAGGGCTTCCCGCCAATCCCGATATATCCAATGGCGATGCGGTCATTGGCCCCGATCACCTTGCCGGTGGAAGGAGCGGTGTTCTGGCCGTAAACGGGTGTTTTAATAATACCCGTCGCGGCGATGGCTGCCGCGGCGGTTGCCGAGTGTTTGATGAAAGTCCGGCGGGATTGCGCGGCGGCCGGCGCGGAACGGGGAGGGTGATCCATAGAAAAACCTTTCGTGGATGAATGTTGATCTGTCATTGACTGGTGTGGCGCGAGAGTAAGGCATGGCGCCACGAGGTCAATCTGGATTTCAACCGGTTACCCACCCCCGTTCATCTCGATTTGCCCAACTCCGACAGGAACCGAAACAGATCCCGCAGTTCTGCCCGGGTCAAATGATCCACCAGTCCTGCGGGCATCACCGACCCGCGCTGGATTTCGGATTGAATCTGGTCGCGACGCAGGCGCACCACGTCGTTGAGGGCCACGTCGCGCAAGGCCAGTTCCATCGGGGTATCCCGCACCCGGTATCCCGTGTGGACAGCGCCATCCTTCATCGTGATTTCAATCGCCTCGTAGTTTTCCTTCACTTCCCGATTGGGCTCGAGCACGGCGCCGATGATGAAATCCAATGGCTGCCCTGCACCGATGGCATTGAGATCCGGTCCGATGGTTCCGCCTTCACCGCCCAGGGAATGGCAGCTGAGACAATTCAGGTCGGCCCGCCGAAAAACCTCGCGCCCGCGTTGCGCGTCGCCACGCGCTCGCACCTCGACAGCCAATGGGCCCACAAATCCTGGCGTCGCCTTCAACGGTTCCGACGACAATCCCGCCGCAGCGTTGAGAACCCGCACGACCTCCTTGTCCTCGCGTCCGACGGCGCTCATCCAGCGCAATCCCATCCGCGCCGCGTCGCGAGCCGGAACCGTTTTTGACAGGGCCGCTGCCAACGGCACGGGGCCGTCCCGGCGCGAAAAAAATGTCGGCAACAAATGCGACGGCGTGAGCCCATTGGTATCCTGGGACAGGATGTCCGCCGCGATTTCGCACGCTCTCGGAAGATCGATCATCGCCATTCCAACGGCGGCCGCAACGCGCCTGCCCGGAAGGCGTGTTGGACCCGCCATCTCCTCGAGCAACCCTCGCGCCCCAGCACCGCTCAAACCCGCGAACGTTTCCGCGCTTGTGTTGCGAAGGTCCCAATCCGCCTCCGTTGATTGCATTGCCATTGATGCCGGTTGCTTCATGGCTGGAACCTTCCAAAGCATCGCGAGTTTCAGTAACGCGATTTGGAACCGTGCATCCGTGCTGGCGCTCCAAAGTTTTTCGAGAGCCGACTCCCGGCCGGCGGACGGTTTAAGATTTCGGATCCGCGCCGATTTTTCCAACCCGGCGAGGACGCGCGCCTGCAGGGCCACATCGTAAACGCCGTCGCGGGTGAAAGGCGCCGGATCGAGGAGCATCCCGAGGTCGTTGGTGTCGCCCGCTTCCGCCAGCGTGTTGAAAAATGCCTCGCGGGTGTCCTCGGCCAGGTCGCCCCGGGCCAGCAAACGGCGCAACACCCGCAATGTGTCCGCCGAAGCGTCCGCCTTCACGAGAAATTCCAGCTGCGCCGGCCGATGCTCGATCCCGAGCCGGCCTTCGCCAAAAGCCGGAAGCCAGTGCGGCTTCAATACGAACACCGCCTGGCGCAACGCGTAGTCGATGAATTTGTCGACCGGCTTGTCGATCGCAGCGAGCACCTCCGCAGCGGTTTCGGATCGCGGGATGCCGGTGGCAGCGACAATCGCGGATAGCCGAACCCTCGGTTGATCATCCTTGATAAGCGGCTTGAGCAGCGAGAGCGGATCGTCCAGCCGATCCGCCCACCGGCCCACAACGCTCGCCGCGTACGCCCGGGCCCGCGCATCCTTCGCCTGCAACAACCGCAACAACAACCCAGACGCCACCGCCTCGTGACTTTCATAAACGCCGAGGGCTTCCATCCAATGATGTTCAATCGCCGGGTCTGATCGATCGAGGTGTTCGAGCCATCGCGTCAGCGCGTTGGTGACCATCCCGGTCTCCATGTCCGCCAGGAGGCGCTTGGCCTGCCAGCGTGTGAAACGATCGTTTGACTTCAGGTGTGCCAGCAAATCGATCACCGGCTCCCCTTCGAGCCGGGGTGGCTTCGATAACGGCCGATCCTTCGCGGTGATGCGCCAGATGCGGCCGTGTTGTTTGTCACGGGTGGGATCGCGAAAGCTCGCCTGGTAATGGCCGATGATCGGGTTGTACCAATCGGTGACATATACCGCGCCGTCGGCGCCAATCTTCACGTCCACCGGCCGGAAACTTCCATGAGTGCTCGTCAGCAGCGGCGCGCGATCGCTGACGCTAAAACTGGCGCCATCCTCCGCGATGCGCAGCGCATAGACCGCGTTGTTCATGAAACCGCCGCACAACATCAGCCCCTGCCAATCCGGCGGGAAATGAGAGTTGCCGACAATGTCGCCGCCGCAGACCTTGCGTCCGCGGGAATCCTTCCAGATCTGATCCAGCGGAGTGATGCGATGACCCCGGATAAGCACCGGCAGCGGATCAAAGATCCCATGACCGTTCCCCGCCAGGACGAACATCCGGTTCCAGTCATCGAAGACAAATCCCCAGGGATTGTGCGGGGCCATTTCGCTTCCCAGGAATGGATCCAGCCGCAGTTGCCGGGGGCGCAGCCGCCAAAGGCCCGCCTGGTCCAGCCGCTCGACGCCCCATGGCGTCT
>JBEEGQ010000036.1:0-2664 GCA_041166945.1 Verrucomicrobiota bacterium
TCTCCAGCAGCAGCATTACTCGGTGTATCGCGATTTTCGCAGCTTCACCGTGGCGCTCACCGCTGCGCTGCACGACAGCGTCGGAGGACATCTTGATTGGGGGATCGCATTGTCGGTGTCGTCGAAAACCTTCCCCCGCTTCGGGCTGGGTCACGATGTCAACAAGCCGAACCTGCTGTTGGGCTATTGAACCGCCCGAATCAAAGGGAATGTGCGAGGCGGGATGTCAAGCGAGGCTCGACCGTGGGTACCGGGAAGGAGCGGCGCGAACGGCCGTTTATTTCCCGTAGAATTCTTCGACGACCCGCTTGAAGGTGTTTTCCGCCACGCGAACGATGCCGATTTCGCGTTTCGCGTTCTCCTCGGAATCGCTGGCATGAGCCGCGTTGACCATGATGGTTTGACCGAACTCGCGCCGAATGCTCCCCGGGGGCGCTTTCGACGGGTCGGTGGGGCCGAGCACGTCACGAATCTTGCGCACGGCTTCGACGCCCTCGTAAACGAGCGCGATGCACTTCTCCGTGCCGGGCGACTGCATCTGATCGGGCCGCGTATCGCTCGGGGCATGGCCGCACATGAATTTGACGATGCTCTCGAATTGGTTTTCCCCATACAACGGGCCGAGCACTTCGCCGAGCTGTTTCGCCTCCGAATCGGGAATCGAAAATCCGAATTCTTTTTCAACCGCCGCGCGTGCGCGAGCGGCAACCACATCCTTCAACTTGGTGCGCAGGACCTCTTTCACCGGACCGTAGAATTCGACGGCATCGGCCACGCTCATGCGATGCACCTTGATCCCGACGATGTAGAGACCCGTTCTGGAAAAAAAGTCGATGACATTGCCGGGACGGCCGGTGGGAAAACGAAAATTGTCGGGTTTGATGAGCACCAAGGTACGCTGGGGCTGGTCGCCTGGCGGATAGGTCGCCACGTTGTCGATCAACCCGCCGTCCTTGTCGGAAAATTCCGACCACAGCCTGCCTTTGGCCCGCGCTTCCTCGACGTTCGGCGCCGCCAGCACGGCCGGCTCGAAATAACGAACATTTCCACCCTCGTCCAGGATCAGGTCCCCGTAAGTGTCGCGGATGGTCTCGCCGCCGGTGCGATGGGCATTGATGTTGCCGATCACCGATCGAACTTTGCGCACGGCGTCGTCGCCCTGGAACAGCAGGACCAACACGCGGCGACGACGACCGGTCTTGGGATCGGGCGAAAAATTTAAGAGAACGTAATCTCGAATCAACTCCTGGATATGTCGGTCCTGCGGGTCGGCGGCGGAGACAATCGCCTCGGAGTAACGTTTGACGAGCTCGGGACTCGGCGCGAACAGGCGGGCGCCGACCAGTTCCAATCCCGTCCGGGTGATGAGACGGGCGATGATGCCGCCGGTCCGGCTCTTAAAGAGCGTGTAAGGGGTGAGGATGACGTAGGCCAGTTCCTGGGACATACGAGGTCAGGCCGGCGGAGCTGAGGGAGCCGGCCCTGCGGGGGGAGGAGGGGTGGCTTTGCCGCCCAGGATCTTGAACATCACCGTGCCGCACGTGGGACACTTGCCTTTGATGGCTTTGCGCCCGTTCTTCATCGTCTCCTCAACAGCATCGGAGATTTCCTTTTTCGCTTTGCACTTAACGCAGTATCCTTCAGGCATAAATGATTTCCAGCCTGAGCGCTTCAAGCGCCCGGCCAGTTAGTGGGCCGGAGATTACGGGCCGGTTGCCGGAAGCGTCAACTGGGAAAGCGGCACGTCCGAGCTGCTATTTGAGAGCGCCATCGCTCGTCGAGGCGGATGTGGTGACCGGTGCCTCGGTGGGACCCGCCGACAGGAGAGTCGTCGCTACGCGTTGATTGACAACCTTCAATGAAGCGGAGGCGACCGGCCGGTTGGTGCCGGTGACGCGGGTGGTGGTGTCGGGCGCCCATGTTTTTTTCTCCCAAATCATCGCCGCCGGGAATTGAAGCTCTGTGTTTATCCACATGGAGACCCGAAGGTTTTTAGCTTTATTGCCCGGTTTGGCGGCAACCGCAGGAGCGTTTCCGCCGCTCAAGTTGCCTTCCACGTTCACCCGGGCGCAATTGGTGCCCAAATGCAACTGCCACCCCTCGAATTTTCCGGTCGCCTCATAATGAAAACGGCCCCGCGTCGAAATGTAAGTCTCGCCGCCGGCCGACCACATATCGCCCACCCGCACGGGATGAGGAGGAATAAACGGAAATTCGAGCATCTGCTTGAAAAGGTCCTGGGTGAAGAAACTGCGCAACGTGCTTCCCACCTTGCCACCGCCGCTCGAGATCGAGACAGAACTGTTCGTCCTGCCCTTTTGCCGGATAATCCTGACGGGCGGAGGCGCAGCCGCGCCAGCCGGATCGGCGATGTCGATCGCACCCGGCGGTGTCATCACCACCGCATTGGTAGTTCGGACGGCGCGATCCAGCCATTCGCTGATGCCGTCCGCACGCAGCACATTGCCATTGCTCGAAACCTGGAAACGAAGGTGGCCACCGACCAGCTTTTTTAAAACCGGGATGTAGCCCAGTTCATCCAGGGTCTCGCCACCCTGCTCCGAATCGTAGGATAAAGCCTTCTTGCCGGCGTTGGCCCGTTCCATGCCAATCGCCAGGATTTCCATGTCGAGATTCAGCGCGCCGTTGCGGCTTCCCTGCGTC
>JBEEGQ010000037.1:0-10749 GCA_041166945.1 Verrucomicrobiota bacterium
TGTGGAACCGGAGGCGGGCCGCATGGTCCAATAAGCGAATGAACAATCTCGTAAACGGGGTCGTTCCGCGCCTTGCGGTCACGGACGCCACCAATGTGAAGGACGGCGCATGCGGGACCAAGCTCCTGATCGGGTTACAAAGAACACCATTGGCCGGCCGGTCTACAGCTTCCCTTCCGGTTCGCGGTCAATTCACCAGACCGCACCGACCGCTGCAAGATCGAATGTTTCTTCTGCGTAAGGGTTCGCCAGCAGGCGATTGGAGGGCTCCTGAAGAGCTGGACAGGCAAGTGCCTGATGACCAAGGCGGCGTCGGATTCCAGCTTTTTATGTCATTGCTCCGCCTCGGAGGCGGTTTAGGCGCTAACCATGCGCTGCAGCGAACGAGGCCATCGCGTCCTGGTTGCAATCCACGCCTCCCGCGGGCCGGGTCGCTGAGCTTGGGTCGTTGATATGGGGCACTTGAGTCCTCGTGAGGCGTTTCGTCAAATGGCTGGCGGTGGTTGTGGCGACGTTCCTTTGTGCGGTGATTTGGGTTTGTTGGGTCTGGCATCGCACAGAAGATTGTCACCGAGCTTATATACGGGTCCAGAAAGGTGATTCGCCGGCACGAGTAGTGGAGTTGTGCGGGCAGCCCGGGTATGTTTCCACTTTGCTAACGACAAATCTCACTTGGGAAGACAGTCAGCAGTTATACTGGACAAACGGCAGATGTATTCGGCAGTTTCATTACTATCCGCCGTTTTCCATTTGTGGCGAGTCGTGGGAGATTGGTTTTGATGGCCGAAGCAATGTTGTCTCGAAGTTTCATTTTATTTCACCGTGAGCCGTGCGCCATGCGCTGCAGCGAACCCGGCCATCGCGCTCTGGTTGCAAGTGTGGCCCCTCGTGGGCCGGGTCGCTGAGCTTTTGTCGTTAGACGTAAACGCTCCCCGTGCCAGACAAGTCTCACGTGTTCCTGAAGATTCTCGATTTCGGCGATGACCCTTCGCTCGTTACATCGCGCATCGGCTTATCACCCACCGCCGCTTGGCGGCTGGGGGATCCGATGCCACCACATCCGAGGGCGACCCGAAATCACAGTCGGTGGAGCTTCCAGAGCCCGCTTCCGCTTGAGACGCACGTCGAAAAGCATCTTGAGGCCTTGCTTCCGCTGCTTGAGCCACACGCCGCCCGTATCCGAGAGTGCGCAGCAGAGTTTTCCGTCGAGCTCTGTTGCGCTGTTTACTACGAAGATTTCACTCCGGGCATACACCTCTCGCCGGAGATCCTTCAGCGTATTACGGCGCTAGGCATCCCGCTCGATCTAGACTTATACTTTCTTGGCGATGACTCCAATTCGCCCGAAAACGTCTAACCATGCGATGGAGCGAACGGCGGACCGCTGTACGCTTCACTTTTGAGATGACTCCCACACTTCCACTCCGAGCGACGCGTGGTCTCGTCCGCCGTCGCTCATCTTCTTCTCGTTAGGCCACTTCGTACCATTTGAGTTTTTAGTCGGACACCCAGGTGTTTTGGATTTCGGGACGTGAGTTATTGGATAGGTTGGTCGGTGCACGGCTTCGCTAAGTCGGATACCGTTGCCAACACAGACGCTTGCCTTGATTAGGATGAGAGCGGAGACTTGACGTGAGATTTATGGAGATGCCGACGACGTGGCCTAACAAGACGCTAGGCCGCTTCACACGTCATGCCAGACTACGCGCGATTGATTGAGCAGATTGCCGAGCAGACCGAAGTTGAGTTCCGCACAGCCTCACCCGTGGACTTGGCCAAGCTTGAGGCTCTCGGCCTTCCTGATTTCATAGTCGCTTTCTACCGCGAGTTCGAGCCGTCCGAGTGTGCGCAGGGTCAGGTGCGCCTTTGGCCCATTCAGCAGGTTTTGGAAGAGAACGAGAAATACGTTCCCGGAGCATACGCCTCGAAGCACGGCTACATCGTCTTCGCGACGACGCTTTGTGGCGACACTTACTGTTTCGACCTCACACAGCACGGACAGGCCGAGGCGCGCATCGTGCTTCTGTCGCAGGAGGTCATTCATGAGGACACCACGGCAGCAGAGATTTCCCGGCTCGCCAAGCCAGTAGCACAGACACTCCACGAGTTTCTTTCGCAGTTCATCCGTGGAGAGGTAGATGAGGAGTGTGTTTACGAATGACGCGGCCTAACCAGACGCTGCCATCTAACCCGGCGGGAGCGTCGCGGTTGCCATCGTTGCGTCCTGTGCGCCGGGTCGCTGAGCTTGGGTCGTGAGGCAGCACGACCACGCACCGGAAAGCACAAACATGAAAACGCTGATGATTGCAACCTTCTGCGCTTGGAGCTTATTCGCTTTCGGCGGAGAGATTTCCGACATTCACCGTGAGCAAACCAGCCGCAGGCCGGACGCCTGGAAAAATTCCAGAAGCCACGCCGAGGTCGCATCCACCAATCACGGCATTACTGAGATTGGTATCGAGCGGAGTCCCTGTTATGGCCATTGTCCTGTTTATACGTTTATCATCAAGAGCGATGGCACATTTCGCTACAAGGGGGTCAGAGGTTTTGATCGTGAGGGAGAGAGCGCTGGCACTATTCCGGTCGGTTATTTTAACCGGCTGGCGCAGTTCATCACCGATTCGGGCTACATGGAGCTTGAGGATTATTACAGTCGGACGGTCACAGACAATCCGACGGCCTACACGATGGTCGTGATGAGCGGCAAACGAAAGACGGTTAGCAACTACGCCAACGCAGGCCCGACAAAGCTTTGGGCCGTGGAGCAGCTCATTGATGATTTGATGGCCAAGGCCAAGTGGGACAGTCCACAAAAAGCACCAGAAAAGAAACAGTGACATGAGCTCGAGCCGTTAGGCCGCTGCACACGTTATGTTAGCATACGAAATCCACATCAATGGTAAGAGAAAATGCACAGCCGGCATCCGTGGACCGTGCGTGCTTACAGCGTCGTTGTGTTGGGTTCTTCGTGAGCCCAAAAGTCGCCGCGGCAAGCGCAAGGAGTTGAATCTGGCCGTTGGCGGTATGGGCAGTTCCGGCGAGTTTCTGGATTGGCTGCAGCGGGATCTGCAGACGGGCGACGAGGTGACGATCCGTATCATTGAGGCCGCCAAAGTGGACAAGCCGAAGAAGAGGCGGCGCCTGCGGGCGACACCGGCTCAGATACGACTTCGAAAGCAGGCGATGGTGCGGCGGCTGGCCAAAGAGGTCGGATGGAAGATTCAAACCCAATGAAGGCTTGGCCTAACTATGCGCTGCAGCTAACCCGGCGGGAGCGTCGCGGTTGCCATCGTTGTGTCCCGTGCGCCGGGCGCTGAGCTTTTGTCGACTCCGCCTTCGATATGTCTGATACCCTCACAGTCACGTTCGCGAATGAAGAGAGCCGCTTGGAGTTGCTGTTCACGCCCGACGAAGAGCGGACGTTTGATTTGGTAGCTCGCATCCATCAGAGAACCGTCGAGCTTACGTTTTCGTCCTACTGTTGCGGCTATGACCTTGCGGAGTTCACGCGCGAGTTGGAGTCCTTCCACGCTCGTTATGAGGGCGCGGCACGATTCATCAATCAGACCGGAGACATCCAGATTGAGCTGTCATTGGTTCATCCGGGACGTGGCATCATCGGCGTTGTCGCCACCCTTGAGCACTGGGTTCCTTGGCCCGCCGACTACGCGCCGGTGAGGCAGCAGGCCGAGCGGCGGTCGCTGGTTTTTCAGGGTTTCACGATGGAGCAGTCTTACTTACCATCGCTGGTCACGCAGATTCGTGAGTTCATCGCCGAGACGGGTATCTCGACGATTCACCCGATGATACATGAGACGTCGGCCTAACCATGCGCTGCATCTAACCCGGCCATCGCATCACTGTTGCAATCCAGCGTCCTCGTGGGCCGGGTCGCTGAGCTTTGGTCGTTAGGCCGCCATGTCATCCCTCCTCAAACTCCTTGCGGATGCCTTTCACATCACCGAGGCAGTCACACACTGGCGGTTGACGATTTCACTATTGATGGGCAGTACTGCGGGATGCGTCGTTTGGATCTTTGCTCCTACTCCAGTTGCCGGAGCAGTCTTTTTCTGCGCCATCGTGGCGATTGCTGCCACGCTTGGTCTGATTTGGGAGCGCCGACGATGATCACGCAACGGCCTCTGAGTAACAAGAACTGTAAACCGTTGAAAATGAACGCTACTCGATTTTCTTGTTACTCCCTCGCCGTCAAAGGATTTTCGGCCTTTTCAGGTGTTAACCATGCGCATCTAACCCGGCGAAGCTGTTTTGGATTTATGTTCATTTCGTCCGGGACGCTGATATTTTCCGGCCGGTCGCTGAGCTTTTGGCGTTAGGCGGCAGCACACCTTGGCCAATTCGACACGTTATGAAGAAAACACCAAACGGCCAGTTCTTGTCGGGCGCGTTCGCCTTGTCCCTGGCGGCCTTGTTCACGGCTTGCCGAAGCACGCCGACGCCAACCGCTCCAGAACTAAAAAGTCTCCAGGGCTATTGGCAAGGCGAAGGGCCGGCAGGCAACATCTCAATAAACATCACGGGCAACTCGCTCAACTATTATGCGCGACCGGACCAGTGGTTTAAGACGACCTTTACCTTGCCAGCCGGCACCGACCCAAAGCAGCTCCTCGCCACCATCAAAGATTGTGGGGGCGAATCACCGAAACCCATCGGCGAAGTGGTTGCCTCCATCTACAAGATTGAGGACGGGACACTGACCTTTGCCTCGCCTCCATCCCACAATGCGAAGGCGCCGAAAAGCTTCGAAGATGAGGCGATTGGCGGGATCTTCGCAGTCCGGAAGGTTCAGCCTCAAAAAAGGAATACGGAACGACCCAAAACCAAAGTGACCAGGGGCGAAACGAGCCAGCGCGAGCAAATAACCGGCAGTGCGTGGGTTCTCGAACCGGGCCTGAAGCACCCCGCCGAGATGGCAGGGATCGCTTCGGGACCGGATGTGTATTCAGCTCCCATCGTTTTTCAAAACAAAAGCGCTGGTATTCGAAAGGTCTATTGGCTCGATTACAATGGGGATCGCCAGCGTTTCGGCCAGCTCAAGCCGGGGGAGAGCTCCGACATAGGGACATTTTTGACTCACGCTTGGGTCGTCACAGACGCACAGGGGAAGGCGTTGGGCCTTTATTATCCAGACGGCCAGAAGCGCACCGTGACTTTGGAGTGACGAGATGATGACGCCTAACGAATTAAGATTTTTGTCGCGGCCGACGGCGTAGGGAGAACACGTTGGGGTAATGCCGCGACAAAAAATTCGGTTGAACTCGATGCGCTGCGCGCACTTGGGCTCGCAACTTTCCCATTGGATTTTCAATGGCATTTTCGCCGGCTCCTTTTCCGTCGCGCAATGCAATCCGGTGGGTGCGGCCGCTGACGCGCGCTTCCCACCGGCTACAATCATTTGTCCCTTGGGGACAAGGTCACCTCGATGCCATCGGTCCGCTCGCCCTTCTCCTTTTGTCCCCCTTCTCCTTTCCCGCATCTGGTCGGACTACAATAAGCGCTGCATCTAACCCCGGCCATCGCGTCCGAGTTGCAATCGAACGCCCTCGTGGGCCGGGTGGTTAAGCTTTTGTCGTCGGGTCCCGTCACAAATGCACACTTTCCTGTCGGTCGTTTTGCCGATCGGATGGCGGGCTTGCTTTTCTCTGCGTCTCGGTGCCTCTGGGGTTTTTCTTCGCGATTTCTTTCTTCACCACGGAGGCACAGAGGCACAGAGTTCGGAGAGCCGTGGGGGCAATCCAAAAACGATGGGAAAAAAATGTCAGCGGAGTGGGAAAAATTCAGTCCCGACGGTGAGGAGCAGATCGAAGGGCCCCGATGAACATTCGCAAAGACGCTCCATGGAACGCCAAAAGCGCCGGGCGCTTTGACTTCGCGGCATGCATCCACTAGCCTGCGCGCCGCATGAACGTCCTCCGGCATACGGAACCGGGCTTTGACGCGCGGTTGCGTGAGCTGACCCGGACCTCCAGCCTTTTCGACTCCGCGATCGAAGATCGCGCCCGCGCGATCATCGAGGCCGTTCAAACGCGCGGCGACGCGGCCCTCCTTGAATTCACGGAACGTTTCGATGGCGTTCGGCTGGAAGCCGACCAACTCGCGGTGACGACGGCTGAAATTCTGGAAGCCTCCCTGAGTGCCGACTCTTCGCTGCGCGCCGCCCTCGCGGTGGCGTCGAAAAACATCGAGTTGTTCAGCCGGAAGTCGCTTCGGCGCGAATGGTCTGCCCGCAACGGCCAGGGAGCGAAGGTGGGTGAAAAATTCGACGCATTCGAACGCATCGGCATCTATGTGCCGGGCGGGACGGCGCCCCTGATGTCGACCTGCCTGATGACCATCCTCCTGGCCAGGGTTGCGCGCTGCCGGGAGATTGTCGTGTGCACCCCTTGCGATGCCATCGGAGGCATTCATCCCGGCCTGCTCTTTGCAGCGCGCGCTGCCGGTGCGACGGAGATTTACAGGCTCGGAGGCGCGCAGGCGATTGCGGCCATGGCCTTGGGCACCGCGACCGTGCGGCCCGTGCAGAAAATCTTCGGACCTGGCAACGGCTATGTTGTCGCTGCCAAACGGCTTTTGTTTGGCCGCGTTGCGATCGATTTGCTGCCGGGACCCAGCGAAGTCCTAGTGCTGGCGGATCATTCGGCGAATGCGCGGTTTGCAGCGGCCGACCTGCTGGCGCAGGCGGAGCACGGTTCCGGCCATGAGCGGGTCTGGCTCGTGACGACCTCCAGCAGGATCATTGAAAACGTGCGCAAACAGATAGCAAAACAGCTGCCGCGCCTTTCGCGCCGGGTTTTCATCGAACGCGCCCTGTCAAAAAATGGCTGGCTCATTCAGGTGGCCAACCTGGCGACGGCGATCGAGCTGGTCAACCGCCTGGCTCCCGAGCACTGCGAAATCATGACGAAGACTCCCGCCAAGGTTGGCAAACAAATCACAACCGCGGGCGCCATTTTCCTGGGAGCCTGGTCGCCCACCGTGCTCGGCGATTATGTCGCAGGCCCGAGCCACACGCTGCCCACGGGCGGCGCGGGCGCCTCGTTCGCGGGCTTGACGGTCGATCAATTTCAGCGTCGCACCAGCATCGTGGAGTATAACAAAGTCTCGCTCGCGAGATCATTGGGCGCCGTTCGAAAATTTGCGGAGATCGAGGGGCTCGATGCCCATGGCCGTTCCGCCGACATCCGGCTGGAAGCGCCATGACCGGCGATCCGAAACGCCGTGGCCGTCGTTTACCGCGAGTGTCCGGCCCTCGCGGCGTCCACTCCGTGATCCGCCCGTTGGTGCGGCAACTTCACGCGTACGTCCCGGGCGAGCAGCCAAAGATCCAGGGATTGATCAAGCTCAACACGAACGAGAATCCGTATCCACCCTCGCCAAAAGTGCTCGCGGCGATCAAGGACGCGGTCGACGGGCGCCTCCGGCTTTATCCGAATCCCACATCGCAGTCGTTGCGTGAAAAGCTGGCGAAGTATCATCGCTGCGAGCCGGAGAACATCATCATCGGCAATGGCTCGGATGATTTGCTGGCCCTCGCGGTGCGCGCGTTCGTCGAGCCGCAGGCCGGGCGGGTCGCTGCAAACACGCGAACGGTTCAGGCGGGCGGGCATCGGTTCCGGGACAGCGCGAGCACTGTCCAATATTTTACCCCGAGCTATTCGCTTTACCCGGTCCTTGCTGCGATTCATGGGGCGGCGACCAATGCCGTGTCACTGTCGCCCGAATTTCTGTTCCCCTCGGCGGCGTTGCTCCGCAAGTCGAGGGCGTGGGATTTTGAGGCGGCGCTGACGTTCATCACCACACCGAACGCCCCCACCGGACGCGGTTTTCCGACCAGCGATCTCGATGAGCTCTGCCGTCTTCATCAAGGGCTGGTGTTGCTCGATGAGGCGTATGTGGACTTCGCGGAGGAGCACGCGCTGTCGCTGTCGCTGCGTCATCGGCATGTGCTGGTGGCGCGGACGTTTTCCAAGGCCTACTCGCTCTGTTTCCAGCGCATCGGTTATGCCGTTGGACACCCGGATGTCATCGCGGCACTCGACAAGGTGCGCGACAGCTACAATGTCAATGGGCTGGCGCAGGTTGGCGCGCTTGCGACGCTCGATGACCTTCCGTATTACCGTGGGAACTTTGAGCTCATCAAGGCCACGCGCGCGCGGCTCTCGGAGGGCCTCGCGGAGCTGGGCTTCGATGTCGTGCCGAGTGCGACGAACTTCATCCTGGTTCGACCCCCGCGGTTTGCCGCGCCGGCATGGCTGGAAAAATTGCGGGCGCAAAAAATCCTGGTCCGCTGGTTCGCGCAACCCGAGGTGAACAAATATCTCCGCATCACGATCGGCACAGACCGGCAGGCCAATGCGCTGCTGGCGGCGGCGAAGGCGATCCTGAAACGTTAGGCAAAGGAAGAGGAGCTTTTGGGGTGGAGCGCGCGTCAAAGGTGTGCATCAGTTTCGCTTGCCCGGGCGGGTGGTTCTTGAAATTCTCGGGGAGGTGTTTCCCCAACCGTCCAGCTTCCATGTCGAGTGGCGGAATCGCGGCACGGCCGGTCAGGCGTTGCGCGAGTCTGACGAAATTCCCCCCGAACGGTTGCTGCAGGTGGTCTGGTATCATCAGCGACTGCGGCGCGGCGAACTGCGCACGCACGACGGGCGCGCGCTTCGGGTGTTGCATCCGGGTTTTTGGAATCGCGAAGCCGGGCCGGATTTCCGGGCGGCGGTGATTCAATTTGAAGGCGAGGCGCCCCAGACGACGGACATTGAAATCGATCTGCACAGCGCCGGCTGGCGGGCGCACAAGCACGAGGGGAATCCGAATTTTGTCGGTGTGGCGCTTCACGTGGTGTGGCGTGCGGAACGGCCCATCGCCCTGCCGACGTTGGCGCTGGAGCCTGTCCTGGATGCGCCGCTGTCGGAACTGGAGCGCTGGCTTGGATCGGAAACGGCCGGGTCCTTTCCGCTGGAGTTATTCGGGCAATGTTGCGCGCCGTTGCGCGGTTTCGATCCGGAGCGGCTCACCAAACTGTTGCAGGAGGCAGCGCTCGTTCGGTTTCAGAGCAAGGCCGCGCAGTTTCAGGCGCGCGCCCGCGAAGCCGGCTGGGAGCAGGCTTTGTGGGAGGGCCTTTTCCGCGCCCTGGGTTACAAGCACAATGTCTGGCCGATGCAACGCCTTGCGGAGCTGCGCGCGCAGCTCGACAGGGACAAGGGGTCGCCCGATCCGCTCGCGCTCCAAGCCCGGCTCCTCGGGGTGGCCGGACTGCTGCCCGACCAGTTGCCCGGCACGCGGGCCGGCACAGATAATTATCCGCGCCGTCTTTGGGACATTTGGTGGCGCGAACGGGACTCCTGCGCGGAGGTCCTGATGCCTCGCAGCCTGTGGCGATTCAGCGGCATCCGTCCCGCCAACCATCCGCAGCGTCGCGTCGCCCTCGCTGCGCACTGGCTGGCCGCGCGTTCCCTGCCCGCGCGCCTCGAGAAATGGGCTGTGGCCGGTGCCAGTGAAATTTCACCGGCGCATTCGCTCCTGGAACTTTTCCAGGCCGCGGGCGCTGACGAGTTCTGGTCGTGGCATTGGACGCTGCGATCCAAGCGGCTTTCGAAGCCGCAATCGCTTCTGGGCGCGACACGTGTCACCGAGCTTGCCGTGAATGTGGTTCTGCCCTGGCTATGGATCCGCGCCGTGGAAGGAAAGAACGACGCTTTGCGGCTGGAATTGGAACAGCGCTTTTTGGCGTGGCCGTCTGCCGAAGACAACGCGGTCCTGCGCCTGGCACGGCAGCGATTGCTGGGGCGCGCCCCGGCGCGGGTGCTGCGCGGTGCAGCGGCGCAACAAGGCCTGTTGCAGGTCGTGCGCGATTTTTGCCAGCACTCGAACTCACTCTGTGCGGACTGCCGTTTTCCGGCGCTCGTCCGCCAGTGGCCGGGATGAGCAATTCGGCGCGCTCGATTTTGGAATGGGCAAGGGTCCAGCCGGCTGCCAGTGTGACGCCATGCGCACCGTGATTTATCCCGGGAGCTTCGACCCATTCACAAACGGCCACCTGGACCTCGTCCATCGCGCGGCGAAACTTTTCGACCAGGTCATCGTGGCTGTGGCGGAGAGCGAAGGGAAGAACCCGCTTTTCACCAGTGCCGAGCGGCTCGAACTGGTTCGCCAATCCATCCATGGCCTCGCGAATGTCGCCGTCGATGCGTTTGACGGATTGCTTGTCGAGTATGTCGAGCAGCGCGGCGGACAGGCGGTGATGCGCGGTTTGCGCGCCGTATCCGATTTTGAATTCGAGTTTCAACTGGCGTTGATGAACCGGAAACTCAACGAGCGGGTGGAGACGATTTTCATGATGCCGAAGGACACCTACACGTTTCTCAGCTCGCGCATCGTGAAGGAGATTGCGCGTCTGGGGGGCGATGTCAGCACGTTCGTGCCGGGACATGTCGTCGCCGCGCTGAAAGCGAAGCTCGGCATCCGTGCGCGCGCCAAGGCGGGATGACCCCGTCAACGCTGGCGGTGCGGGGCAGGCGACGGAGTGCGCCCGTCTCGGGCTCCTCCTTACCCACAACAATGGGTTTCCTGCAAATGTCGCTGAGGGGGCTTGCCAGCGCGGCGCGACCGTAGCGCCGACTGGCAGTCGGCTGTATCGCCGGTTGTTAACCGGCAGGCGCCCGTCCGATGCCAGTTTCAGAACGGTTGGGAGGTAAGTCGGCTATTCGAGATCGCAGAACGTGTTTCTCCATT
>JBEEGQ010000038.1:0-17723 GCA_041166945.1 Verrucomicrobiota bacterium
CAGGCGCATGGGATCGTTGCCGACAAGGACGGAAGTATCATCGTGGGCGGATATTCGTACGGAATCGGCACCGGGGTTGATTATCTCACGATCAAATACACCCCAGACGGCATCGGGCTGTGGACAAATCGTTACGATGGGCCGGAGCACGATACAGACTGGATTGAATCTGTGGCGTTGGATGGTTCCGGGGGAGTGTACGTTGCGGGACTTTCAGGGACCAACTTTGTAACCATCAAGTATACGTCAGCGGGCGTGCCGGCATGGACCAATTATTACGGCAGCACCAACAGTTTCCTGCTTTTTGCGGGCATTGCGGTGGACAACGTTGGCAACGCGTACGTGCTTCCGATCGATTTCGACTCGGATTCCTATATCATCGTCAAATATGATGTGAATGGCAATCCAGCCTGGACCAACTTTTTCCGATCCTCGGCCACCAGTACGGAAAGCGCCAGTGACATTGCGGTAGATGCAGCGGGTAACATATTTGTCACAGGTTCCTCCTTCGACCCAAGTCCGGGCACGACAACGTTTCTGACAATCAAGTACGCCGGCAACGGTTCTGCACTTTGGACCAATCGCTATAGTCTTGTGGGCCTCGAATCCGCCTCGCGGGTCATCGTGGATTTGCAGGGCAACGTGATTGTGGTGGGAGTTTCCCAGGGGGGCACTTCTCAAAGCAAGTACCCCGTCATAAAGTATTCAAATCCAGGCGTGCCGCTTTGGACAAACATTATCGCTGCAGCAGATTATGCGGGAGGCGGTGTCCCTAAAATCGCGACGGACGCGGCGGGAAATGTCCTCGTGGTGGGTGGAACTCCCGGGGCCACAACGGCAGATTACACCACCGTCAAATACTCCAACACCGGCATGCCCCTCTGGACGAATCGTTTTGTGGATCCGAACGCGGGCGTGCAGGGGTTATTCGGGGCAGCGACAGATAATGCTGGGAATCTCTATTGGTCGATCGAATCGGCTTCACCCGGCGGCGCCAATTACAACTATGTGACTTTAAAATACGCAGCGAGTGGCACTGCGGTATGGACCAACCGCTACAATGGTCCAGCCAACGCCAGCGATTTGCCGCGCGCCATGACCGTGGATAAGGCAGGCGGGGTTTATGTCACTGGCACTTCATCCAGTGGCGGGACAAGCTTCAGTGCTCTGGATTGGGCTACGGTCAAATATGCCGACAACCTGCGCTACGTGCCGCCACCGAACTTTGTTGGTCAGGACACGATTAGATTTACGGCGTTCGATAGCTTCGGCAACAGCGCCACCGGCACAGTGGTCATTAATGTAATAGCCGGGCCTGCTGTCGCGCCCTCAGTGGTAGCGCCCGACGATTACACAACCATTGCCGGCAACGGCGGTCTAAATACACTTGTTCGCAGCGTCGCTGCTGCTCGAACCTACCAGATGCAATTCACCCCGGACGCCTTGGGGGGATTGCCGACAGGGGCGCGGATCACGGAATTGCGCTTTCGCGCAAGCACCAATACGGCGGCGAACTTCCCAGCAGGCACTGTGACATGGTCCGATTACGAAGTAACACTGGCTCAGGCGGCCAAAACTGTAGCCGCGATGAGCTCGATTTTTCAGGCAAATTTGCTGAACCCGGTATTGGTGAAAGACGGGCCGCTTTCCATCGACGCGAACAGGTTCACCGCCGGGGGCAATCCCAACTCATTCGGGGCGCTCGTAGTGCTCGATACGCCGTATGTCTATCAAGGAGGTGACCTGGTGATGCAGTTCACACATACCGGCAGTGATTCCGCCGACAACGTATTCCTGGACGCCGCCACTTCTGCCGCTCCCGGTTACGGAACCTCATTTCGTGCATGGAGCGCCAATGCCTTTGGCGCCACCAGCGGCGCCGCTGCCTCGGTTATTATTGTGGAGATCGTGATCGCACCCACGATTACGCAAACAATCGCTCGCACCGGAAATCAGGTGATTATCAATGGCACGGGTGGATTGGCGGGTGGTACGTATCGGATTTTGACCGCCACCAACGCAGCCTTACCTCCGGTTCAGTGGACGCCGATTGTTACGAACCAGTTTGGCGCGAGTGGCGGATTTGGTTATACGAACGTCGTCCAGTCCAGCCTGCGGGCGCAATACTTCCGCGTTATTCTGCCCTGATTCCATTCATCTGTGATAAATGCGCGCGCGGCTCGCATTAGATTCTCTTTTCTTCGAAAAATTCGGCGACGATTGATGGAAGGCCTTCTCACTTCCTTCAAGGAGTGCCAAACAGTCTGTGAATGGTGTTTTCTTTGTCAGCATTCCACGATACACTTGGCTGCGCATGAACCCACAGATTTGGCTCCGGCTGGCCTTGATCCTTTTCTTCTCGCCTCTCCCCGGAGTCATGGCAGCGCGACCGCTGGGAATTGACGTCTCCAGCTATCAGGCAACCATCAACTGGTCGAGCGTGGCTGGCGCCGGTATTTCGTTTGCCTGGGCCAAGGCCACGGAGGGGACCGGCTATCAAGACGCGTATTTTGTCGGCAACCAAATCAATGGCAAGGCCGCCGGCGTGCTCATGGGTGCTTACCATTACGCGCGATACGACTTGCACAGCGGTACTACGGGCGCCACGGCAGAGGCTAATTACTTTTGGAACTTCGCCAGGAACTACATTCAAGGGGACGGAAAGAGCCTCATGCCCATGTTGGATGTCGAAGCGTCCCCTGCGGGCTACACCCCGGCTGGTCTTGCAGCCTGGATCAACCAATGGTGCCAAACGGTGGTCGCCAACGCATTCGCGGCCGGCATCACGGTCAAGCCCGTCATTTATGTGAGCGCCTGCCACGCCAATTATTTTGACAGTTCCGTCGCCCAGTGGACGCCTTGGATCGCCAACTATAATGGCCAGGATCCGCAGAGCGGCACCCCGTGGAGCGTTTGCAGCGGCAATAACATTTGGGGAACATGGGCGGCGTGGCAATACACTTCCACCGGCTCCATCCCGGGGATCTCCGGCAACGTGGATCACGATGTGTTCAATGGCACTCTGACTACCTTGATCAGCACCCTGGTCATTGGCGGGGATGGCCCGGTCACGGTCGTTTTGCCCATCGCCAAGGGAGTGGACGATGCCGAGGAATCGGCAACCGGGGTCATGAATCTCGTCAGCACCGATCTCGAACTGGTTCAGGATGACGCCACAGGCGCAGGCCACCAAATCGTCGGTCTCCGTTTCCATGTTCCGTTGCCGCCGCGCGCCATCATCACCAGCGCTAACATCCAGTTCACCGCCAACGAAACCAACAGCGAACCGACGGTCCTGGACATCCATGTGGAAGCCGCCGATTACGCCTCGCGCTTGGACAGCAACAACCTCAGCGGCCGCATTGTCGTCGACACCAGCGTGCGCTGGCAGCCAGGCTCCTGGCTGACCGTGGCCCAATCCAACGTTCTTCAGCGCACTCCGGACTTGACCCCGCTCGTGCAGGAAATTGTTTCGCGCCCCGGGTGGGTGAAGGACAACGCGATGGCGTTCCTGATCACCGGTAGCGGACATCGCACCGCCGATGCCTTTGAAGAAACCAGCGGCACTCCTCCACGGCTGACCGTTACTTACAGGATGCCCGCACCCCTCCTCACTAACATCGTGAGCATAGCCGGCAGCGATAGGGACGTGGAACAAGCCACCACCGGAGCGATGAGTTTCACGAGTACCGACCTCGAACTCGTCCGGGATGAAGGCACTGGCGCGGGCGACCAGACCATTGGCTTGCGCTTTGAGAATCTCCAGCTTCCGGTCGGTGCGCAGATCGTCAGCGCGAATATTCAATTCTCAACGGACGAAACCAGCAGCGAACCCACGACGCTTGCCATTCATGCCCATCGCTCCGGCAACGCCGGTGTCTTCATCACCAATGTCAACGACCTGACCACCCGCCCGCTAACTCTCAACACTGTCGTCTGGACGCCGCCCTCCTGGAGCACCGTTGGCGAACGCGCCGCCGCGCAACGCACGCCGGATCTGGCCGCAATGGTCTCCGAAGTCATCGCGCGACCGAGTTGGGCCAGCACCAACCCTCTGGTATTCATCATTAGTGGCACCGGCAAACGCGTCGCCGAGTCGTTCGACAAATCCGGCGGCACGCCGGCCACGCTCAGCATTAGTTATCACCCCAAGCCGGTTGTCGGCAGCTATGCCGAGTTCCTGGCGGCCGCGGGCGTTTCCAACACAAACGGCCCCAGTGCCGCGCCGGACGCCGACCTGGATGGCGATGGTTGGAACAATCTCCTCGAGCACGCCCTCGGGATGGACCCGAAGCAACCCGATTCCCCGTCCTGGAATTTCACTGTGCAAGGCGCAGTGCTGACCTACACCTACACCCGGCCCCGCGTGATCAGCGATGTGAGCTACGCGGTGGAATGGAGTGACACTCTAGTCCCCGGTTCCTGGAGCAGCACCGGCATCGTGCAGCAGATCCTCGCCGACAACGGCACCAATCTCACGATCCAGGCTGCCGTGCCCGCAGGCGCGGCCGGCAGGCGCTTCGTTCGTTTGAAAGTCACGGTAAAATAGCCGTAACTTCGGAGGGTTTGGTTAAACTCCATACGAACATCCTGTTCGGGCGGGTGATTTCCACAAAGCCGCGGCCGAGGTGCATGAGGAAGCCATCGGGCGAATCCATCATCCTCGCAGAGATAACCCGTCACGCCGGACTTTCCGACCGCCAGTTACAGCGGCTCGTCGGACAGGGTTCCGGTTCAGTCTATTTGTTCAGCTTGGCTGTGTCGTTGGCCCAAATGGTGCGAATGGCTGTCTCGTCGCCCGAACCGTTCGGGACCGCGTCGCTCTGCTTATTGGCAAAATACCAGCGGGTATCCGACGAAGTTGCCGTGCGGCTGCCGGGCATTTGGAGATGGGCATTGGTATCCGTATCCCGCAGCCAGTCCCAGGCGTATTGCAGCCACTTGGCGCGATACTCCCTGGTCTGGTGCGCAAACCAGGTGATTTCGTCATAGCCCCAGACATAGAGCCTTTCGTTGGGACCGCCGGGTTGTCCCTGATGCCGACTCGCGCCGAAGTTGTCCAGTTCCACCAAGTAGGGCAGATGCTCGCAGGTCCAGCCGCTGAAAGTTTTTCCACCCTTGCTGCGCCCGTAGAGTCCGTCCGAGTATCCGACTTTCAAGATAGCTTCCATCGGTGCATTCGTTGACTCCTTGATACGTAACGGGAACGCATTGAAGTCCAGCAGGGGGTTGCCGTTCCGCTGCAGGCCGCCGGTGGGCGTATGTCCGTTGCACAGCACCATGTGACGGCGCGCGTGCTTCGTCGCATATTGACGGACCATGGTCAGCAATTCTTCCCAATGGGCATTGTCCTTGTCGTTCCGGTTCATGATTTCCACCTGCCCGAAGTGGATGGCCTCGCAGCCAATGTCGATGTAGGAGACCGCCTGATAATAAAACCACATCCGGGTTTCGATCTGGCTTTCATCCGGCACTTGTCCGCCACCCATAGAGCGGCGCATGCTTGCCGGATAAATCATGTTCTCATAAATGAAATTCCGGTTTGTGATCGGCTGTCCAAAAGCCGTGAAAACCGAGTTTGGAACCGGAATTTGGCTCACCCGCTGGCCCACGATCTCAAAGACGCACGCTTCCAGGACCATGTCTGGATCGGCCGCCAGGACCTGCGGGATTTCCTTTCGCGCCCGCTCGACGCTATTCGTGAAATCCCTTTCGGCGCCCCACAGACAGAGCGCACGGCCGATATACTTTGCCCCTTCGCCCTTGAGCATGCGGATGTTGTCTTTAAGATCACCCCGGCCATTGAGCAGGCCCTCCATGCTTACGGAGCGTGACAGGTAATTCTCGAGGACCTGCCGCGAGATTTTGGTGTCGAATTGAAATCCGCCGGGACGAAGAGTCGAATTCGTCTCGTCGGCTCTGGTCGGCAGCGCTGCCAACAGGAATGCAAGAGCCGCTGTGACGATAGCTACAATTTTGATGAACGGTTTCATAGATAACGTGGATGCGATTGCGACTCTTTCGCTGCTATGGCGTTCGCGTTGACGATTCCGAACGTAGGCCAAGCCCGTTCACTGTGATCACGGAGTAAGCATGCTTTTCTCCGATTTTGGAAGAGGTGTCCAGGTAGCGCATTTCCGGCAGCGGTTGACTCGGTGTGTCGTGATAGGTCATGGATTGGAACAGCGGGCGACCGAATTTGCCGATTGGCTTCTCCGGCACTTTCGCCAGTTCTTGTCCGTCACGTATAACAACGAACTGTTGGATGCCGCTTTCGAAATCGGCTTGGGCCTTCCAAGTGATTTCGATCCCTTGATCTCCCCTTGATGAAGCCGTTACGTTGAATGGTGCGGGCGGCCGTGTCGTGTCGCTGGTCGCGCCGGTCTTCACATATTCCCTCCATGCTTTTGCCACTGCCCCGTTCGGCAGCCAAATCGCTTCGTTCGGATCGCCTTTGAACTCGGTCGCTGGCACTGGTTCTTCACCGAACAACGGCGCGAGCCAGGCGTCGCTTATGGACATCGGTTTGAGCGTTTGATCTTTGCTTCCTTTGTCGGGCAGACGCGCGGCGAGGCACGCGTCGAGAAATGGAATCGCCAGATAACGCGAGTCGCCGCACTCGTGGCCAGTGCGCGGGTCGGGCGCGAAGCCGATGAGTCCGCCGTGCGCGCGATATTCCTTGAAGGTCGCAATGTTGCCGAGCCACGGCCCTTTCATCTTTTCGCCCTCGGTGCGTGTGTCCGGATCAGGCGGCGGCGCCTTCGATTTTTCCTTCACGCCCGGATTCGTCATCATGGGAATTTTGTAAAGCGCGGCGGAAACATCGGGCCGCGTAAACTCGGGATGCGAAAGGAACATCAGCGCCGAACCGGAACGCATCCACACGGCGACGACGCGATCGGGATGCAATGCCGTCATCACGTCCGACCAAATGCCGCCTCCGGAGTGGCCCCACAATGCCCAGGGAATTTTGTCGATTTCGGAGTGACCAGTTTTTGCCGCAAAATCCATGAGCGCTTTGAGAAAAACCTTTTCCGAACCACGTCGTGGATCGAACCACAACTCCGATGCGCCGGCCGACGTATCGATCTTCTCGTTCTGCACGTGATAGCTCGAACCCCACAGCGCGCAGTCCCATTTCCTAGCCAATGCCTGCCAATGAAGATCATGAGCCGCCGTCGAACCTTCGATTGAAGCCGTGGTGCCTGCGCCATGTTGATGCACAATGATGCCGCGCAGCGTTTTCACGCCGTCGGGAATCCACAGTTCATAAGTGACCGCGATCTGAAGTTCGTTTGACGCGGATGACGCCGAATAATCGAGTTTCACATACTGCCCCAGACTGTGTTCGTGCTTCACACTCGCACAACCGACGAATGTGACCGCGAGCCCGGCCATTCCAAGCGCCAGCATCAATGCCCTTCCCAGTCTTGCAGTCTCCATAGCGCTTAGTTTGTTTTTGCGACGATAAAATCCACCACTGGTTTCGGATCCCGTGGCCCGAGTGGAAAATGGCCTTCACCCTGCCTGATGATCACCGTGAAATTTCCTCCGAGTTCCTTGTATTTCTTCTCCGCCACCCGCGTGTCGCGGTCGAGCCACGGATCGAGGCTGCCGCACACATGCAGGATCGGCACGCCCGCCTTGGCCAGCGGGCCCAGGTTGTCCACCAGCGTTTTTTTAGCGTCATTCAACGGCGGTTGCTTGCCCGACATGATGCTGCGCAGGGCGGGATTCTCGCCGTAAATACAGGAAACTTTGTCGGGGTTCTGGATTGCCCAGGCATAGGCTTCCCCGGCGCCCGCGCCGGCGCCTATCATGGCCGGTTTCCTGGAAAAGCCGCGGTTGGTCATCGTTTTATAGACATCGTCCCACTCCGCCCGAACCGGGCCTCCCCCGAGGATGGGAGCCGCCACTATGTAGTACCCCTTGGCCAACAGGGCCAGATCGAGGGCGGAGGCATCCCGGCCGATGCGGTCCGCCCGGAAGACCCACGGCTTCCCCGCTGCCTCACTTGCAGGCACCAGCACCGCCATGCCGGTGACTCCAAATGCCGACTTGTTAGTTTTGTCGTAACGATCGTAGCACGGCGTGAACCGCGGCCCCCGGCAGGCGGCGTAGGTATCTTCTTTGGGGAGATAAATGTAGGAATTCTCGGCGCTGTAATAATAGGATTTCGTGAACGTGTCGTCCACGAGCTCCGGCCGGGGTGTCGTGTTCGGCCGAACGTGGTGTTCGATGAAATCGGCGATGGGCTTGGGATCGACCAAGCTGTGCGGATGATGGCCGGTGCCTTCCTTGATCATGATGCTGATGCGGCCGCCGCCCTGATGATAAATATTCTCGATGACCTTTGTATTATTCTCCAAAACAAAATCGAGGGTCCCGCAGACGTTGAGCAGAGGCACGTCGTGCTTGATCAACTCACCGAGCCGCAAGATGTCCTCCGGGTAGATGCCGGGATTGTCGGCATAGATGCAGGAGACCTTGTCCGGGTTCGAGGTTGCCCAGGTGTATTCATTCACCCCGCCTTTGCTCATGCCAACAAAAGCCGGCTTCCTGGAAAGGCCCTGCTTTTCCGCGAGATAGGCGTACCAGGCGTCCCACTGTTTGCCCGGATACTGCCTGCCCGGATCAGGCGTAATGAACGCGATGTAAAAACCTCGGCGCAGTAATTCCACCTCGGTCTGGGGCTGGTGGTCCCAATAACAACCTTGCCATGACCATGGATTGCCGGGCGCCGGCTTGTTGGGCACGACCACGATGCACCGCCGCTGCCCCTTGGCGGGAGCGCCAACCGCAAAGCCTTCTTTTTCCGGCCTCGTGAAAGGAGTGATGGCGAGGGTCTCGTCATCCATGACGAAGTCGTAGCGGACGAAACCGTCATGCCAGGTGCTTTTGCCGCCATCGAAGGCTGGTTCGGCCCCGTGCATGGTTCCGACGAAACCAAACACCGAGAAGGCCACCGCGGCAATGACGAGGAGTTTTGCTGGCATGGTTGTTTGAGAACTCACATTTTTCATAATTTTACGTGGAGCACCGACGCTGGTGCGGAATACAAAAATCGTCATTGCTTGTTCTTCGTAGTAACGGGCTTTTGGCCGGGCAGAACCGGCGTGCGCGCGAGGGCTCTCAAGGCGTGTCGTTGCACGCCAAAGCGGTCCATCGGAAAGTTGACGAAGCCCAGCGACAGAGCGGGGGATCCTTCCTTGACCCGGTAGTCTCCCTGCGCCGGATCAACGAACCGCGCGTCGGCCACGAGGGAATGCTCGTCGCGGCCGCTTTGCCCATGCAGCCGGGTCGCGGGTGAGTTCGTGGCCCTATCCTGATGCATGAGGTTGTAGTCCAATTCCTGGCCCCATGGCGGGGCCGGCATGATCGCGGGCTGGTAGTCGCGCCAGACAATGTTTCGGCGGAAAATATCTCCGCTCGCGGCATACCAAACGTGAGGGTGCAGACCGGAACCAACCATGATGTTGTTCTCCACTGTGCGTCCATACCCTTCGCGGTTCTTGATGCCGCCGCGCAGGCAGAGATTGTTGGTAATGATGTAAAATGAGGATCCGTCATCGAGGTCGATGTCCCAGCCGTGGTCGCAACGCCAGCGATTGTTCCGCAGGATCGTCGGCGTAACCGCGTCCAGACGCGGGAGTTCGGGAACCTCCTTTACCCAGGCATTGACCTCCGCAGTTTTGGGCCGCCAGTAACGGTCCCGCCCCCAGGAATTGAACGAGCCATGGTCCCCCGTCTCTTTCACCGTGTCGAACACATCGCAGAACTCGATGAGATGCCCGCCCCAGCAGCCGTCGCCAATATTGATCCCCGCGCGCGGCATATCGTAGATCGAGCAATGGCGGACAGTGATATTCCGCGCCAGGTCGATAGCCACTCCCGCAGTCTGCTTCTCCACCCGGCCAGTCAGGTAAATCAGGCAGTCTTCCACCAGGCAATCCGCCGGGTAGTTCTGCGTGCGCGGACCGGGAGTGCGGTCGAGCTCTTCGAGTTTATTTACCTGGTTGTAGTTGAACAAAGGATTGCGCGCTGCCTGAGGGTCGCCGACAAAGCAGATTCCACTCGCCCCAGCCTTGGCAATCTGGCATCCGCGTATCGTGACTCGGCGGTTGTAATGGTTCACGAAAACCGCGTTGCCACCCACCTGGTCCAGAAAACAATCCTCCAGCGCACAGTCTTCAGCGCCCTCGAAGAACACAGCTCCGCCACGGTAGATGGCCCAGTCCGTGCGCAGGAGCGGTTCCTTGGTGTCCATCACCGTGCGCGCCGCATGCCGAAAAGTCAGGCCCCGGAGAATCACCGAGCGCACAGGCTTCTCCTGGCTGCCGCGAAACTCGACCAGGCTGCGGAGCCGTGTGGCTTCCACAGTTGCCTTGGCCAGGTCGAGTCCGGGAGGCGGATAAAAGTAGAGGATGTGCCCTTTGGTGTTTAGGAACCACTCGCCCGGAGCGTCGAGTTCCTCAAAAATTTTTTCCACAAAGCGAATCTTTTGGTGGACCGCGCCGCCACGGTTGTTTTGCCAACCACCCTCCTTCGTCAGCCCGCCCTGCGAGTCCTTGCCCGTGATCCGCCAGGTGAAATCACCCCAGAGGGCTGGATGCATTGCATGAAAATAGCCCCCCGCCGGATCGGCCCAACGAGCGACGCGTTCCGGCGAGATGGCGTCCGCCGCGAAGCCGTCGAAATACTGCGCCTTGGAATCGTAATTTGGATAGCGCGCCAGGATCTGGCGCTCGCCATTGACGAATATCTCTTCGGTCTGCAGGTCCTCCGGCACTTTCGCCTGAACGATCCCATCGCGAAAAGGCTGCCAATCCAATTTTTCCAGCCGCACGCCGCCGCTGATCACCGGCTGCTCCTGCCCGTACGCCTGGTAAACCATCGGCGCGGTCTTCGATCCTGAATCGCCGGTACCAAAGACCAGCTTCTCCGACAAGTAGTGGGTGCCGCCGCGCAACCACACCATGCCCGGCTTTTTGCGAACCGCCTCTTGAGCATGGTGAATCGTGGCGAAAGGCTTTTCCAGCGTGCCTGGATTGCCATCGTCGCCGGTGGGCGCAACGTAATAGGGCTGCGCGAGGACGGGTAAGGCGAGGCTGATCAGCAGCAGCATGGAGAGAATTTTCATCATCCGTTAAAAATTTGGTTCAGGATTGCCATCTTCTTAAGCGCCCGGATTTCCGGTAGTGGTACCGTTTGCAAAATGTTTGTGCAATTCAACTCCGGTGAAATGCTTTCAGTCCAATGCGCGTTCCCAGACGCGCAAATGCTCTCCCCGGTTTGCAAAGTTCGTTTTCAGCGTGACGCCGTGCGGTGCGTAAAAGCCGCTTTCGCAATTCCACGTCGTGGCGCAATCGCTGAACTGTTCGCGAAACTCGCACCCGCGCCCGACGGTTGCGGTCGTGGTGAGAGTTGTTCCGCCAAGGACGGCGGCAGTTGACAGCGTGCCGGCTAATCCGGCGGGCGCGGCTTGAACAGCGTTGGGTCCGTCCCAAAGGCGACGACTCGCTCTCCTCCATTTCTGAAATGGAGGACAGCGAAGGGAAAGGAGGCGTTTCTATTCATGTGTCGTTGTGAGGCCGGGGGCGGCGCTTTAGTGTCCCAACGACTTTTGAAGTTCCGGGAGTTTTTCCGCAAGCCAGGGGAGAATGGCGAAGGTGGTTGCGTTGAACAGGCCGTGCGCCATCACGGCCGGCCAGATGGAACGGTGCAGGACCATGATGACCCCAAGGCCAAATCCGAGCAACGTGGTCATTCCCACAGCGAGCAGGCCCATGCGCAGATGCGCGATCCCGAAGAACAGCGAGGCCACACCCACGGCGAGGATTTGGCCGCCGCGCGAGCTGAATCGTCGCGGCCAGAGGGCGCGGAGACCCGCAAGGAAGGCCGAACGCCAGAGCTCCTCCCGCAGTCCGGCCAGGACGAAACTTACGAGAGTAATGGTAAGCCAGAAGTAGGCCGGGTTATCCCGAAGGGCGTCCATGTCCACCATCGCTTCAATCTGGGGCCGGTTGTTCATCACCGATTTTTCCATCGTCTCCAGGTTGCCACCGCGCAGGATCAGGAAGGCCACATAGCCGATCATGACGGCGATTCCGACGGCGAACCGCAGCCCGACCGAGTAGAGCGCTGCCAGCGGGATGGGCCAGACCCCATCACGCCAGCGTAACAACAGATCATCCCGGGTCGCGCGGGAAAAGATCCAAGCCAGGCCTAATATGAGCGCGAACGAGAGCAGTTCGATGGCGGACACAATGAGCAAGCCTCGCGTGCTGCGGCTGAGTGCCGGGCCGGTCGATTCGAAGCCGGGCAGCGCCGACAGCAAGGCGAGCAACGGCATGAGGTTGATGATGGAAAGGTGGAACCACCATCGCCAGCGGCTTCGTGGCGGCGGGGTCGATAACGGCCAGTCGGGCAGCGGAGGAGAGACGGCGGATAATGAAGGCATGTCGTTCGTGGAAGCATGACGATAATTACTTCGCGGTTGTCACGGTTTTTCGCCCTTCCTGTGTTTGCAGCACGCCGCAGAATTCTTGCAGTCCACGAGGGAACAGGTTTGATCCCGCGTATCTGGAGCTTGCGCTTCGACGCGGCGTGCCATTGGCCTCTCTCGATACCGAACTCCGAAAGGCCGCCAAAGGCAGAGAAGGTCCGGCTCCTACCCGAAAAAACCTGAGCATTGCGCCCGCCATTTCGCGGGTTAATTCGCTGGCTGTTTGCCGGCCGCTTTCTATTTCGGCCTCTCGGACGATTCTCTTGATCGAACGTTGATTTGACAGCCCGCGCCGTTCTGTCATTGATCACTTAGTTGCAGCCTAAGCCGGCTTGCCTTCCTGCAAGCTGGCGCGGGGGACCCAATTCCTGAGCAATCAGGACGGGGCGCACGCTGGTGCGAACCATCAGCGCGGTCACTTTCAGGACCGAGCCCGACAGCTAACCTCGCAGGCATCTGGAAGGGCGATCCTCCAGGCCCGCATGTTGCGGCGCCCGCGGTCTCCCTGATCAAAAATGCGTTGTGTGACGCGCGGCGATAACCCGCGCGTCGCGCAACCACATCGGAGATGGGTTATGACCGAAATGGTCTTGTTGGGTGCAGTGCCGCCACTGCTCATTGGTGCAGTGGCTTTCGTCGTGATGGCCTTCGTGTGCGCGCCGCAAATGCTGGGCGCGGTGCTGATCACGGAGCGGCAAGTGGGAATTGTCGTGAAGCGGTTCGGCGCGCGGGAACTTCCGCCGGGCCGCTTGGTCGCTCTGGCCGGTGAGGCGGGCTACCAGGCCGATACCCTCGCGCCCGGCCTCTACTTCGGCTATTGGCCGTGGCAGTTCCGCATCCTTAAAGTGCCGGTGGTGATTGTGCCGCAGGGCGAAATCGCTCTCATCATCGCAGCGGACGGCGCGGCAATTCCCGCTGAACGAATTCTCGCGCGCATCGTCAACTGCGATAATTTTCAGGACGCGCGCCAGTTCCTGTTGAACGGCGGCGAGAAGGGACGCCAGCTTGGCATTCTCACCGGCGGCACCTATCGCATCAACACGGCGCTTTTCACGATCATCACCTCGGCGGAGGCGGAGTTCCACGGGATGTCGCCGCATCAACTCCGGCTGACGAGCGTCGCGCCGGACATGGTCGGCATTGTGACGACGCTCGATGGTCAATCGATCGAAGCAGGCGAGATCGCCGGCCCCGTCGTCGCTGCGCACGAAAACTTTCAGAATGGACAGGCGTTCATCGATCAAGGCGGCCGGCGCGGTTTGCAGGAACAAATTCTCCTGTCCGGCACGTGGAACTTGAACCCGTGGTTCGCGCAGGTGGAACAAGTGCCGATGGTGCAAATTCCCATCGGCCATGTCGGCGTCGTGATTTCGTTCGTCGGTAAGGCGCACGAAGACGTTAGCGGCCTGGACTTCAAACATGGCGACCTCGTCAACGTCGGCCACAAGGGCGTGTGGGTCTCGCCGCTTTATCCCGGCAAACACCCGCTCAACACGCGCATCATGAAAGTTGAACTCGTGCCGACCACCAACATCGTCCTCAACTGGGCGACGCGCACCGAGTCGCACAACTTTGACGCGAAGCTTCAGTCCATCACCGTGCGTTCCAAGGACGGCTTCGCATTCAACCTCGACGTCTCCCAGATCATCCATGTCGGCACCCTGGATGCCCCGAAAGTGATCTCACGCGTCGGCTCCATGCAGAACCTGGTCGATCATGTCTTGCAGCCAATTGTCGGAAATTATTTCCGCAACTCAGCGCAGGATTACACCGTGCTCGATTTCCTCGGCGCGCGCAGTCAGCGCCAAATCGAAGCGGCGGAACACATCCGCGTCGCGCTCGGCGCGTACGACGTCCAGGCCATCGACACCTTGATCGGCGACATCAATCCGCCAGGGAAACTGATGGAGACGCAGACCGACCGAAAAATTGCCGAAGAGCAGCGCAAGACCTACGAAGTGCAGGAGGCCGCGCAAGTGCAGCGCCAGCAGCTCGTGCGTCAGACTTCCCTCGCCGACATCCAGCAGCAGGTCGTGGGTGCGGAACAAGGCGTCCAAATTTCCGAACTGCAAGCCCACGCGCACATCAAGCAGGCGACCGGCGAAGCCGAGGCCACGCGCCTCCGCGCCATGGGCGAAGCCGAAGCCATCCGTGCGACCGGCGGAGCGAAAGCTGAAGCGTATCGCGTCGGCGTCGAATCCATCGGCGCGCAGGGCTATACGCTCATGCAACTGATGCAAATCGTCGGCGAAAGCAAAGTCCGCATCGTGCCGGACGTTTCCGTCAGCGGTGCAAATGCGAACCCTGGACTCATCGATGGGATGGTTGGCTTGATGCTGCGCAATCAAACGACTGGCAGCACGCCGGCAAAGAACTGAAAACAATGACTCGAATTCTTCAGGAAGAAATCTCCCAACCAGCGCGATACGATTCTTTCAGGAATTTGTCTGCTTCGGGCGCGTTGCCGCACTTCATCGCCTTGGCATCCCAGGAAAGTTTTTTACCGACGCGCATGGCGACCAGACCAAGCAGTCCAACTTCCGTCAGAGCCGCACCGTATTCGAAGTTGGAACTCGGCGATGGGCCGCCTTTGCAGGCGGCGAGCCATTCGCGGTGATGGCCTTTTGAGCGGACCAGACTGGACTTGGGACGCTGATATTCTTTGTCCTTTGATGCAGGGATGAGTTTAGGACGTCCGCCCCAGCCGGGGCTGGAGAGCGAGCCTTTGTCTCCGATGAAGAGGATACCGTTGCCGTCGAATTGCTCACTGCCTTCCATTGCGTCCGGCCGAGGCGGTTTCAGGCCGCCTTCGTACCAGGTGAACTTGACGGCTGGCTTGTCGCCGCGTGGCCCAAACTGGTAGGTGTAAAGTCCGGCGGCAGGAGCAATGTATTTGTCCACCGCGCCGACTGCCGAAGCCTCGATGCTGAGTGGTTCGCGCAGGTTCAGCGCCCACATCGCGGGATCAAAGTTGTGGCAGAAGAAATCGCCGATGGGAGCGGTCCCGAAATCCCAGAAGTCGCGCCAGCGAACGGGATTCAGCGCAGTACTGTAGCCGCGTGATTCGCGGGGGCCGAGCCAGAGGTCCCAATTCACGCCGCTGGGCGTGGGTTCGTCGTCCGGGCGAGCAGTCAGGCCTTTGTTCCAGCGAGTCGCGCTGGTCCAGGCATGGACTTCGCGCACGTTGCCGATGGCACCGTCCCAAATGATCTCGCAAGTCTCACGGATGAAATCCCCAGAGTGCCCCTGATTGCCCATCGTCGTGGCCACGCCGGATTCTCTCGCGACACGCGCCACCTGCCGTGCTTCCCAGACATTGTGCGTGAGCGGCTTCTCGCAATAGACGTGCTTCTTCAGGCGCATCGCGCTGATGCTCGCGAAGGCGTGCAGATGATCAGGCGTGGCGCAGAGAATCGCATCGACGGCCTTCTCCTTCTCCAGCAAGTGACGGAAATCCTCGTAGGCTGCGACCTTGTAGTTTGGCGTCCTCGCAGAGTAGTGCTTCTCAATCTCAGCCTTCACCGGCAGGCGTCCGGCGGCGCCTTTGTAATAGAACGCGTCGAGATTCTGCGCCTCGATGGGATCAGCCACCGCGATGATCTGCGCGTCGGCTTCCTGGAAAAGCGCGCGAACATTGGTGCGCCCCTGACCGCCGCAGCCGATGATGGCGATGTTCACCTTCTCGCTCGGCGCAACAAAGCCGGCGCCGCCGAGAACGTGGCGGGGAACGATGGTGAATCCGGCGATGGCCGTGGCCGTGCCGCGAATGAATGTCCGGCGGCTCAATCCGCTTCTGGTTTTGTTGCGAGGCTGATTCATGGCTTGTTCTCCGCGTCGGCAAAGCCGCGGACATACCCAATGCATTGCGCGATGTCCGACACGGTGTTTTCCCAATCGCGCTCGTATTCGATGGAGATGTTCCCGTCGAACTTCTGACGGCGCAGTTCACGCAGGATGCCTTTCACGTTCGTGACGCCCAGGCCGAGCGGGAGGTCGGGCGCATCGGGGTTGCCGGATTCAACGATGTCCTTCAAATGCACACTGATGACGCGGCCCTCGAAAATCTTGAGTCCAGCGACGGCATCCACGCTGGAGCGCGTCCAGTGCCCGACATCGGCGCAAACGCCGAAACGCGGGTCACGATCCTTGACGAGCGAGAAGACGTAGTTGGGATCCCAAAGTTTGTAGTCAGGTTTATTGGCGCGCTTCGGATGACAGTGAATCCCCGCTGCGATGTCATACTCCTGGATCAGCTTCTCAATCAGGTCGATTTGATCGGGCGACGGCTCGATGGTGATGGCGCGAACGCCCAACTTCTTCCCAAAATCGAAAACCTTCCGCGCTCCGGCTTCGTCCTTTGGGATTCCCACCACGCCGAAGTTCACGATGAGCAGGCCGTGCTGCTTCGCCTTGGCCTTGAGCTTCAGGATCGTTTCGTCCGTGGCGTTCGCATCGACCTTGGATTTCTTGTCGTCCAGGCTGAGTGACTGGCCCGGATAAAATTCAATCGCCTTGCCGCCCGCCGCCGCTGTTCTTTCAATCGCTTCAAACGCCGTGAAGCGGTGGAAGGTGTACGCCTGGCAGCCGAGGACAAATCCGCCGACGCGATATTCCGGGCCGACGGACGGGGCGGCCTTCGTGGGAGCAGCAAACATTGTCGCGGCGAGTGCGACGACGCATTTCCAAAGTGCGAATCGTTTCATAAGCTTGGAAGGGGAGGCTGGCTCATTTGCCCGGTTTCGGTTGCGGCGTGGCGTCACCCGGAGTCAATCCCATCGACCACTGCACCATCTCCAGCCACATTTTTTGAAAGTCTGGGCGGTCCCAGAGGGCGGGGACGTGGCCGAGTCCGTTGTAGAGCACGCGACCCTTGCCAAAATGCTTCGCCCAGATGACGGCGAAGTCATTGTCGGTGCGCTTCACGCCTTTGCGGGTAAGATCGAGTTTGCTGGCGTCGAGACTCATCAGCACGCGCACGTTCTGCCGGGAGTAGTCCTTGATCTGATAAATTTCGTCGAAGAGAGAGAACGTCGCCGGAAAGTTCTTTAGACCGGGGAACTTCGCATCCTCGACGACGAGCGGCGCATTGAACTGGCCCCAGGGGTGGCCGTCGAAATACCCGCCCAGCATTTCGCCGTATTCTGGCCAGCCGGTAAACGTGATGGCGGCGCTGTGGATGCCGATGAAGCCCTTGCCATCGTCGCGAACGAACGAGAGC
>JBEEGQ010000039.1:0-6233 GCA_041166945.1 Verrucomicrobiota bacterium
TGGCGGGTTCCATGTGACAGGCCTTCGATCGGTTTATGGACAAACTGCTCGAGGTTGAAGCGGGCGATGAGCAGTCCCGCCTTCGCCAGAATCTGCGCGTCCTCCATCCGGAACATCTGTCCCGTGAACCGAAAGAATTCCCACGGTGTCAGCTTGTCATAAAGGAATGGAAAATCAGGGACGTAGGCGAGGCGGCGGCGCACCTCGAGAGGATCCTTTTGAACATCAAAACCGGCAACGCGCGCCACCCCCGACGTGGGCTTGATCAATCCCGCGAGGATGCGGATGGTCGTCGTCTTGCCGGCGGCATTCGGACCGAGCACGGCAAAAAACTCGCCCTTGTTCACCGTGAGGCTCAGGTCGTTCACGGCGACGAGGTCACCGAATTTTTTAACGATGTGGACCAGTTCGATCATGCTTCCTCTTCAGTCTTCAATCCTCAATTCAATTGGCCAGGCTCATGACGGCTTCGTTCATCAACACCACATCATCCGGCAGCTCGACACGGAGGATTTCGCCGACGGGGCTGACGAAAAACACCGCCCGAAACCGGTCGAAGATTTTCGCCTCGATGCGATAGACCCGGATCGGGATGCGGCCGACCTTCAGCCCGTCGTTGTGCGCCTCCCAGCGAAGCCCGAGCGACATCCGGTTCGTCTGCGCGGCCTTGGTGTCCGGACCCGTTGCCGATGGGAGTCCCGAGAGCGCCAGGAACGCAGGCATCAATGGACCCCCGAGTGCCTTCACGATTTTTTCCGGATTTTGCAATTCACTGAAACGATAAGTTTGATCGCGCCGGCCTTCGTCATCCTCCGCCGTAAATCGAAGCGTCTCTGTCGCCGCCGAGGATCGGATTTCCCAGACAAACGGTTTAATCGAAATCTTGACGAAAATTTCCCGCCAGGACTGGTTCGTGTCGAATTTGATGGTGAAATCGAAACGGACGCGGCTGAGATCCTCGAGGGAAACGGTTCCCTCACAATTCAAGGCGTAGCCCGTGACCGTTTTAACCATGCCTTCGGGCGGCCCGTCATCGGTGGTGGGCAGGCTGGCGGCCGGAGCTTCATTGATGGTGGCGCTCCAATGGGCGCGCCCGATTTTGACGCCCTTGTGACGCATCTCGAGGAAGGAATTATCCGGCGAGGTGAGCACCTTTTCCCAGACTGTTTCCGCCGGCAGCGGAGTTCCCAAACGGCCGCGCGCGCCGAATTCGGAACGCCACAGGAGCACGTTCATCGTGATGAAAAACGTGGTGACGAGCAGGAGGGAAAGTTTGTAACGCATCGGGCCGCTCAAGGCGGGGGCAGGTTCAACACCTGTCCGACCTTCAATTTGCGCGGGTCAAGCCCCGGGTTGGCGGCGAGTAGGGCGTCCAGGCGCACTCCATAGGAACGCGCGATCCCGGCGGGAGTTTCGTTTTGTTTGACCGCGTGCACCCGCGGTCGTGCCGTGGACGTGCCTGATGGGGAATTGGTGTGATTCACCGGCGGAAGCTGGGTCAGCCTCGTGGTCCCGCCTGCCACGGGACGTGCGGGTGTTCCCGCGCCCAGGGGCCCGGAAGCCGATCCACCGGGCGCGGCCCGCGCGCCTGCCGGCGTAGCGATGGTGCCACCGGTGTTCCCGGCAGGCCCGGGACGGCTGGCGAGCTGGGCCATTAACGTTTCGATCTGTTTGCGCATCGCCTGGTTTTCCTCCCGCAGCCGCGCTGTTTCACGGAGCATCGCCGGATGCACAATTTCGAGTGAATCCGCCTTCACCAATTCCTGTTTACAGCCCGGAATGCGCTGGTGGATGTTGTCGGCAGGATAACCCGCCGGCCGCAACTTCAACGCCTTGTTGTAATGATACAGCGCCGCGGCGTAATCGTTCTCGCGCGTCTCGTAAAGCACACCCAACTCGAAGTGCGCCAGCGCCGAGCGCGGGTTGTCCTCGGTGGCGCGCTCGAAGGATGCGACCGCGCCCTTATAATCGAGCGCGGCGAGTTTTTCCTTTCCGGCGATATAATGCGGGTTTTTTTGCTCGTCCGTCTGGTTCTCGGCGGGCTGGGGGCACCCGCACAAGCAGAGGCAGAACAATCCCGCCCATCCACCGCGCAACACTCGAAGCAACATGCGCCGTCAAAACTAAACGAACGCCCGAAGCGGTGCAATGAGGATGGCGCCGCGGATCTGTCGAAAACTAGGGTTTATTTCGACACGATGGCGGAATTGATGGAAGTTATGAATATTATTTCTTTGGTGCTTCGCTGCGATGGGCGAGCCGTGCCTTAAACATCCGCTCGCGCAGGCCGCCCTGTTCCAGGAAATCCTTTTCCAGCCGGCGCAGTTGCTGATCGAGCAGGTAGTTGGTCTGGTGAATCAGGCAGAGCGCGATGTTGGCCAGCACCTCCGGCTGCCGGGTCTCCACAAATTCCCGGTAAAGCTCGTAGGTGTGCGGGGTCTTTCGGCCCAACCGCCTGACGAACTGGGCCTCCCTGGAGTCCTTGTCCCAAATGGCGTGGTCGCGCACGCGGAGATAATCGCGGTAGTCGGCGAGCAGTTCTTCCAGGCTGGCACGGCCGACGTTGGTGAGCTTGATCTCGGTTTCCTTGGAGGTGAGCGCGGCCTTGCTGCCTTCGAGGATGTTCTGTTTGCCAGAGCGGGCGGACTGGATCATCTGGTCCACCGTGCGATCGCCTTTCCCGAGATACTTGTGCGCGAAGCGGAAGGTGAGGTCGTAGATGACCTCGGCCTTTTGGTAGGAGAGGAGGGTCTGGTAATCGCCGCGCGGAGGGATGATGGGATGGGAAGCATGGGAGGAATGGGATGAATCGTCTCCACCGCTCGCATTCTTCGCATTCTTCCCATCGGTTCTCATAGGAGCTTCGTCATTTCTGGAGGGGCGCGACGTGGCCGATCGCATGGCGTGGCGGAATGTTGCGCCGGCCTGCCGGAAGTTGCATCAAAAAAGCGGGGCGCCTGAGTGCAGTGTGAGGCGCTGTGCCGGTGCCGTTGACACCCCCCGCCCAAGTCCGTAGCGTAAAATGCATGACCAATCTGGGCGATTCGCTCCTTGAACTCATCCGCCGCACCTCGGCTGAAATTCCCGACGACGTTCGCGACGCCATTCTCGCCTCCCTCGAGAGGGAGAAAAAGGGAACCATCGCCGAGAGCGCCATGAAAATCATCGAGCGCAACATCGTCCTGGCGAAACAAAAATCGCAGCCCATCTGCCAGGACACCGGCAGCATCCTTTTCTACATCGATTGCCCCGTCGGCTATGACCAGGTTGAATTTGAGGAGACCGCAAAGGCCATGGTCACGCTCGCGACCCGGAAAGGTTTTCTGCGCCAGAATTCCGTGGATTCATTGACCGGGGTGAATGATGGCACGAACATCGGGCCCGGCTCGCCCACGCTTCATTTTCATCAGCATCGCGCATCGAATATCGATGTCCGGCTGGTTTTAAAAGGGGGCGGTTGCGAAAATGTGGGCGCGCAATATTCCCTCCCGAACGAGAAGCTCCACGCCAGCCGCGATCTCGACGGGTGTCGGCGCGTCATCCTCGACGCGGTGTTGCAGGCACAAGGCAAGGGCTGCGGCCCGGGCATCCTCGGAGTCTGCATTGGAGGCGACCGTTCGACCGGTTACGAATTCTCGAAGAGACAATTCCTGCGGCCGCTCGGTGATCGAAACCCCGTTCCGGAATTGGACAAGCTCGAGCAGGACATTCTCGAAACGTCCAACGAACTCGGCATCGGCCCCATGGGTTTTGGCGGCAAGACCACACTGCTCGGGGTGAAAATCGGCGTGGCGAATCGCCTGCCCGCCTCCTATTTCGTCAGCGTCAGCTATATGTGCTGGGCCTACCGCCGCCTGGGGGTCGCCCTCTCGCCCGCAGGGGAGATTGAGAAGTGGCTGTATTGACTTCACATTCACGCCTCGTGAATTCTTGATCATGGACTACAAAGATACGCTGAACCTGCCGCGGACGGATTTCCCGATGAAAGCCGATCTGGTCGGGCGCGAACCGCAACGTCTTGCGAAATGGAACGCCGCCCGGCTCTATGAACAAATCCAGGCCGCCCGCGCGGGTGCTGAAAAATTCATCCTGCATGACGGCCCGCCGTTCACCAATGGGGATGTTCACGTCGGCACCGCATTAAACAAGATTCTCAAGGATATCATCGTCAAGTTTCACACGATTCGCGGCCGACATGCGCCTTATGTACCTGGATGGGATTGCCATGGTCTGCCGATCGAATTCAAGGTCAGCCAGGAGATGCGCAAGGCGGGCGATGCCACCGCCGATGCGGCGTCCATCCGCACCGCTTGCGATGCGTATGCGCGCAAATACATCGAAATCCAGGGCGCGCAGTTTCAACGGCTCGGGGTGCTTGCGGACTGGGAAAAGCCCTACCGGACACTCGACAAGTCATACGAGGCGGAGGAATTGCGCCTCTTCGCCGACATCGTCGAGAAAGGGTTCGTCTATCGCGGGAAGAAGCCGGTGTATTGGAGCATCCCGTGCCGCACCGCGCTCGCCGAAGCGGAAGTCGAATATGCCGACCACGTCAGCCAGAGCGTTTTTGTAAAATTTCCGATCCTCGGCCAGGCCGGGGTGAACCTCGTCATCTGGACAACCACGCCGTGGACGCTCCCTGCGAACCTCGCCGTGGCGTATAACTCGGGATTCACCTACTCCCTCGTTTCCGCGGGCGGAGAGGCGTTCATTGTTTCGACGATGCTGCTGTCCGCCGTCGCGGAGAAGTGCGGCTGGGAGAATTATCAGATCGTCCGCAGTCTCGACGCGATCGAGCTGGCGTCCTTCGAGTATCAACACCCTTTTTGTAATCGGACTGGCCAGCTGTTCCCTGGCGACGAGTTTGTCGAGAATAGCACCGGGACGGGGTTCGTTCACATCGCCCCGGGGCACGGTCTCGAGGATTACGGCCTCGGCCGGCGGAACGGGCTGCCGATCTATTCGCCCGTGGATGACAACGGCTGTTTCGCGCACACCGGCGATCTGCCGGTGGAACAACAGATGCCGGCCGAAATGATCGGCAAATCGATCCTCGAAAAACATGGCAAGAGCGACGCCAACGAAGCCGTTCTCCACGAGCTCCGGCTCCGCCATGCCCTGCTCAAGCAGGAGAATTATCATCACAGTTACCCCCATTGCTGGAGGAGCAAAACGCCGGTGATCTTCCGTGCCATGGACCAGTGGTTTATTCGCATCGATCACCCGACGCCAAAACTGCGATGTACCCAGGCTGAAGTCGCCTCCCGCGCTATTGTCATGGCTGCGGCTCTCGAAAGCGGCTCGCAGGAACAGCTCGATGCCGCGTTGGCAAGCCACGCGGTGGAGGACTTCCGCAAAGTCGCCCTGCGGGAAATCGAGGAGATTTCATGGATCCCGGAATGGGGCCGTCATCGCATCGAAGCCGCTGTCGGAAGCCGTCCCGACTGGTGCATCAGCCGCCAGCGCGCCTGGGGTGTTCCCATTCCGGCGTTTTACGACAGCCAGGGCAACGCCATCCTGGACGCGCGGGTGGTGCGCAACACGGCGGATCTCGTTGAAAAACACGGCTCGAATGTGTGGTTCGAGAAATCCGCCGCGGAGTTATGGGCTGTGGTAAAGCCGCAGGATTGGACCGGCGCCGAGGCGGCGCTCAAAACGAATGACACCCTCGACGTTTGGATTGATTCCGGTTCCTCCAGCCGCGCCGTGTTGATGCGGCGGGCCGAGCTGATGCATCCGCCGCTTGCGCCGGACACTTCGCGCCCGGGTGTTCGCAAAGCGCTGTCACGCTGCAAGGACGACGACGTGACTCCCGAGATGCGAAAGAGGTTGCTTGAAGTGATCGAAGGATACGATCGCTGGATTGCCGATCTTTACCTCGAGGGCTCGGACCAGCATCGCGGCTGGTTTCAATCCTCCCTGCTTCTCTCGCTCGCGGGCAATGCGGCGCCACCTTACAAAACCGTGCTTACCCATGGCTTCATGGTGGACGAGGACCGCGAGAAAATCTCGAAGAGCAAGCAAGGGCAGGGCGTGTATGAAAAGCCCCAGACCTCCGATGCTTACGTGAAGAAATGGGGCGCCGATGTGATGCGCCTGTGGGTGGCCTCGCAGGATTATCGCAGCGACATCATCGTCTCCGAAAAACGCATCGAGAAAGTCGGCGAAACGTACCGCATCATTCGCAATGCGCTCCGGTATCAGCTGTCGAATCTTTATGATTTCGATCCGGG
>JBEEGQ010000040.1:0-15871 GCA_041166945.1 Verrucomicrobiota bacterium
AGATAGATCGCTCCCGCCCCCTCGGCCGGCACCGCAGCCCGCGAGAATAAACCGCACGCGTCCGCAGTGGCCCAATCGGTCTCCTCAGCTCCGATGACAAGACAGCCTTCCACAGTGCCCGTCTCGATCCAATCGGCTGCCAGGGCAAGCCCCTGTCCAAATGTCCCGGGATCCCCCGCCAGCGTGTAATTGATTCCGGTCATGCCGAGCAGCGCCGCCAGGTGGCTCGAAGGGGCGTTGAAGACCGTCTCAGGAAAAACAAGCGGACTCGCTCGCGCCGGATCCCGAAGGGTCTCATCGTAAAATCTTCGCGAATACCCGACACATCCATTCATCACACAGAGCACGATGCCCAACCGCATGTCGCGCACGCCGGCTCCCGCGGAGTCCGTTCCCAATGCCTCCAACGCTGCGCCCACCGCATACTGGGTAATGGGACTTGCGCGACGCAGACGGGGATGGGCGAGAAACGCCGGTCGCGGCGAGGCGGCAGGCACCGTGCGCACCCGCAGCGACTCTTTCCAGCCGGGCCGCGCCAGCTCGCTCACCGGCATCGCAACGCCACTTTTCAGGGCGGCTCTCATGGCCGGAACTCCCCACCCGGCCGGGGAAACCGCGCCGATTCCGTGCACAAAAATTTCGCTCATCGTGAAACCCCGTTTCTCACGACCACCTCCTCAAAACGAGCGTGGCATTGGCGCCGCCGAAACCGAACGAATTTGTCAGCGCATACTCGAGCCCCGACGCGGCCTGCGGTTCGCGCACGAGCGGAAATCCACACGCGGCGTCGGGAGTTTCGATCGTCCGCGTGGGCGGCAGCCATTGTTCCTTCAAGGCCATCAAACAGGCCACTGCTTCGACGGCGCCCGCCGCTCCGAGCAGATGGCCAATGCTGGCCTTGGTTGAGCTGACCGGGATTCGGCCCGCATGATCGCCCGCCCAGCGGGTGATGGCTGCCGCTTCGGCGCTGTCATTCAATGGCGTGCCGGTGCCGTGCGCGTTGACGTAACCGATCTGCCGCGGTTCCACCCCGGCCGCCGCGCAGGCATTCGTCATCGAACCCAATGCCGCGTCGCCATCCGGATGTGGTTGCGTCAGGTGATGCACATCTGTTGCCGCGCCGTAACCGCAGATCTCGCCCAATATATCAGCGCCGCGTGCCCGGGCGGTTTCCAGGTTCTCCAGGGCCAGCACCGCGGCCCCCTCGCCGAGTGACAGTCCATCGCGCGCCGCATCGAACGGCCGGCATTGGGTGGGGGACAGCGCCTGCAACGAATCGAAGCCCGAAAAAACCAGCTGGCTCAACCCATCGTAACCGCCGGTCAACACCCGCTCCGCGCTTCCGTGCCGGATCCAATGCCACGCGTGCCCTATCGCGTTGGCCCCGGACGCGCACGCATTGGCGATGAATAATTGCGGGCCTTGAAATCCAAATGCAGCCGCCAGATCCAAGCCCTGCCGCTGCGGTTGATATTGCAGCGCGCGCCGCGCCTGGCCCCGGGTGCAGTGCGGCTCATTAATCGCCTGGCGGTAATACTCCTCGCCCATCCGCATTCCACCGCTCGTTGTCCCCAGCACCAGCGGAAGCGACCCCTCATGGGTCCAGCCGGCCTGCTGCCAGGCTTCCACAGCCGCGATCAAAAGTAATTTGGCCGCCCGATCCAGCCGGCTTTGCGTCCGCGGGCTGAGACGCGTTCCCGGAATGTCCGCTGGCAAATCCACCTCCGCTGCCTGCCGGACCCGCTGTCGTGAAACATCAAAGAGCGTCACGGGACGGAACGCCGTCCTGCCTTCGCGAAATCCCGCGGCGTTGGCGCGCCAGCCGGAACCCAGCGCCGTCACCAGGCCCGCGCCCGTCACGACAACCCGGCGCGGCGCTGCAGGACGATGATCACGGGGATGGAGCACGTGTGGATGGGATGGCGGATTTGTCGAACGCCGCGACGTTAGAGAACTCGCGCCTGACAAGTCAAACACGGCGCAAACCATCGTTTCGCCCAGCACCGGCCATCAATCCGCCAGCCGCTTCTTGCGAGTGTCGTTCTTGAAATGAAAGGGCGCGCCGCCGGTCAGATCCCGGCTCGTGATCGTCGGACACCAATATTTTTCCACATGCTCGATGACCAGGTCCGTCCCTTCAAAGTGCGAAACGTGGGGGGCCTTTTCCGGGTTGTACATCGTGTCGGTGAGATCCCGGCACAACACCACATTCTTGCCCAGGTGAACCTGCTGACGGATGGCGAACGGACGTCCCAGAACGCACATGTTCAGGTGAACGCCCATGAGAATGACGTTGTCAATGCCGCGCGCCGCCAGGAGGTTCCACGTCTCCTGTCCGTCATCCGTGACCGCGTCCTCCGCCGCGATCTGGATCTTCGAAATCTCGCGCGTCCACGCCTCGCGAATGACGCATTTTTTCGCGCAGTCGCAACCCATGTCTGAATCGTCGATCGGCAGATCCTTTTCGCGTTTCGCGTCAGGCCAGCACCAGGTCGTTCCCCATCGTTCGGCGGTCGCCAGCGGCACCGGCGTCGCTGCGAAAGGCGCCTGTCGCGCGCGTTCGCGCTGGGGCGTTCCCTCGTAAAACTTCGTCACGCTGCTCGGCGCATGGATGATGAAAATTCCCCTCGAGCGCGCCTTCTTAATTGCGTCATTCATCGGACCCGCCAGTTCCCCCACCCGGCGCGATGCGCTTTTGCACCAATGATCATCCCACATGTCACAGATGATCAACGCCGTCTTTTTTGGGTCCCACTCAATCGCCTGGGTGACGGATTGCGTGGGGGTCTCCGCCGGACGCGACCGCGCGTGGAGTGTCAATGGAGTCGTTGTGGCGGCGGAGAGCGATGTGGCGGTCATGGCCAGGAGAAGAGGAAGCTTCATGATAGTCAGTGATAGAAACAGACGACCGCGGAGGTGGCTGCCATTCAAAACGCCGTCGCCTGCCCAGCGACCGGCGAACAGAAGCGCCTCCTCTCCCCTCCCTCTCCTCCATTTCCGAAATGGAGGAGAGGGTGCCCGAAGGGCGGGAGAGGAGGAGCCTCCATTCCCGGCATGCGCGGAAACAAAACCAGTGACGAACAGCCCTGCATTGGCTAATAAACTCGCTTTCGGGGACGTGCCCGAAATGAATCAACGATGAAACATCTTTTGAGCATCGAAAAACTGGGTCGTGCCGATATGGATCGAATCCTGCGGGGAGGCGCCATTTTTAAACAACAGCGCAGCGGGGACGCCCCGCGCCCGCTCGCCGGCCAGACCTGGGCTTTGCTTTTCAGCAAGTCCTCGACGCGCACCCGCGTCTCGTTTGAAGTCGGCATTCGTGAACTGGGCGGCCAGGTCATGTTTCTCAATGCCGCAGATATCCAACTCGGTCGCGGGGAGCCGATTCAGGACACCGCGCGCGTTCTTGGACGCATGTTGCACGGCGCCGTCATCCGGACCTTTGCTCAACTGGATCTCGATATATTTGCAAAGTTTTCCAATATCCCCACCATCAACGCCCTCACGGATGACGAACATCCGTGCCAGGTATTGACCGATATTTTTACCTTCGAGGAAAAACGGGGGCCCATCGCCGGGAAGATCGTCACGTTTATTGGCGACGGCGCCTGCAACATGCCGGCTTCTTGGATTTTCGCCGCTGCGAAACTCGGCTTTGAACTGCGCATCGCCGCCCCCAAAAATTATCAGCCGAAACCGGAGATCCTCCAGCGCGCGGGAGGCAGAATTGTCGTCACTGACGATCTCAAGGCTGCCGCGTCCGGGGCGGACCTTCTTTACACCGATGTTTGGATCAGCATGGGTCGCGAAGCCGAATCCGAGAGGCGCATCGCGGAATTGACCGGTTACCAGATTAACGCCGCGCTCCTCAAGATCGCCAAGCCCAACGCGCTCGTCATGCATTGCCTGCCGGCGTACCGGGGCAAGGAGATCGATGAAGCCACGTTCGAGGCCCACGCCCACACCATTTTTGACCAGGCCGAAAACCGGTTGCACGTGCAGAAGTCGGTGTTGGATTGGGTGGTCGGTTAACGCCAGGCGGAAGGGAATTCACCCTGCATGTCAGCCCACGCACGTCCAGCACGTTTTCAAATAAGCGGGTTCGTCGCGTGAAACTGGAAAGTCTGGCGGCTGCGGCACGTAATGTTGCTGGAGTTTCTTCCGGCCCGCATCGCGAAGCGCGGAATCAATCTGCTCCAGGAAATCCTCGGGGCCCAGGGTTGCCGCATTCGTGGATGCGAACAACACTCCCGCCGGCTTGAGCACCGGCAGTGCCGCCACCACCAGTTTCGCGTAATCTTTTTCCGCACGAAAGACCCCAGTCTCTTTCGACTGCGAAAAGGTCGGCGGATCCAGCACCACAACGTCGAACGAGCGCCCCTTCTTCGCGAGTCGCCGCAGCCAATCAAACGCATCCCCGTGGATGAACCCGTGATCCCCTGCGTTCAGCCCGTTCAACGTGAAGTTCCGTTTGCCCCATTCCAGATATTTTTTCGAGAGATCCAGGCTTGTCACGCGGGCGCCCGCCATCGCCGCGCACACGGAGAAGCCGCACGTGTACGCAAAGGTGTTCAGTACTTCGCAACCCGCCGCGCCCTGCTCGAAAAGCGGAAATCCTGCGGCGATATGGTTGTTCAGAAATCTCCGGCGATTGTCCCGTTGATCGAGAAACAGCCCCACAGAGTACCCCTCGTTGAAACTCAGCTCGAAACGAATTCCGTTCTCCAGAATTTCGAATCGATCGGGCGCGGCCTCCCCGCCGCTCCATTTCGGACAGGCCTTGCCCGGTTGCGCCTGCCGAACTTCACGCTTGAGCTGCTTGTGATAGACGCCATGCGCGGATTTAAACCTCTCGGCGAATCCGCTCTCGATCTCCGACTCCGCCGATTGCACCAGAATGTATTCACCCAATCGATCCACATATTCCCCGGGACGGTTGTCCGCCGCTCCATGCACCACGCGGTACGCCGTGGTTTCGGACGGATGAATAATCGCCCTCCGCAACCCCGCCTTCGCCGGCTCGTCCGCAACGGCATTCGAATCCCAACCTTCGCCCGGCTCCGCGGCGAAAGTCATCGCGCTCCGGGTGGCCGGATGCTGCAGTGTGAGTTCACTCGCGTGCAAAAAAACACGGCGGGCCGGCGCGCCGCCATAAAGCACATCCCCCAGAATTGGAATTCCAACGGCAGCCGCATGAACCCGAATCTGATGAGTCCGTCCTGTGATCGGCTTCGCCTCGAGCCACACTCGGGAACCTTTTTTTTCAATTGTCCGGAATTGTGTCTCCGCCCGATCGGCGCCCGCGCGCCAGGGTTGGCTCACATAATGATCTCCGGATCGCGACAGCGTCGAGACCACCGTCCGCTCGCGCCATTCGGGCACGCGATCGGTTGCGAGCAGATACCTCTTCGTGATTTGGTGCGCCGTGAATTGCGACGTGAGCGACCGATTGGCCTCCGAGCTTTTGGCAAACACCATCACTCCGCTGGTCTCTTTGTCGAGGCGATGGATGATGGCGAGAGTCTCCCAGCGGGGCTCCCGGTGACGCAGCCATTCGAAGACCCCTTCGCCTGCAAACGGGGAGGGGGCATGGGTGTTCCAGCCGGCGGGTTTGTTGATAACCAGCAGGTGGTCGTCCTCGAAGAGGATCAGGTTTGGCAACGTTGCGGGGCCATTGGACATCTGTAGCGCCCCGATTCAGCGTGAAACTCGTCCGTCCGGCAACGCTGAACGAGGAGGGACCCGCTTTTTCCAGAGCCTCTCCGAGCGGAACCTCCCGCGCGAGCCGCGAAGCACGGAGCGCGGCATTTGTGCCGCTTCATCGGAAGTCGCCCTCGGGTGTCGGTGTATCTCGAGCCGGGCGAAAATTGAAGCGGCATAAATGCCCCGCTCCAATCCCAACGGGATTGCATCGTCCCCCAAAGGGTGGAGTTCAGCGCCCGTACGCTCTCGACTTCGCGACCGCTCCTGCTGACACTCGCGATTCATGGCCCGTGTCGTTCTCGAGAAGATTTCCAAAACCTATTCCGTCCCGAAGGGCGAGCCTATCGAGGCTGTGCGCGGTGTCAGTCTCGACGTCGAGCCGGGCGAGTTCGTCGTCATTCTTGGACCCTCCGGATGCGGCAAGACCACCGTTCTCCGCCTGATCGCCGGCCTGGAAGACCCGACCTCCGGCACGATGTCCATCGACGGCAGATCGATGGCGCGGGTGGAGCCCCATGAGCGCGACGTGGCGATGGTTTTTCAGCAACCGGCGCTCTACCCGCACATGACCGCGTTCCAGAACATGTCGTTCGGACTTCAGCTCCGGAAGGTGCCTCCGGCGCAGATCGAAAAGCGCGTGCGGGAGACGGCTGCCAATCTCGGCATCGCTTCATTGCTCGGTCGCTTCCCGAAGGATCTTTCCGGCGGCGAAAGCCAGCGCGTGTCGATCGGCCGCGCACTGGTGCGGGAACCAAAAGTATTTCTGTTTGACGAACCCTTCGCCAATCTCGACGCTCCCTTGCGCCGGCAATTGCGGAGGGACGTGTCGAAGCTTCATGAGCAGCTCCGGACAACCATGTTCTTCGTCACTCACGATTACGAAGAGGCGCAGGAACTGGCGGATCGCATCGTCATCATGAAATCGGGCGAGGTGCAGCAAATCGGCGCTCCCCAAACGATCGCCGCCAATCCGGCCAACGCGTTCGTCGCGGGTTTCATCGCCGCGCCCGCGCGATAATCCCCGGGAGAACGCGCTCGACGTGCGCCACGTCTTCCCCGGTCGACTCGCGACCCAGCGAGAAACGGACCAGCCCATTGGCTTCATCCGTGTCGGCGCCCAATGCCACCATCACGTGGGAAGGCTCGAGAGATCCCGCCGAGCACGCGGAACCGCTCGAGGCGCAGACCCCTTCCAAATCCAACCCCGCCAGCAGCGTCATGCTATCAATCCCGCGCACCGTAAAGGCGGCCGTATTCGACAGGCACCGTTCGCGAGCACTGCGCAACACCACTCCGTCGTTTGACAGTTGGTCCGCCAAGTCCACCAGCCGGCTCGTCAGCGGCGCCAGTTGTGCCCGCGAAAAAACCGGCGTCCGGATGAACCGTTCCGTCGCTTCGGCAAAACCGATGATGCTGGCGAGGTTTTCCGTCCCGGCCCGGCGTTCGTTCTCGTGGCCGCCCCCAAAAAGAATCGGGTCCGGCTGCAACGGGGACCGGATGAAAAGTGCGCCCGCACCTTTCGGTCCGTGAAACTTGTGCGCGCAGCAGGAGACGAGATCGGCTTCGAATTGGTGAATGCTCTCGAAGGGCTCCTTGCCAAACCATTGGACCGCGTCGGTGTGAAAAATGACCCCCCGCTCCCGGCAAATCCGGCCCAGGTCCGCCACCGGCTGAAGAGTGCCCGTCTCATTATTCGCCGCCATGACACTCACCAGCACCGTGTCCGGGCGCAACGCCTGCACGAGCGAATTGGCCTCCACGAAACCCCCGGCGTTCACGGGCAGCCAGGTGACCTCGAACCCCTCCTTTTTTTCAAGATATTCAAAGCAATGCAGCACCGCGTGATGCTCGATGCGGCTGGTGATCAAGTGCCGCCCTTTGTGGCGCAACAATCGCGCGGCGCCAAAGATCGCCAGATTGTTCGCCTCGGTCCCGCCACTGGTGAAAATCACTTCGCTCGGTTTGCTCCGCCAGATGTTCGCGACGCGATCCCGGGCGTCATCCAGCAATGCCCGCGCCTGCCGGCCCACATGATGCACGGACGATGGATTGCCCCATACCTCCTCGAGGAAGGGCAGCATCCGGTCGCGGATCCCGCCATCCAGCGGGGTTGTGGCGTTGTAATCGAAATAAACGGTGCGCACGCGAGGAAAAAAATCGAAAAATGAAAAATCAAAAACCCGCCCGGCTGGTTCAGGAAAAACGATCTTCGGTCCACGGATCGGCAGTGTTGGAATAGCCGCGCACCTCCCAGAAGCCGAGTATGTCGCGATCCAGGAAGGTGATTTCGCGAACAAACTTGGCTCCCTTCCAGGCGTAACGCTTTGGGAGGATGACCCGCGCCGGGCCGCCATGCTCCCTGGTCAGCGGTTTTCCGTTCCACGAATGCGCCACCAGGACATCGTCATCCATGCACGCATCGAGCGGGTTGTTGGTCGAGTAGCCGTCGTAGCTCTTGAAAAAAACATGCGTGGCATCGCTTCGCGGTTTCACGAGATCGGCGAGCGTGAAAAAAGCGACGCCGCTGAAGCTCATCTCGAACTGGCTCCAGGTGGTGACACAATGAAAATCGCTGATATCCGTGAACTGTGGCAATGCCATGAACTGGTTCCAATCGAGGGTCACGGGATTTTCGACATGGCCGTGAATCTTTAACTCCCATTTCTCGGGGGGGATGTCCGGCTGGATGCCGAGATCGAGAACGGGAAAATTATGCACCTGCCGCTGGCCGGGCGGGAGCCGATCCACGGACCGGACAGCGGGCTTTTCCTTCCCCACCATCTTGCGCGCCCAACGTTCCTTGGCCGCGATGTAGGATTCCTTCATGCGAACCGCAGATTAATTCACTGCGGGGGACGAGTAAAGCGACGGCCGACGGGGCATGCTTTCTCCTGTCCAGTAACCGCTGGACAGAAACGCCTCCTCTCCCCCTCGCTCTCCTCCATTTCAGAAAAGGAGGAGAAGGTGCCCGAAGGGCGGAATAGCGCCTTCTTCGTTTCCTTCGTTTGCTTCTGTTGAATTCCCACTGTTCTGAAGAATTCTGTCCTGCACCCCGCGTCACGCTATCTCGAAAAAGCATTGTCGCTCGGGCGCGTTGCCGGCAAGCTTCCCGTTCTTAATGCAGCAGGTAAACCTGGGTTTGATCGGTGGCGGAACCGTGGGCGGTGGCGTTTTTGCCGCCGTTCGGCGGAATGGTCCGCTGATGGCCTCACGACTTGGGGTGCGCCTCCGGATCGCCCGCGTGGCGGTTCGGAACGTCCGCAAACGCCGTTCCATTACCTTTCCCCGGGCGCTGCTGACCAACGATTGGCGCGACGTGCTTAATGATCCGGCGGTGGATCTCGTCGTCGAACTCCTGGGCGGCACCACGACAGCCCGACAGGTGGTCCTGGCCGCTCTGCGCCTGGGCAAACCGGTTGTCACAGCCAACAAGGCTCTCCTATCGGCCCATGGCGAGGAACTTTTTGAAGCCGCCCAGCGTTACGGGACCAACCTTTACTACGAGGCCAGCGTCGCCGGCGGCATTCCCATCATCAAGGTCCTGCGCGAAGGGTTGATCGGCAATCGCATCACACGCCTCTACGGAATCGTCAATGGGACCTGCAACTATATCCTGACGCGCATGAAGCTCGAGGGCGCGGACTTCGCCGATGTGCTGGCGGATGCGCAGCGCCTGGGTTACGCCGAGGCCGAGCCATCGCTGGACATCGATGGCCATGATGCGGCGCACAAGACCGGCATCCTGGCTTCGCTCGCGCACGGTTTTTGGGTCAACCCAAAGCATATTCATGTCGAAGGCATCCGCTCCATTTCGCGGCTGGACATGGAATTCGCGGCGCTTCTCGGCTACACGATCAAGTTGCTCGGCATCGTAAAGCGGCCGGGATCGATCGATGCTCACCACCAGTCCGGAGCTGCGGGACGCTCGTCTAAAATCGGAAATCGAGCCTCGGCAATCCAGGTTTCGGTCTACCCGACGCTCGTTCCCGACACGCACGTGCTGGCCAGCGTCAATCATGTCTTCAATGCGATCTATGTGCGCGGCGACATCGTGGGCGACACGCTCTATTATGGACGCGGAGCGGGGCAGGATGCGACCGCCAGCGCGGTGTTGAGCGATCTGGCGGATGCCGCCCTTGACTTGAAATGCGGCACGCGCAATCGAATTCCGCCTTTCGTTCCGCATGAGCGTGATGGCGCCGTGCTGTCGATCGATGACGTCGTCAGCCGTTATTACGTTCGTCTCGATGTCATTGATCGGCCGGGGACACTGGCGAAAATCGCTGCGATCCTGGCGGGCGCGCGCATTGGCATCTCATCGGTGATCCAGCCCGAAGGCCACGAAGGCCGCGGTGTGCCATTGATCCTGATGATTCACGATGCGACGAATGCGGCGATGGCGGGCGCGCTGTCGAAAATCGCGCGGTTGAAGGTCGTGAAAGCCGCGCCTGTGATGATTCGAGTCGAGAATTTTGAATGAACGCTCAACCCACAGCATTGAAATCCCCCTCCACCTGGCCCGGTGTGATCAGGCGGTATGCGGCCTTTCTGCCGGTGACCGCCGCGACCCCCGTGGTGACGCTGCTGGAGGGGAACACGCCGTTGATTCCCGCGCAGAGATTTGTGGAGGCCATCGGCGGCAACTTCCTGCTTTATCTTAAGTATGAAGCGCTGAATCCGACCTGCTCGTTCAAGGATCGCGGGATGACCCTCGCGGTGTCGAAGGCGAAGGAGCGTGGAGCGCAGATTGTCATTTGCGCCAGCACCGGGAACACGAGCGCGAGCGCCGCGGCCTACGCGGCCCGGGCCGGAATGAAATGCGTCGTGCTGCTCCCCAAAGGGCAGATCGCCCTGGGCAAACTTTCGCAGGCGCTGATGTATGGAGCGACCACCATCTCCGTGGAGGGCAATTTCGACGACGCCCTGCGCATCGTGCGCGAGCTCGGCGAAACCGGAAAGGTCGAGGTCGTCAATTCCATCAACCCGGTTCGCATCGAAGGCCAGAAGACCGCGGCATTCGAACTTTGCGATGCCCTGGGCGATGCCCCGGATTTCCATTTCCTGCCGGTGGGCAATGCGGGGAACATCACGGCCTACTGGAAGGGATTCAAGGAATACCAGGCCGCCGGCCATTCCGATACGCTGCCCCGGATGATAGGCTGGCAGGCCGCCGGCGCGGCGCCCATTGTGGACGGGCATGCGGTGGAAAATCCCGAAACTGTTGCGAGCGCGATCCGGATCGGCAACCCCGCCAGCTGGCAATCCGCGGTCGCTGCCGCCCAGGAATCCGATGGCCGCATCGACAAGGTGACCGATGCGGAATTGCTCGCTGCCTATCAGTTGATCGCCCGCACTGAGGGGATTTTCGTCGAGCCCGCCTGCGCCACCCCCCTGGCGGGTCTCATCAAATTTGTGCAGGCCGGGTTGATCCCCGAAGGCAGCCTCGTCACGGCGACGATGACCGGACATGGATTGAAGGATCCTGACACGGCGGTGAGTGCCGCGGGATTCGAGCCCATCATCGTTGCCGCCAACACCGCTGCGGTCACCAAGGCGATCGGATTGTGAAGACTTGAGGATCGCTCGGACGCGTCCGCAGGTTCTTGCTTGGCCCGGTGCGGGACCTCGCCCATCTTTCGGGCGACGCGCTTGAAAGCCATCTCCGAATACTCCGCCGGCCTTCACAAATTCTGGCGCGGGCTCGTGAAGCCGCTCCTGGGCGATCGCTCCACTCCGTTCTATCTGTTTTCAGTCGCGCCTCTCGCACAGGCGCTCGAGGAATTGCACCTCCATTTCGGCCACCTGCCACTCCGGCATTGGCTCTCCTGCAAGACCCAGCCGGTGCTGCCTCTCCTTGAGTGGTGGCAGCAACAGAAACGGCCGATCGAAGTGGTCAGTGAATTCGAATTCCGCGCCGCATTGGCCGCGGGATTTTCTGCGGATCAAATCCTCGTCAACGGGCCCGCCAAACACCGCTGGCTCCCCCAAGTCGCACGCCGCAGTCTGCATGTGAACTTCGATTCGGCGGCTGAAGCGAAGCAACTCGCGCCACTCGCCCGGCGGCTCGGCTGGAGTTGCGGCGTTCGACTGCTGACGCGCGAGGAGTTTGATCCGGAATCCCCGGGATTTGCCACCCAGTTCGGCTTTCTTCCCGACGAAGCGGTCGAGGCGTTGAAGATGTTGAAACGCGCGCGGGTGAAACTCGAGACCGTCCATTTCCACCTGCGGACCAATGTTTCGCGCGCCGCCATCTATGAAAGGGCTCTGGCACAGGTGGCCGAGATCTGCGCGATTGCCCGCTTTGCGCCCCGTTACGTCGATGTGGGAGGCGGTTTTCCAGCGCCGCGCGTGCTGTCGAGAAACGGCACAGGATTGGATGCCGGCTTCGATTTGCGGGACATGGCTCGCGTTTATCAGCGGGCGCTCTCGCTGTTCCCATCGGCGCAGGAACTCTGGCTGGAGAATGGCCGCTGGCTGCTGGCGCGAAGCGGTGTCTTGGTGCTGAAAATCCTGGACGCAAAGGAGCGACCGAAGGTGCGCAGCCTGATCTGCGACGGAGGCCGCACGATGAATGCGCTGGTGTCCAATTGGGAGTCCCATGAATTACTGCTGTTCCCTCCCCGTGCCGGCCCGGCGACTCTGACGACTGTAAATGGCCCGACCTGCATGGCGTTTGATCAACTCGCGCGGGCTCAACTCCCGCACACACTGCGTGTCGGCGACCATCTGGCGTGGCTGGACGCCGGCGCGTATCATCTTCCTTGGGAGACTCATTTTTCGCACGGACGCGCCACAGTATACTGGCATGACGGCCGCCGGACGCTGCTGGCGCGGCCCGGTGAGGATTTCGAGACGTGGTGGGGGCAATGGGAGTGATGATGGCCGCGCCGGGTTGGGGCCGTTCGCACTGCGCTATTTGCTTCCCTGCATTCCTGAGTTCCTTCTAAATCTCCGCGCATGATCATTGCCCGTTCACCTTTGCGCATCAGCCTTGGCGGCGGCGGCACCGATCTGCCGAGCTATTACGAGCGCTTTGGCGGGTTTCTCATCACGGCCGCCATCGACAAATACGTCTACATCACGCTCCACGAGATCTTTGTTCCGGAATTCATCATTAAATACTCGAAGCTGGAACGCGTGTCGCAGGCGGCGCAGATCGAACATCCCATCATTCGCGAAGCTTTGAAACTGATGGATATCGATGGCGGCTTCCTCGAGTTGACGAGCATGGCGGACATCCCGGCGGGAACCGGCCTCGGGAGCAGCGGCAGTTTTACCACGGCGCTGCTGAAGGCATTGCATGCGCACAAAAAAAACCTGGTGCCCAACACCGAACTGGCAGCCCAGGCCTGCGACATCGAAATCAATCGTCTCCGCGAACCGGTGGGCAAACAGGACCAATACATCGCGGCGCTCGGCGGGATCACCTGTTTCAATTTCCACAAGGATGGCCGCGTCGAGGCCTGGCCGGCAAAAATCTCGGAGGAGACGCGTTATAACCTGGAGGATAACCTGCTGATGTTTTTCACCGGATACAGCCGCAGCGCGGGATCCATTTTGAAGGATCAAAATGACAGGTCCAAGCAGGACGACAAGGCCATGCTCGAGAATCTTCATTTCACGAAGGAGCTCGGGTATGCCAGCCAGAAGGCCATCGAGTCCGGAAATCTGCGCGAATTCGCCCGCCTCATGGATGAACACTGGCAACGAAAGCGCGCGCGCAGTTCGGGAATGAGCAATCCGAAAATCAACGAGTGGTATGACATGGCCATGGCCGGGGGCGCTCTGGGCGGCAAACTTATCGGGGCTGGCGGAGGCGGGTTCCTGATGTTCTACGCCGAGGAGGGGAAAGCGCGGCTCCGTCACGCCATGCGTCAGGCAGGGCTCAAGGAGGTTCGCTTCCGATTTGATTTTGAAGGAACAAAATTGCTGGGATCGTGAGCCCGCAATATTTCCCGTCGTGAGGCTCGATCTTTCAAACTGAATCCTTGAATTGAGCGGTGCACTTTCCATGTATCCCGTCGCCATCCTCGCCGGGGGGCTTGCCACCCGGCTGAAACCGATCACCGAAAACATTCCGAAGGTGCTGGTGCCGATCGCTGGAAAGCCATTCCTGGCGCATCAGCTCGAATTGTTGAAGGGGCAGGGGATTACCCGGGCGGTCCTCTGCCTGGGGCATCTCGGCGAAATGGTGCGCGAACAGTTTGGCGACGGCTCAGCTCATGGCGTCCGGCTCGATTACTCCTTCGACGGCCCCGTGTTGCTGGGAACCGGAGGCGCGCTCAAACAGGCGCTCCCGTTGCTCGGCGAAAAGTTCTTCGTCCTTTACGGCGATTCGTATCTGCCGATCCCCTTTGCGCCGGTGGTCGAGACTTTTGAGCGAAGCGGCAGGCTCGGTTTGATGACGGTCTATCGCAACGAAGGCCGATATGACTCGAGCAATGTGGGGTTCGCCGATGGCGCCATCCAGGTCTATGACAAAAAAACGCGACTCCCCGCGATGCGCCATATCGATTACGGGCTCAGTGTTTTTCGCGCGGCAGCCTTGGAGGAGTATCCTCCCGGCACGCGGTTCGACCTGGCCGATCTGATGCAAAAACTTGTCGCGCGCCGGCAACTCGCCGGGTACGAAGTCGGCGAGCGCTTCTACGAAATCGGATCTCACGAAGGCTTGTCCGAGCTGGATACCCTGCTCCGCCAGGGATAGGCGCGAACGATCAAAGGATTCGGCTCGTGAACAAACGGCCGGTCCTTGCATTTGACCGTTCTTCCGCACTGATTCAATTCCGGCTTCTCATTCAACGGCGCAATCTGTTTCATCTCCCCATGACATTCACACAACAATATCTCGAGGAGACACAGAAGGTCGTCGCCGGGCTGGACGGGGCGGTCATTGAAAAATGTGTCGATGAACTGGCGCGGGTGCGCGAGCGCGGCGGACGATTGTTCATCCTCGGAGTGGGCGGCAGCGCGGCCAACGCGTCGCACGCCGTCAATGACTTTCGGAAAATCTGCGGCTTCGAGGCTTATGCTCCCACGGACAATGTATCCGAGTTGACAGCGCGTACCAACGACGAAGGCTGGCCTAGTGTATTTAGCGAATGGCTCAAAGGCAGCCGGCTCGGCGCGAAGGACGGGTTGCTCATCCTGTCGGTCGGCGGCGGGAACCTGGAGAAAAACGTCAGCCCAAACCTGGTCAGCGCCATTCAGCTCGCCAAATCCGTCGGGGCATCAGTCGTGGGCATCGTCGGGCGCGACGGCGGTTATACGGGAAAGGAGGCAGCCGCATGCGTCATCGTGCCCACCGTGAATGCCGATCATGTCACGCCCCACTCGGAGGCTTTCCAGGCGGTGGTGTGGCACCTGTTCGTCTCGCATCCGAAACTCAAGGTGAACAAAACCAAGTGGGAGGGAACACGTTGATTGAACCTGGGGAACCGCCAGGGAACTGATGAACGGGAACCGCTCCACTTCAAGTGATTCCCCGCCCGCGCGCGCCGTTTTTCTGGATCGCGACGGCGTCATCAACCGCGCCCTTACCCGCGACGGCAAACCGTACCCGCCAGCGAGCCTTGCTGAATTTGAGATCCTCCCCGGCGTGGCGGACGCTTGCGCGTTGCTCAAACAGGCGGGGTTTCTACTGGTCGTGGTGACGAACCAGCCCGATGTGGGCCGGGGCACGACAACTCAGGAGATGGTGGATTCGATCCACGCGGTGATGAGGCGGGAACTGCCGATCGATCGCGTCGAGGTTTGTTTCCATCCGGGCCAGGGCGCTTCGGAGTGTGACTGTCGCAAACCGAAACCGGGCATGCTGCTGCGCGCCGCCGCCGATCTGAAGATCGACCTAAGCCGGAGTTTTATGGTGGGCGACCGCTGGCGGGACATCGACGCCGGCGAGGCCGCCGGAGTCACCACGATTCTTATCGATTACCACTACGCGGAACTTATGCGTCATCCACCCCGGCACCGCGTTCATTCGTTATTGGAAGCCGCGAGAATCATCCTGGCCTCCCCCGACCCCAAGGGGTCAGTTCTGAATGGCGCTTAGATAAGGCCTAAAACTTTCTTGCCGAGCTTCTTGCGACGAGGTGGGTGAGGCAGGGTTCCGAAAAGAATGCAGCGCGAGAGCCGCTGCATTTCTTTGATGGTCTGCTGCATCTCC
>JBEEGQ010000041.1:0-18274 GCA_041166945.1 Verrucomicrobiota bacterium
TGGCGATGAAAGCAAACGCGGTGTCTGTTTCCCGTGATAAACGTGGGTTGCCAGCCGCGATGCGGCCGACCTTGCCACATGTTGTGGAACTTGCGTCCCAAACAACACAGAAACGAAAAACAGACACCATGAAAAATTACATACTCCGCACCGATGCAACCGTCGAGCCGCAAATGACCTCAACCTCAACGCGCCGATACGCAACGGGTATTGGCGACAAGCGTAGAAGGACACCAATCCCACGCCCATACCGAGGTCGATCCAAAAGCCCCCACCTCCTCGACTAACATTTCTTGGCCTGGTTCTCAACCCTGTGCTCCCAGAAGGGCAGGTCCTGTTCATCGGCATGGATGTGCATAACGATTCCATCGCTGTCTCCCTGGCCCCTTCCGGATTCCACAGTGGTCCGCCGTTACGGCATCATCGGCGGCACTCACGGTGATGTTCTCAAGCTGCTCAACAAGTTGCGGGCTGCTAATCCGTAGAGACTGATTGCGGGCCGACCAGAAGGGCGCATGGCGAAACCAAGTGAACCGACTGCGTCGCGGTGTCCCTGTCCCGAAGGGACAAATGATTGTAGCCGGTGGGAAGCGCGCGTCAGCGGGCGCACCCACCGGATCGCGATCAGAAAAACACCACGCCCCGGAGGGGCGCATGTTGATTCGCCGGGAAACAGGCGGGGCCGCGACAAAAAATTTGCGATCGTGAAGCGGCTTGAAGTTCACAACCGCCAAGAGGTGGCAATAGTGTCGGAAGCCGGAACCTGGGCATCGCCAGAATCCTATGAGTCAGTTTTAACACATGTAAATTGACCCATAGCGCCTTTTTGAACCCCAAATTTTCAACAAGCAGTTCCTCACTTATTGTGGTCCGACCAAGCCAGTGGGCTCTCCGAACTCTGTGCCTCTGTGTCTCTGTGTTGAAGAAAAGAAATCGGGGAGAAAAACCACTGAGGCACGGAGGCACACAGAAAAGCAAGATCGGCATCCGATCAGCGAAGCGACTGACTGGAAAATCTGCATGGCGTGGGACGCGGCCGTAACAGAGAGAGCAGTAAGCCGAATAAAGCCGGTACCATTGAATTTCGTTCCTGATTCACAGGATGCACCGGAACATTAAGCGAATGTTCCGGCAAGGAAAGATGTCGGTCCCTGGAGGCGTCGCAACACCAGCCTTGTTCGTTACGTAGTTGCAGGCGTCGGCGTCATCGGAGCAACCAATGCATGTTCACCATTGCAGTCGGGACGCAGCAAAGCGCCACGTAGATGAAGCAAATCAGCCAGTAATGAACCGGCTGTTCGCTGCGTCTAAAACCCTTCCGTCCTCGCGGCCCGGGAGCGTAGCCAGTGATCAACACGAGCAGCATCGCACCCCACACCATGAGAAGCGGGATCGGTAATTCGAGGCGACCGATGTTCAGCGCATGGCCTGTCCATTTGATGAAGTCCACCAATGGATAACGGCAGGGAATCGTGTCAGCTTGAGAAATGAAGGCTGATGCCAGCGGGCATCGAACTGCGGGAGATGCCTGGACGCGCACTACCGTTTGAACGCGAGGACCACGACGCCGGCCACCACCATGAGGATGCCCAGCCATTCCCTTCCCGTCGGTCGCTCGCCCAGAAACGCCACGGCAAACACGGCAACCAGCGCCAGGCTCAGTTTGTCCACGGGGGCGACCTTCGATGCGTCACCCACCTGCAACGCGCGGAAGTAGCAGACCCACGATGCGCCGGTCGCGATTCCGGACAGCCCTAAAAAGAGCCAGGTTCTCGGCGCAAGCGCCAGGGGGTTGCTCCATTTCCCGGTAAATCCCACGAATGCGGACAGCAGAATGATCACAATCGCGGTCCGCACCAGCGTCGCGAAATCAGAATCCACCCCTTGAATGCCCACCTTGGCAAAGATGGCAGTGAGCGCGGCGAACAGCGCTGAAAACAGTGCCCAATAAAACCAGCTGGTTGGCGTGCTCATCCTATGTCCGTTTGTCCGTGCATTAGCCGCGATACACACACCGGGACATGCAGGTTTCAGCAACGACCACTTCGGTCAGCAGGGGCAGTCGCGGTTTAAGACGGGTCCAAATCCAGTGCGCAATGTTTTCGCTCGTTGGATTTTCGAGTCCCGGGATTTTGTTCAGGTAATAGTGATCGAGTTTTTCCCACAGCGGCTTGAACGCGGCGGAGATGTCCGCGTAATCCATCACCCAGCCCAATCGAGCGTCGCAGTCGCCGGCCACCGCTACTTCCACACTGAAACTGTGGCCGTGCAGACGCCGGCATTTATGCGATTTCGGAAGGCGCGGCAACAGATGCGCCGCTTCAAATTGAAATGTTTTGCGTAATTCCATGCTCATTTAAATGTCCTCGCTCCGCTCCCAATCGGTCCAGGTCAGCAGGCCGGCAAGGGGAGGCTGTCCATCATGACGCCAGCCCAGCGGCGGCCGTTGCATCCGGCCAAATGGACAGATGCGTGTGACGCCCCAGCGGGAAAGAGTGATGGCCAGTTCGCGCGCCTGTTCTTCGGGGGCAGCCAGCGCCACCGTGCTGACCTTTCCCTCAAACAGCGCCGCGTGGTGCAGGGCGTCCGCAAGATTCGCCGCGCACTTCACGTGAATGAAACGATTCAGACACGAGACATGAAACAGCGGGTCATCCTCGTAAACCACTGTCCACGCCGTCGAACCTTCGCTGCACCACAGTTTCGTTTCCGGCTCCGTGCCGGAATCGCCGCAAACAGCTGCCCGCACGCGATAAAAATCCCGCTTCAGGGTGATGGTGGTGGACTCGGCGAGTTCCAGGTTGCCCCGTGGCATTTCAATTTCCTGGCGGGCCAGTTCCTCGGCCAACAGCGCCGCGAATTGCTCGGGCGCCACCGCCCCATTTTTCTCAACGTAAATCACGTGGGGCGAAAGACAGCCGTGTTGATCCCAGGCGGCAATATCCGCGGCCGCGTCGCGGGCGATCCGGCGGGCGGTGGCGCCGGTGGCCGATGGCGACGCGATGAAACCAAAGCTCACGCGATGGCCGTGCGCGATAAACCGCGTTCCCACCGGGAGCCGCTGGCGTATGGCGTCCAGAGTGGAATCGGTTCCCGTGGCTGTCACGCAACCCGCCTCCGCGAACAGCGCCGACTCGAAATCCACGCTGCCGCCCGGCCACTCGGCCAGCTCGATGCACGCGGCGAGCTTGGAATCCGCTTCGTAAATGGAATGGGCAAAAAGCCGCGGCAATAAACTGGTCCCGCGCCCGCACTTCACAAATTGCGCCGAGCGCGCCAGCAGGCTGAAAATCATGCTCGCCAGCGCCGGGTTTGGAATGTTGCCCGCAGTGATGTGCGCCACCAAGGCGGGCCCGCGCGCGGACGCGGATCGGTTCCTCGCCCTTTCAGAAGCGGTGGCAGCCATTCCATCGAGACGCTGCGGATGGCCCACTTCCTGGATCACCAATGCTTTCAAATTCTCAGCCGTCAATTCGCTGAAGAAGTCGTCCAGTCCACGTTCCAGGGTCTGGCGCGAAAACCGCAAAGCCGCGGGCCCGTGTTCCAGGGCGAACCGTCGCAACCCGTAGTCCGGGCGCCGCCAGCTCGCACCGATGCGGTCCAAAACTTCGATCAAATCTTCGGTGGTGCGGCCGGCCAGATACTGGGCGCGGTTTCGTTTCAAGGTCTGGCAGGCCTCGGTGATCATCGCGGGACTGATGACCGCCTCCGGGGGAAGATCGGCGAGAAAATAGTTGGGCAAATCCATGGGACGCATCTGATCCATTCAGGAAGCCATCAGCGAACAGCCGCGAGGTTCCACACGCGCCGCGCGGCCCATCAACCGAAAGCCATCGCCATCCCGAATCGCCAAATCGCCTGTTTCAACGACCAACGCCGACGCGATGTTGGCCAGATCGCAGACTCGCAACAATCCCGGCTCGTTTTCCTGCGTTTCCTCTCCTGTTTCGGGCGAGATGATTTGGAAGCGGACCCAGGGAGGAAACCGGAAGCGGCGGACGCCATTCGCGCTGACGTCATACGCCTGTGAGCTGAGCTCGCACATGCCGTACTCGCAAACTATCGCGTTGGTCGAAACCCCGAGCGCGACCGAAAGGGCCTTATGCAATTCCTCCTTTTGCAGAACGCGCGAGCGGCCTTTGTAACCGCCGGTCTCGATCACAAGCGAACCGGCTGGCAACGGCAGGCGCCGATTTTCGGCCGCCAGCCTGTCGAGGAGATGAACGAAATGGAACGCGGTCCCGAACAAGGTCTTCGGTCCTGCCCGCTCCAGCGCGGCAAACAATTTCTCGAACTGCAATTCCCAGGAACCGTTCGTCCCGACCGCGCCGAAGAAAACCTGTGACCTCATTCCGTAGTGACGTCGAATCGTTTCCAGCATGTGAACCAGGGATGAGTGCGGCGCGACTTCGGGTGAAGGTGTAAGAAAAATTGGAGTCGGAATCGAAGCCTCCGGCGCCACCAGCCGCGAATGGAACGAGTGCAGCAGCGAGGATTCGTAAACCGCCAGCGAGTCGTGAGAATGAAAATGCCGGCTCGGACGTTGCTCACTGGTGCCACTCGAATGAAATTCAGCAACACGCATCGAGAGCGGCACTGTGGTCATTTCGCATTCCTTGAATGCCGATGCCGGAACAGCCGGGATGCGCTTCCACTCGGAAACTGAATCGGACAACTGCCCGCGATTCGCGCAGAGCGCCTGCAACGCGCGATTGTGCTGAAATTGGAACGCGAACAACTCGCAGGCGATTTCGTTGAAGGATTCCTCCCGGCAATCACCCGAGTGGATGAATGCCGTCACGGTCGCAGCCATTTGGCGCAAGGTCGTTGTCATGCGGTTTTGTCGGAATACTGAACACGGCTGGTTTACCGCCACAGCCGCGAAAAGCTTATACGCCATGGCGGCGAGACGGGCAAGCGCCGTCGCGATCATCAGGAAAAGGCTCGAAACGCGGAGTCGCTCGCCAGTGATTTCCACTTTCCCCACCCGGACCCGGCCGCTACGCTGGCGGCCTTTTATGACCAAGACTGCATTGCTCTTCGCCGGACAAGGCGCACAGATCGTGGGGATGGGGCGCGACCTTGCCCAGCAGTTTCCCGCCGCCCAAACCTGGTTCGATCGTGCCAATAAAATTCTGGGCTATGACCTGGCGAAAATTTGTTTTGAAGGCCCCGAAGCGGAATTAACCAAAACCGAACACGCGCAGCCCGGCATCTTTCTGGTGAGCTGGATATGTCTCGAGCTGCTCAAGGCGCGGGTTCCTGATTTGAGGTACGACGCCGCTGCCGGATTGTCGCTCGGCGAATTCACGGCGCTCGCGGCGGCGGGCGTGATGTCGTTCGACGACGCGCTTCGAGTGGTGAGCCAGCGGGGACGATTCATGCAGGAGGCCTGCGACGCCACACGCGGTGGGATGGCGGCCATCATTGGATTGGACGAAGCGAAGACGCGCGAAGCCTGTGTCGAAGCGGGCGTCGAACTCGCCAATCTAAATTGTCCGGGACAAATCGTCATCTCAGGTCCTGCGGATCGCATGGACAAGGCATGCGAAATCGCGCGGGCCAAAGGAGCCAGGAAAGCCCTGGCGCTCCCGGTCGCCGGCGCCTACCACTCGAACTTGATGGCCGGGGCGCAATCCAAACTCGCTGCGGCCCTGGCGGGCGTGACAATCGGGAATCCGCAAGTCGCCGTCGTTTCCAACGTGACCGCACTCCCCCACGGCGACCCTGCGAACATTCGCGCGCGCCTGGTCGAACAGGTCACCTCGCCGGTGCGCTGGGAGGAATCGATGCGTTATCTGCTCGCGCAAGGGTTCACGCGCTTCATCGAACTCGGCCCCGGCCGCGCGTTGTCAGGATTCATGAAGCGCATCGACGGGTCCGCGCCGATGCTCACTGTGGCCGACGCAGCCAGTTTGGAAACCGCGGTGGTGGGCCTTAAATCCTGACCGTCCGACGGCGGCCCATCGCACGGCCATCCCACCGCACCTCGCATGAAACCGGCCGCCTCCTTCGCAATGGTCTTCGTGACGGCACCGGAGCTGAAAACCGCGCGCCGCATCGCGGCTGCCGCACTGCGCCGAAAACTCGTCGCATGCGCGAATATCCTGGGAGCGGTCGAGTCGCATTATTGGTGGAAAGGAAAACTCGAACGCGGCATCGAAGTGCTCATCATTTTGAAAACGCGACGACGGCTTCTCGATGATCTCGAAAAACTTGTCGTCGCACTGCATCCGTACGACACGCCGGAAATTCTGGCGGTGCCTCTGGCTTGCGGCAATGCCCGCTATATGGAGTGGATCCAGTCAAGCACACGGAAGGAACCGGCAGCGAAAGCCAGAAGTCCCGGGAAGCGGCGGCCGATTCCCAGGGTCACGCGGTGAATAGCAGGGCCCGAGCGTTCCACTTTTGAGCCGGATCGCGCCCGAAATTTATCTGAATGACCTGCGGGGCTCTCCAGTCGAATGGCGCGTAACCGGCAGTCCGGATTGGCCTTTCAAGAAGTCATGAACAACGAAATGAAACAGAAACAGGCGGCGCAACGCGATGCCTTCACGCTCATCGAACTGCTGGTAGTCATCGCGATCATCGCCATCCTTGCCGGCATGTTGCTCCCGGCCCTCGCCAAGGCCAAGGAAGCCGCCAAACGAATCGCCTGCACCAACAACATGAAACAGCTCGGGCTCTCGCTGAACATGTACGCCGATGAAAATGACGGGCTCTATCCCCAGCGCGGTGGCAGCGTCAGCAATCGGTGGCCCGCTCAACTCTCCGAATATTATCGCGACGTCAGAATGTTGAAATGCCCGAGTGACGCCCCCAACCCCGTGAATTTTGGCGTCGGCACCGGCATCCCCGCGCTCGAAGCGCCGCGCAGTTATATCTTCAACGGCTTCAACGATTATTTCAGAGGTTTCCCCACCAACAACTCCATCCTTCCCGAAAGCATTATCATCGAGACGTCCGAGACGATTGTGTTCGGCGAAAAAGACAGCACCTCGGGTCATTGGTGGATGGATTACTGGATGGGCGACGATTACGGCGAATTGGAACAATCCCGCCATGCGGGCGCCACCAAGTCGGTGTCGGGCAGTTCGGTGTTTGCCTTCGCGGATGGCAGCGCCCGATCGCTGCGATTCGGCAGATCGCTCGACCCGGTGAATCTTTGGTTCGTTGATCCGGACCTTCGCCAACGAGGTTCCGGCTTGTAACCGGGCTTTCGCAAAGGACCTTTCCCTCTCCCCCCTTTTCGCGGTCGGCCACCTCAGGGTGCTCCGGCCGTTTTTTTTTGATCGAGCAGCGGATCGCTCACCATCGCGCGCCGCGAATGGCGGCGGTGACCGCGATCGCATTGGCGGCCAGCATCACAGCGAAGGGCGCCCACAATCCATGCGCCGCATTCCCTAACGCGGGCCAGAGGTTCATCAGAATCCACACGATGAGCGGCTGATAATCCATGGGTTGCTTCACGGGATGCTTGTTGATGAGCCAGGGAATGCTGAGCGCAGTGATGGCCAGCGCGGTGAGAAACCATCCCAGGAAGCTGACCCACGGAGTCCGAAACCAGTTCGCGGTGCCGGCCGCTGCTTGCCAAACCCAATAGCTTTTGGCGATCACTGCGAAGGGCTCGAACCCGAGCGCAAAAATGGTGATCAACGCGCAGGCGATCCCGATCACCCAAAACCCGTAATAGTTGGTCTTCCTCCACGGACGCATCACCAATCGTGCAACGCCGCGGCTGTTGATGATCAGCACCACCCACAACATCGGGAGCGGCCACGGCACCACATTAAAAACGCGTTCACCCAGTTCATCGGTGTAGACAATGGGACCAAACGGACTCCCGCTCACCGCCGCGATCGAAAGAATGCCAATGGCCAGCGAAGCCGTGCTGATGGCGGCCATCAATACATTTTGCAACGGCAACCGGAGCGCCAAAGCCAGCAGTGTCGTCATCAAGGCCGTTACCGGCAACAACCCCTCGACCCATGCGAACCCCGCCGGAAGTTGAATCTTCAGTCCCGCGACGGCGGCGTTTGCGATCCAAACAATAAGAAAAGCAATGAACACCGGCTTGTGCCATTTGCGGGCCGTCGAAGACAAGGACGGTGGTGTGGGGAGCGAGGACGAACTCGAGTCGGGAGTGGCGGCTACGGAAGATTTATCGGGAGACGCCACGGAGCGGAAGTTAGCGGGCCGATTCCGGGAGTTCAAGCGTCAGGACCTCGCGCGCCCCGCCAGCCTCGAGCGAATTCAGGAGTAAGGATTCGAGGTGGTGAGATCCCATTGGTCCACGAGTTCCGGCGGGAACTCGCTCAAAAAACGGGACGGCTGCTGCATGATATCGCCACCGCTCGAGAGCATTCGAATCAGCGGATAGGTGAGATAAAGCTCATTCTTCGCGCGGGTGATCGCGACATAAAAAAGACGGCGTTCCTCCTCCTCACCGTCGTTGGATTCAATGGAACGCGCGCTGGGAAAAAGGCCATCACAGAGCATGATGACAAACACGATGTCGAACTCGAGGCCTTTGGCCTGATGAATGGTCGATAGCTTTAGTTGCTCGCTGTCTTTGGCGGGCGTCGCGTTTCCCTCCGCCTCCAGGTTGGTGAGCAGGGAGAGCTGTGTCAGAAAATCCTCCAGGGTGGAAAACTGGACAGCGAACGAGGCGAGTTGCTCGAGGTCCTCCAGGCGGCTGACGTAATTGGCAAAGTTCTCGTGCAAATAATCTTCGTAACCGCCTTCGATGACGTGATGGATCATCGCAGGGACGCTGTCGCGCGCCGGCGGCTGCTCCAGTTGGGACATGGTGATGGCGAAGTTGGTCCACGCGGCGCTCGCTTTTTTTGGCACCACATCGATGCATTTCTGAAGCGCGGCGGCGATGGACACGCCTGGATTTTTTGCGGCCACGGCGGCGGGCTCCGGATCCCAGGCGGCATCCACGGGATTCGGCGGCGGCAACAGGATGGAAAGCTCGGCACTAAACCGCTGCCATATTTTCACGGCCCCCTTGCCGCCGATGCCGGGGAGCATCTGGGCCAGGCGCTTGAACGCGAGTTCATCGGTGGGATTGGACACCAGCTTCAGCCATGCCGTGACGTCCTTGATGTGGGCCTGTTCAAAAAAGCGGATGCCGCTGGTGATGCTGAAGGGGATGTTGCGCCGCGTCAGCTCGAGCTGCAACTCGAGCGCATGAAAATGCGAGCGATATAAGACAGCGATCTGGTTCAGGTCGGCCCCTTCCTCGCGCAACTCGAGGACGCGCTGGGCGACGAACGCCGCCTGCTCCCCGGCATCTCCGCACGGCGCCAGTATGGGTTTGGAACCCGAGCGCCTGGCCGGCGCCAGTTGCTTGGCAAATTGATGGATGTTCGGCGCGATGGCCGCGTTGGCCAGCGCCAGGATTTCCGGAGTGCTCCGGTAATTCGTTTCGATCTTGTAAACGATCGCGCCCGGATAACGGACAGGGAACTCCATGATGTTCCTGAAATTGGCGCCGCGCCAGGCGTAGATGCTTTGCGAATCGTCCCCGACAACCATCACGTTGCGATGCCGCGCGCCAATGAGATCGATCAGGTCGCTCTGGAGCTTGTTGGTGTCCTGGTATTCATCCACCAGCACAAAGTTGAACTTGCGCTGGTAAAGTTCGCGCACCTCCTCGCTTTCCTGCATCAACCGAAGCCACAGGAGCAGGAGATCATCAAAATCCATCACGTTCGCCGTGCGCTTCCGCGCGGTAAATTGCCGGATCACATCCTGAATCTGGGGAGCGAGGCCCGCAAAATGGACATGGTCCTGCGCCAGCACCTCCGCCACGGAACGGCCCGTGTTGATCGCCATCGAGCCGATGTCCGTGAGCAGGTCCGCTTTCGGAAAACGAGTCGCCTTCACGTCGATGGCCGCGTCGGCAAGGCAGGCCTTCATCAGGTCACGGGAATCTTCGCGATCGAGGATGGTGTAATCAGGGCGATAACCGAGCACCTGCGCGTGACGCCGCAGAATCCGCGCGCCAATGGAATGGAAAGTGCCGCCCCAGATCGAGTGCGTGTCGCTGCCCAGAAGGTCGCCCACGCGGCGCATCATTTCGCGGGACGCCTTGTTGGTGAACGTCAGCAACAGAATGCGTTCGGCGGGCACGCCTTGCTCCAGCAGATAGGCAACCCGATAGGTCAAGGTTCGGGTCTTTCCCGATCCGGCGCCCGCGATGACGAGCGCCGGGCCTGGAGCCGCCGTCACCGCCGCATGCTGTTGCTCGTTCAGCTCCTTTGCGTAGTCGATCTGGAGATCCACCGGCGCGCGAAAGGGGTGCAACACATACTCGCGTGACATTGCGCGACATTAACCGCTGACCGCCGCGCGGAAAATCAAAAAGGGGAAAAGTTGCATGCGGACGTCCCCCGGCCCGCCTCCGGTGCCGCTGCCGGCATCGAAAACGCGGACCTTCAACTTGACTCCTGGAATCGGGTTGCTTATTGTTTTTCCTCGCTAGGCACAAAACAATCTCGGCCAGTTGGAACCGGAGGCACTCCCGGCGAACGAGCCGGACAAAAGTACACATTGAATGAAGAAAATATTGACCGCCCTGTTCGCCCTCACCACAGCCGCCAGCCTTTTTGCGGCCGATGACGCCGACCCCTTCAAAAGCAAAAAGGACAAAATCAGCTATTTGCTGGGCATGACTTACGGCAAACAGCTCAAGCAGAATGACGTCGAGCTCGAGTATGACCAGTTCCTCAAAGGCCTCAAGGACTCCATCGCGGGCGCCAAGACATTGTTGACCGAGGAACAGGCTCGAGCCACTTACACGGAGTTCACCCAGGAATTGCGCGCCAAGACCCAGGAAAAACAAAAGGTCGAAGGCGAGAAAAACAAGAAGATCGGTGAAACATTCCTCGCGGAGAACAAAACAAAAGAGGGCGTCCAAACCACCGCCAGCGGCCTTCAATACAAGATCGAAACCAAAGGCACGGGACGCATCCCCGGCCCCAACGACACCGTGGTCTGCCATTATCGCGGCACGCTGATCGACGGCACCGAATTCGACAGCTCCTACAAACGCGGCCAACCCGCTGAGTTCGGCGTCCAAGGCGTGATCAAGGGATGGACCGAGGCGCTCCAGTTGATGCCGGTCGGCTCGAAATGGAAATTGTTCATCCCGGCGGATCTGGCTTACGGCGAGCGAGGGCGTCCTAATATCCCGGCGAGTTCCACCCTGCTCTTCGATCTCGAGATCGTGGACATCAAAGCCCCCGGTGAAGCGATCGGCGCGCCGGCTGGCGCCACGCCGATTGGTGCCAATCCCAGTTTGAATCCCAGCCCGCGTCCTCCCCAACCCATCATAGTGCCTGCAAAGGGAAAGTAACTTCGCACGGCGCGCGGCATTTATGCCGCTTCGAGGTGGATCGGGGCGAAGGCTTCGAATTCTGTAGGTGACACGCGCTACAAATCGGAGCCCGGTCCTGCGCGATTTCGTCAGGCCGACAGCTTGGGGCTCGCTGTCGTGGCGAGGGGCAGCAAGATGTCGAATGTCGCACCCTGGCCCGGCTCGCTGGCCACGGTGATCACGCCCCGATGTTCCTGGACGATGCGCCGTGTGATCGGAAGCCCCAAGCCTGTTCCATTTGATTTGGTGGTGAAAAACGGCTCAAACAGGCGCCGCAAATTCTCCGGAGGAATGCCCACGCCCGTATCCTGCACACGGATACGCAATGCCGGCGTTCCCACGAGTTCCGATTGGTCGGCCGTGAGGACCTCCGTGGACACCGTCAAATCGCCTGACGAACCCATCGCGTCAAATGCGTTGAAGAAGAGGTTCAGGAAGACCTGCTCCAGTTGGTAACCGTCGCCGCGCACCGCGTCCGGAGCGGCGGTCATCGCGCGGATGACAGAGATCCGGCGGCCTTCGAGTTGGTGCTGCACGAGGCAGAGGGATTGCTCGATGACATCATGGAGATGGACGGTGGCGAACGTCGGTTTCGCCGGACCGGCGAAGCGCAGCATTTGGCTGACGATGGCGTTGATGCGGTGCATCTCGCGATTCACGACTTCCGCCAGTTGCGCGTCCTGATGATTCCGGATGAGGATATCCAGGAATGTTTTCACCGCGACCATCGCATTTTTAATTTCGTGGGCCATCCCTGCTGAAAGAGTGCCGATGCTGGCCAATCGATCCAGGTGCCGCATGCTTTGCTCGAACGCGCGCATGCCGGTCACGTCGTTCAAGATGAGGATCCAGCGCGCCACGGCGCCGGCCGAATCCGTTTCAACGTGAACCGCTGCCTGGACCCACCGCTCACCGGCGGGATGCGCGATGCGCAATTCATTCCGGGAATCCGCAACGCCGTTTTCGAGGATTGCCTGGAGACCGGCAGGAAGAACGGTAAAGGAATGATGCGCCACCGCTGAAGCCTCCATCCCGAGGATCGCCGCAGCCTGGGGTGTGCAGAGAACGATCTGGCGATTCGCGTCGAGGATCAGCAGGCCGCCCGCCAGGCAATCGTTTAGGACGGCAGGAAAGCTGGGAAGTTCCTGTCCGGGACTCGCGTTTCCATCACGGGGTGATTGCATGTGACTGCTTCGGCACAAGCGGCGCCCGGCGTGGCGCAAAACCATGTGACCGAACGAAGATGACCCGACCATAAAAACCAACGCGGGAAACCACAACCAAAATTGATCATTGCACTGGTGCTGGTTTTCCTCATAGTGCGCGGACCTGTCGGAGCGTAGCTCAGCCTGGTAGAGCACTTGCTTTGGGAGCAAGACGTCGCAGGTTCGAATCCTGTCGCTCCGACCATTTTTTAGTCAATCCTCCGGCAGTGGATGTTCAACGCCTTCCTCCACGATGCGCGTGACATCGCGGCGACCATCGAGGACGCGCTCAATGGACACAGCGTCCTGCCCCGGTTCGTAGTAGATCAGGTAGTTGTGGAAACGGCTGATGACCCAAAAACGGAGGCGGGTGTGACGAGTTTTCCAGCCGGGGCGCGGCCCCAGTTCGGCGTTACGGCCAAGGGAGGCCAGTGCTTTTTCCGCCTCGATTCGGAAACGTTCCGCGGCGCCGGGATGGCGTGCGGCGATCGAGGCGTAAATCCGAGCAAGATCCTCCTCCGCCCGCCGACTGATGACGACTTTCATTCCCTAGCCAGCGCGCGCCCGCGTTTCCAGACCTCGTCGAAAACCTTCGCGTTAAGCGCCCGGTGGGGGCTGTCCTTGCCGGCCTGGATGAGGGCGTCGAACTCGTCCGGGTGGTCGGGCAACTCGTAGGCTTGGAGAATGACGAGCTTGCCGCCGCGGACGATGACGGTGGGTTTGCCCTGGATGGCGGAATCGGCGAGCTCGCCCAGTTTGCCTTTTGCCTCGCTGACAGTGCAGGTTTTCATACCGGTCTAATTCTGGTCTGGAATGGGGCCGGTGTCAATCGGGGCGGAGGGGCGAAGCCGCTGATTCGGCAATGTATTCGAATTCCTTTGGCTCCGACTCTTCCCCCAAGCCGCCTTGGCAGCCCTGTCCCCCGTCCACCCAACAGCCACGCTCGCATTTGACCGCGCCTTGACAACGGAACGTCCGCGGCGGGAAGGTCGGGCGCAAACCCGCCTCCATTATGAACTGTCGCATCTTAATCTTGATCCTGATGCTCAGTTGCGTCGTTCCGGTTGCGCGCGCCATCGATGCGGGCATGGCGCGAATCGATGTCACCCCTTCCGAACCGATCCGGCTCACCGGCTATGGCGGACGAAAGACAAATTCCATCGGCATTGAACAACGGCTCTGGGCCAAGGCGCTCGCGATCGGTGCCGATCGCGACGGCCCCGCGCTTTTAATCACTCTCGATAATTGCGGCATCGCGGAGTCGACCTATCGAACCCTTGTTTCGCGGCTCACAAAACAGACGCGACTCAAACAATCGGGGATCGTGATCGCCTGTTCCCATACGCATAGCGGGCCCTGCACGACCGACTGGGCGCCCAACATTTTCGCCGCGGATATCCCCCCCGAACAACAGCGCGTGATCGACGAGTATACCAGCGGCTTGATCGGCAAGCTGGAAAAGGTCGGCCTGGGTGCGTTGCGCGATCGGCGCCCTGCCCTGCTCTCCTGGGCTCAGGGCGAGGTCGCCTTCGCCCGCAACCGCCGTGTGGTCGTCGGCAAAACCGCCGCATTCGGTGACAACGCTGCGGGTCCAGTGGACCACGCCCTCCCCGTTTTGCGCGTCACCGATCCCCAGGGAAAACTTCGCGCGCTCGTCGCGAATTACGCCTGTCACTGCACGACACTCGGCGGGGAATTTAATCACGTGTGCGGCGACTGGGCCGGTTATGCGCAGGAAGCCATCGAGCGAGAGCAACCGGGCGTGACCGCGCTCATCACGATCGGTTGCGGGGCGGACGCCAATCCGCATCCGCGCGGCGGAGTTGATGGCGGGCTCGCATTGGCCAGGCAACATGGCGCCGAACTCGGCGCCGAAATGAAACGGCTGCTCGGACTCGGCTTTACTCCGTTGACAGGGAAGGTCACCACTCAACTCAGGGAGATCCGTCTCCCGTTCGGACCTCAATTCACCCATGAGCAATGGCAGGCTCGCGCCACGAACTCCGGCATCGAAGGGTATCACGCCAGGAAATGGCTGAAGCGAATCGATTCAGGCGGGAAAACGCCCGAGTCCATTTATTATCCGATCAGCACATGGCGTTTCGGCGATGACCTCGCGATGGTTTTTCTGCCGGGCGAAGTGGTGGTAGATTACGCGCTGCGGCTCAAGAGGGAATTCGATCCCGCCCGTTTGTGGGTCAGCAGCTATTCGCACTACGTCCCGTGTTACATTCCCTCGCGACGGATCCTCGCCGAGGGCGGCTATGAGGCCGAAACGTCGTTGTGGTATTACGACCGGCCGGCGCGCATTTCCACGAACGCCGAGGATCTCATCCTCAAAACCGTTCACGAGTTGCTGCCGAAGCAGTTTCTTTACGACAAACGAAAGGCGGAATTTCCCGATCCGAAAACGCCGCGCGAAGCCCTCGGCTCCTTTCGAACAAAAGCCGATTTCACCGTCGAACTCGTGGCGAGCGAGCCGATGATTGAATCGCCCGTGGCCATCGATTGGGATGCGCAAGGCCGGCTGTGGGTATGCGAGATGTTCGATTACCCGACAGGGATCGATCCACCCGCCGATACCGGGCGCAAATGGGGCGAGAATCCGCCCGCGCGAACCGGGGGCTACAAGCCGGGCGGGCGCATCAAGGTCCTCGAATCGACCCGGCACGACGGCCATTACGACAAGGCCACCCTCTTTCTCGACGGACTCTCGTTTCCCACCGGAGTCATGCCCTGGCGAAAGGGCGCGCTGATCTGCGCCGCGCCGGATATTCTATATGCCGAGGACACCGACGGCGACGGGCGCGCCGACGTGGTGCGCACAAATTTCACGGGATTTGCGACACACAATTTTCAGGCACGGGTGAACGGTTTCCGTTGGGGATTGGATGGGTGGCTGCACGGCAGCAGCGGTCTGTTCGGAGGAAAGGTCAGGAGCCTGCTCACTGGGAAGACGGTGGATCTGGGCGGCCGCGATTTTCGCATTCGGGCCGACACTGGAGAAATCGAACCGCTCGCCGGCGTGAGCCAGATGGGACGCGTGCGCGACGATTTCGACAATTGGTTCGGGAACGACAACAGCACGTTGCTCTGGCATTACCCCCTGCCCGACCATTACCTCCGTCGCAATCCCCATGTTTCTTATCCCGATCCGCGGGTGAACGTGTCGCAGGCATCCGCGGCGCCCCGCAAAAATGGCGCTGCGAAATTCGCGGGCGAACCGCCCGGACAGGCTTACGATCCCGGCCGCATCTTTCCCGCGAGCCACACTCTGGACAGATTCAACAGCCCGGAGTCTGCCAACCGCGTTACCAGCGCATGCGGCATCGACATCTATCGCGACGTCCTGCTGGGAACGAATTATTACGGCAACGCCTTCATCTGCGAACCTGTGCATAATCTTGTCACAAGGCTTGTGTTGGAACCCGATGGCGTCACCTACACCGGGCGACGCGCCGCCGACGAGACACACAGCGAATTTCTGGCGAGCACCGACAATTGGTTCCGGCCGGTGCAAGTCCGGACCGGTCCCGATGGCGCGCTTTGGGTGGTCGACATGTACCGCTTTGTGATTGAGCATCCGCGCTGGATCGCGCCGGAGAGATTAAAAGAGATGGACGTGCGCGCCGGGGCGGGCAAAGGCCGCATCTATCGCGTCTACCCGAAAGGTGCAAAGCTGCGACAATTTCCTAAGGGCGCCGGCCTCTCCGGAAGCGACGACCTGAGCCAGTTGGGTTCTCCCAACGGACCACAGCGCGATTTGGCGGCACTTCAATTTCGCAACCGCGTAAGCACCGGACAGCACCCCGACTTTCCACTGCTTCCTGCCATATCCTGGACTCCTGGGGAACGGGCGGGACTCGGATTTTTGGCACGTTCGAATACCCTGGCGGCATGTCGTGCGCAGGCTCTGACACTGCTCGCGGAGGGAAACGCCCTTGTAGCCGTCGATTTAAGTGAGCGCATGCGCGATCCCGATCCCTTCGTGCGCCGCCTGCTCGTGCGCGCGCTGGAACCCGTCACCGCGCTTCAATTCCAAGGAAGGCGTCTCCTTCCACAATTGGAGCTGTTGAATGCCAGTCATCTCGGGCAGGACGCGGATCCCTGTGTCCGATTTCAATTTGCCCTGTCCCTCGGCTCAAGTGGCGGATCGAACATCGCGGTGGCATTGGCGGAAACCTGGGCGGGCAACGATTCATGGACGCGGGCCGCCGTGCTGAGTTCTGCCTTCCGGTGCCCGGCAGAACTCCTTGAAGTTCTCCTCAGCAAACCGGACTCAAACCTGTCCGTGCACGTTGTTGCACAACTGGTCCAGACCGCCCTGGGCACCGACGATCCGGCCCTCATCAGGTTGCTTCGAACAGTCAGCCGCGTTGACGCCGCTGCTCCGCGCTTCGCCCCCCTTCCCGTCGCCGTGGTCGGCAGCTTCCTGGATGCAGCCGCCAAACGAAAGGCCGGATGGCGGGATTACCTGGTTCGCGCCGGCGACGAGCGGGAATTGGTCGGACAACTCGAGCAGTTTATTAAAACCGCGCGCCATTCCCTCGTGGTTGAATCCGAAGATTGGGTCCTCGGCAAATCCATCACCGAACAATCTCAGCCGCTTCTGCGCTTCCTCGGCGGCGAGCCCGCATGGATCGAGGAGGACGTTCAGCGCGTGAGCCGCTGGCTCGCGTTTCCGTCCGGGCTTCAAAACCGGGATTTATTTGTCGGGACATTGGGACGCCTTCGAACGGCGAGCGTTGCCTCCAACGTGCTGAGTTGCTGGCCCCAATATCTTCCAGCCGTGCGGCAGCCGTTGATAACCTTGTTGCTAAGCCGCGAGGAATGGACGACTGCCTTGATGGAGGGCCTGTCGAAAGGCACCGTTGCGATTACAGAAATTCAGCTGCCGGATCGCCAAAGACTGTTGAAACATCCCGACTCGACGATCCGGAAAGACGCAGCACGATTGTTTCAGCCCGCGCCGCCCGCGGTACGCGCCGCGGCGATGGCGAAGTATCAGTCTCTCGAACGATTGACGGGACATCCTGCTAGCGGGGCTTTGCTGTTCGAAAAAAACTGCGCGCCATGCCACGCGTTTCGAGGACACGGCCACGCCGTCGGCCCGAACCTGGCCGAGTATGCGGGCAAGAGCGTGCCGGATTTTGTCCTCGCCATCCTCGAACCCAACGCGGCGATCAACCCGAATTTCGTCGCGTACCATGTCGAGACACGCGACGGCCGCAGCCTGACAGGGCTGGTTCGCGGCGAGACGGCGAGCGGATTGAAACTGCTCCAGGCGGGCGGTGTGGAGGAGGAAATCCTGCGCAACGATCTCAAGGAATTGCGGGCATCGCCACTCTCGTTGATGCCGGAAGGACTCGAGCAGGCACTGACTCCCCAGGAACTGGCCGACCTGATCGCCTGGCTGAAGGAGGGAACACCCGCTGCTCTCGGAACTGCGCGCAGCCGCTGATGGAACCCACGCCCAGGACAGCAACGTATTCCGCAGCCAGGGGGCGCTCATCCATAGCGCGAAAGTCGTGAATGGGAGTCGGCGATCCGTGCGTCCCAATCGGCGCTACGCGACCGTCGTAGCGCGGACTGGCAGTCCGCTGTTTCGCCGGTTGGCAACCGGCAGAGCCGCGCACTTTCACATGACGCATCGTTCATTTCATTGCGTCGCTCACACCAAACC
>JBEEGQ010000042.1:0-3665 GCA_041166945.1 Verrucomicrobiota bacterium
TAATTGCAGGATGAGCATCGAAAAGCAGAAACAGATACGATTCGGGCTGCCGAAAGGCAGTTTGCAGGATGCCACGATTGAAAAGATGGCCAAGGCCGGCTGGAACATCTCGCTCAGCAGCCGGTCCTACATCCCTTACGTCGACGATTGCGAATTGGAAATTCGCATGATCCGCGCGCAGGAGATTAGCCGTTATGTCGAACACGGCTATCTGGATTGCGGCATCACAGGCCACGACTGGATTCACGAAAACGGTTCGGATGTCCATGAGGTCGGCGAATTCCTGTTCAGCAAAGCCACCCGTCAGCCCGCCCGATGGGTGGTCGCTGTGCCGGAGAATTCCCCCATTCGGTCGGTGAAGGATTTGAAAGGCAAACGCATTGCCACCGAGGTGGTGAATCTCACGAAGAAATATCTCCGGCGAAATAAAGTGAAGGCCGAGGTCGAATTTTCATGGGGCGCGACGGAGATCAAGGCGCACGAGTTGGTCGATGCGATCGTGGAGATCACCGAGACGGGGTCCTCCCTTCGGGCCAACAAGCTGCGCATCGTGGACGAGATCCTGGTTTCCACCCCGAGGCTCATCGCCAATCACACGTCGTGGAAGAACAAATGGAAGCGGCAGAAGATCGAGACGATGGCGCTATTGCTGAAAGGCGCCCTGGAGGCGGAGAGCAAGGTGGGATTGAAGATGAACATCCAGGAGAAGAATCTCGGGCCGCTCCTCGCGAGTCTGCCTGCCCTGCGGCGTCCCACCATCTCGAGCCTGAGCCAAAGCGGATGGGTGGCGGTCGAGACCATCATCGAGGAACACATTGTCCGCGAACTCATCCCGCAATTGAAGGCGGCTGGCGCCGAAGGAATCATTGAATACCCCCTCAACAAAGTTGTATATTGACCGTGTAACCAATTAAAATATGGGTTCCATCAAAAAACGGCGCAAAGCGAAAATCAACAAACACAAGCGGCGCAAGAAGCTCCGCGCCAATCGCCACAAGAAGCGAACCTGGCAGAAGTAAGCCGCGCCCCGGAGAAACATTCATCCGGCGCAATCCCGGACGGGTTGCGTCGGATTTTGTTTCCCTGTATTCTCCCCCATGCCGTCGCGCAGTCATATCCTCGCAGTTCTGATGGCGGGAGGCGTTGCCTGTCTGATGGGTTGCTCGGGGGTGTCGAGGTTTCATCAAACGGCTGCCTCCAAGTCCGGCGATCCCGCCGCGGCCGGCCCTGATGACAATTATTCGTCCAATGCGATCGCCGCGCGCACCGAGGCCCACGCGCATTATGCCGCCGGGGTCATTCACGACCTGAACGAGGAACCGGATAAGGCCGCCGATGAGTTTTTCCAGGCGGCCATGGCAGATCTGGGAAACGAGGATCTGGTTATTGAAACCAGTTTGCGATTGTTGCGGTTGAAGAAGCTCGATCGGGCGATTGAACTCCTCGCCAAGGCCGCTGCGCTCCCCGATGCCCCAGGCAGCGTCCTGGCCCGGTTGGGCCTGGCCTATTCCATGGCGGGCAAAAAGGAACTCGCCATCGCCGCCAACCGGAAGGCGATTCGGCGCAACCCCGAGAACCTCGCCGGGTACCAGTATCTCGCGCAGCTCTATCTCCAGAACAACCAGGCAGAGGAAGGCATTCGGGTGTTGAACGATGCCGCCCGGCAAACCCGGGCCGATGCTGTTTACCTGATCGATTTGGGCGAGACGTACGTGATGTTCGCGCGCGCCGGGCGGATGGACGCGGTAAAAACACCCGCGCTCGATGCATTTCACCGCGCCGCGGCTCTCAAGCCCGCCAATCTGGCCCTCCTGCAACGCCTCGCCGATGGCTTGAATTTTTTCTCGGACGCCGACGCCGCGGCGCGCATTTACACGCAGTTGCTGGCTCGATTGCCGAAGCTGGCGGGAGTTCGTGAAAAGCTCGTTGAAATCCTGATCCGCCGCCAGGATCGCACGAACGCCATCGTCCATCTCCGGATGCTCGTCGGGGATAATCCGACGAGCCCGCAGTTTAATTATTTGCTGGGCACCCTGTTGTTCGAGGAACGTCTGCCCAAGGAAGGGGCGGAATATTTAAACAAGGCCCTGCGTTTTAATGCGGATTTCGAGCCTGCCTACTACGATCTGGCGGCAGCCCAGCTCAACCTGAAGAAGGCGGACGACGCGCTGGAGACGCTTGAAAAAGCGCGAAAAAGATTTCAACAGAATTTCGTGGGCGAGTTCTACACCGCCCTGGCCTATTCGCAGCTGAAGGATCATACGAACGCGTTGAAGTACCTGACCTCCGCCGAGGTGATCGCGCGGGCGAAAGAGACGAACCGGTTGACGCATGCGTTTTATTTCCAGCTGGGCTCCGCCTATGAACGCATCCAGAAATTCAAGGAGGCGGAGACTTATTTCCGAAAGAGCCTCGCGCTCTCGCCCGACTTTGCCGAGGCATTGAATTACTTGGGCTACATGTGGGCCGATCGCGGTGAAAATCTTCAGGAAGCCCGTGAAATGATCGAGAAAGCTGTCCGGCTCGAGCCGAAGAATTCCGCGTTCCTGGACAGCCTCGCCTGGGTGCTTTTCAAGCTGGACAAGCCCCAGGAGGCGCTGCGTTACATTCAAAAAGCGATCGAAAACAACGAGGAACCGGACGCGACGTTGTATGAGCATCTCGGCGACATTTTTTCAGCCCTGCACAAGACGGACCAGGCGCACCAGGCGTTTCAAAAGGCTTATTCGCTGGATCCGAACGAGCAAATTCAACGCAAATTGAAGGGCGCTCCGGCTGCGGCGCCGCGCTGAACGATGCAGTTCAAGAAACATTACACCCTCGATGAAGCGCGCGCGTTGCTGCCACAAATCCGTCAATGGTTGACCGCACTCAACCGCGCCCAGCAAAAAAGCGCGCGCCACGACGAACGATCCGCCCCCCAACTCGCCTCAGGCGCTGACCTAGGCGGCTCTTCCGTGAACGAATGGCTCCAAAACCTGGCGCAGATTCAAAAACTTCTGCTCGAATTCCAGACGCGCGAAATCGAGGTCAAGGATTTGAAACGCGGCCTGATCGATTTTCCCGCCATCATTGGCGGCCGCGAGGTTTTTCTCTGCTGGGAACAGGACGAGGAGGACATCGAATATTGGCACGACCTCGAAACAGGATATGCCGGCAGGGAAAAATTGAAGGATTAAGCCTTTTCCTCGATTAACTCCCGCCGGGCGCCTCCCAGCAGTTTTTCAACAAAGTTCGTCGAGTAAACCCCGCGTCGGAAATTGGGATCCTGAAGGATGGCCTGCTGGAATGGGATCGTGGTTTTAATCCCCGTCAGCATGTATTCCGACAGCGCCCGGCTCATCTTGTCGATCGCTTCACGACGGTCGCGTCCATAGGTGATCAACTTCCCGATCATGGAATCGTAGTGCGATGGAATGGTGTAGCCGGCGTACGCATGGCTGTCGAGCCGCACCCCCCGGCCGCCCGGCGGGTAATACATCTCGATGCGCCCCGGGCAGGGACGAAAATCGTCAAACGGATCCTCGGCATTGATGCGGCATTCGATGGCATGCCCGCGAAAGTGGATGTCCTTCTCGGTCATCTTCAGCGGTTCCCCCATCGCGATCATGATCTGGAGCCTCACGATATCAATTCCGGTCACCTCCTCGGTGATGGGATGCTCG
>JBEEGQ010000043.1:0-10775 GCA_041166945.1 Verrucomicrobiota bacterium
GGTTCACAATGGGCTCTTCTCCACTACACGCCTCGGCGGTGACCGATAAGGGTCTAATCAAAGGATTCCGCGAGGTTTTCTGCCGGAATAAATTGAAACGGCCTTCCGAATGACGAACTTGGGCTAAGGCGTCCATCGCATCATCGACGGATGGCGAATTCTCTTTCAATCCCGATGCCGCGCGGGTAATCAGAATGAACAGCAATTCATCCAATGAAAACTTTGATGCGGTGTGTCCTGTTGCTCGTGATGTGCAGCCAATTGGCGCCGGCCCAGGCGCCCGCCCGGCCGCGCGGCGGCGGAGGGTCGGGGTCGCCCGTGCCCGGTTTCCTCCAGTTTAACGGGGCCCTTTCCAAACTTTTCGGAGAGCACAAGGCTTTCACCGCGCAGATGGAGATCGAGGTCCGCCAGGGTTCAGCGGACGAGAACATGACCATGCCGACGAAGCTTTCCTTTCTGGACGGCAACAGCCGCATCGAACTCGATTTGGCTCGCGCGAAGGGCCCACAAATTCCGCCGGCCATGGCGGAGCAATTCAAGGCGATGGGCATTGCGGAAATGACGATGTTATCCCGCTCGGACAAACAGACCGCGTTTTTGATTTGTCCCGGCCTGCTGTCTTACGCGGAAATGAAACCGGAAGGCGGCGCCGGCGACGCCGACAAAGTGAAGGTGCAGACCTCAGAGATCGGCAAGGAATCCATGGACGGCCATGCCTGCGTCAAGAACAAGGTGATGGTGACGGATGCGGCTGGAAAAGCCACGGAATCGACCGTTTGGAATGCAACCGACATGAAAGGTTTTCCTGTGCGAATCGAGACGGCCGATGGCAAGGACAAGGTGACGATGAAACTCAAGGACGTAAAATTCACCAAGCCCGCATCGGCGCTTTTCGATCCTCCCGCCGCCTACACCCGCTATGCCGATGTTCAGGTGATGATGCAGGAAGGCGTGATGAAGAAAATGCTGGGCGGCGCCGGCGCCAAACCGGCCAAATAGAGATCGGAAGTTCCACGGACCGGCGCATTGGGAAATTTCCTTCCCCTTCCCGGAACCCTTTGTTATCCAAAAGCCCATGATACGCAGGTCGGTGATCGGTTTCGGTATTTTTGTCCTCTGCTGGTGCGCGATTTTCGTGACACCGGCACGCGGGGCATCGATGATCTTGAAGTTAAGCAATGGCGAAACGGTCGAGGGCGAGCCGGTTTCGTTTAACGCGCAAGGTGTGGTGGTCAAGAAGGCCGACGGTACATTCGCGCCGCGGGTGGCCTGGCCCACCCTGAGCCAACCGACGCTGAAGGAACTGAGCTTGATCAAGGGGGCAAAGCCGTTCGTGGAAGGATTGCTGGAGCCCGAGGATGTGGATCCGACCGGAAAGGCTGGCAAACCTGAGGTTGAATTCAAGGTGAAGATCCCGAATCGATTGGATCGCCCGGATCCGCAGGCGGGACTCGGCGCACTGCCTGGCTCGCCCGTCACCATGCTGTTCCTGATACTCATTTATGTGGGCAACATTTACGCGGGCTATGAAGCGGGCGTGTTCCGAAATTATTCATGGGTGCTCACATGTGGCGTGGCCGCCGTCCTGCCGATCATCGGCCCGATAATTTTTATTGCTCTGCCGACGCGGATCCAAAAGAGCCAGGACCAGATCGCCGCCGAATCCATGGCTGCACACCTGGCAGCCCAGCAAGGCCAGGAGGTCGAGGAGGCAGCGGTGCAGGAACCGACGCCCGAGGAGTTGGCCGCGCAAAAAGCGGCCGCCGACGCCGCCGCGGCCGCCGCCGCCGGGCCATTGGTCGTCACTTTTGCCCGCGGCCAGACAACGTTCAACCGCCGCTTTTTCGAGACAAAATTCGCGGGCTTTTTGCGGGTGGTTCCCGGCGAGGCGGAAAAGGACAAGGTGCTTTACATTAAATCCGCACGCGGCGAGCACATGGGCGCGCGGCTTTCCCGGATCGATCCCAACGAGCTATACCTCCAGGTCAAGGAGGGCGTGGCGACAACGGACGTGATGATCCCGTTCCTCGAGATTTACGAAGTGCAGATCCGCCCGGTCGGCGTGTAACCGGCCGGCGTGGCTAAAACCGATGGCCATTCAACCGATTATTTCACCATGAAATACCGCACCGTCCTCCTTTTCGGGGCGCCAGGATCGGGCAAGGGCACCCAGGGCAAGATCATTGGCAATGTACCCGGCTTCTTCCATTTCGCCTGTGGCGATGCCTTCCGGAATCTTCGTATCGAGGATCCGATCGGGCGCGTCTTCATCCAATATTCAAGCCAGGGCAACCTGGTTCCCGACGAGGCCACCATCGCCCTATGGGCCAAGAACATCAAAGCCAGCACCGCCGACGGCGAGTTTGAGCCCACGCGCGACATCCTCGTGCTCGACGGCATTCCCCGAAATGTGAGCCAGGCGCGGATGCTCGCGGACACTCTCGATGTGAAGGCGGTGTTCTATCTCTCCTGCGCGGACCCCAGCAAAATGATCGAACGACTCCAGCGCCGCGCCCTTCGTGAAAATCGCCTCGATGACGCCAATCTGGATGTCATTCAAAAGCGGCTGGAGACTTACGATTCCGAAACCAAGCCGGTGCTCGATTTTTACGGAAAGGGCGTGGTCCATACCATCGACGCCACGCAATCGCCGCTGAATGTGCTGAGGATCATCCTGGATACGGTGGCGAACATCAAGTGACAGGGATGCGAACAGGAATTGCCGCGTCCTGATGGCCCGCATCGTTTTCATGGGCACGGCGGACCTGGCGTGCTCGATCCTGCAGGCGCTTTGCCGCGAGCCGTCTCTGGAGATTGTTGCGGTGGTTTCGCAACCGGACAAACCGCGAGGACGCGATCAGCAGCTTCAGGCGACGCCGGTGAAGGCCGCCGCCTTGCGGGCCGGACTGAGAATCCTCCAGCCTGAACGAGCCCGCGACCCGGCCATTGTCGATGAACTTCGCCTCCTTGGACCCGAACTCATCGTGGTCGCCGCTTATGGCCAGATATTGCCGCAGGCGCTTCTCGACATTCCCCGCCACGGCTGCCTGAACGTCCACACATCCCTGCTCCCGAAATATCGCGGCGCGGCGCCCATTCAATGGGCGATTCTGGATGGGCAGCCCGAGACCGGCGTGACGATCATGAAGATGAATGCCGGGCTGGACACCGGGGATATTGTCTCACAAGCGCGGACGGACATCGCGCCTGAGGATAATGCGCAGACACTTCACGATCGCCTCGCCCGGATGGGCGGCGAGCTGCTCATCGCAACGATTCCCGATTACCTTGCCGGGCGCATCACACCGCGCGCACAATCGATGGACGGAGCAAGTTATGCCCGAAAGATCACCCGGGAGGATGGCCGAATCGATTGGAATCAACCGGCAAGAATGCTGTGGAATCGTGTGCGTGGTCTGACGCCTTGGCCCGGGTCATTCACTTTTCAGCAGGTGGCTGGCAAGCCGCGTCTGCTCAAAATTTGGTCCGCCCAACTCGAGGAGACAACCGGTGGTGAGCCGGGGAAAGTGCTGTCCGCTGACGTGTCGGGCATCGTCGTCGCCTGCGGAACCGGAGCACTGCGGATGCTGGAAGTCCAGCGGGAGGGCGGACGCCGATTGAGCGCGAAGGATTTTCTTGTGGGAAATCCGATGAGCCCGGACGAGCGCCTGGGTTAACCAGCGCATCGGCTGCTACCTGGTACGCAAGTAGCAGACGAGGTAACGAGACTCATACTCACTCTACACCTGTTGAGTCAGCTTCACTCCCAGTCTCAGCAGCGTCTGTGCGCCCGCATCGGAGGACGCCTCCGCGTAAATGCGGAGGATCGGTTCCGTTCCCGAGCCACGGAGCATCAGCCACGCGCCGTCCGCCGCCAAAAATTTGACGCCATCGAACGATTTCACGCTCACGACGGGCGAGCGAAGAAGTTTGGCGGGAGGATTGGACTTGCAGTGCTCCATCAACGCCGCGCGTTTCTCGAGCGGAAAATGGGCGTCGATGCGCGCATAGCGGTGCGGACCGAAATCCTTTTCGAGTTTGGCCAGCAGCTTGTTGATCGAGGTTCGCTCGGTGGCCAGCAATTCGAGGAGCATCATGCCCGCCAGAATGCCGTCGCGCTCGGGAATGTGCCCGGGGAACCCGATGCCGCCGCTCTCCTCGGCGCCGAGGATCACATTTCCCTGGAGCATTTCCGTCGCGATATATTTGAAGCCCACCCCGGTTTCCACGCACTCCAGCCCATGCGCCGCGCACATTTTATCCACCATGGAAGTCACCGTGAGCGCCTTGATCATCCGGCCGCGTCCGCCCTTGTTGACCACCGCATGATGCAGCAGAAGGCAGATCAACTGGTGGGTCGTCAACGGATTGCCAACTCCGTTCATGCCGCCGACGCGATCGGCATCGCCATCCGTGACGAGACAGAAATCGTGCGGATGTCTTCGCAAATAAGCGGTCGAGGGCCCGTAGTTCTTGGGAATGGGCTCGGGATTAATTCCCCCAAAATTGGGATCATGCGCGCCGTTGAGAGTGGTCACGCGGCAGGTGGTTCCCGCAAGAAGTTCCGCAAAGCAGCCCGCGCCCACTCCGAACAGGGCATCGTGCGCAAACCGAAGCTTCGAGCGCGCGATGAGCTTGAAATCCACGAACTTTTTAACCGCCGCAAAGTGCGCGGGTTGAATGTCCGCGATGCGGCAATGGGAATTTTTTTCGATTGGAACGCGGCGCACCGCTGATTTGTCGAGGCATCCTTCAATGGCCTGGCAGGTGGCCGGCTCCGCCGAACCCCCAAAATGGGCCTTGAGCTTGTAGCCATTGAACGCAGGCGGATTGTGGCTGGCCGTGATCATCACGCCGCCGGTTGCCTTTTGGGCTTTGACCGCGAACGAGACCGACGGGGTGGGTGTCGGGCGCGAAGTGAGGACGACATCAAATCCGTTCGCGCACAGCACCTCGGCCGTGCGGCGCGCAAACTGGTCCGAAAGAAAGCGGCGATCGTAGCCGACGATAACTTTGCGACTGGCGTCCGCAACGGGGTTCGCGAGCCAATAATCCGCCGTGGCTTGGGCGACGCGTTCGAGATTTGCGAAGGTAAAATCCTCGGCGATGATCGCCCGCCATCCATCCGTGCCGAATTTGATGTGTGCCATAGTCTTGTCCATTTGGGTGAATCGGCGATTCCGTTCGCCGGTTTAGCCGTCGCCGTGGGTGCCGGGCGCCGGTCTGTCAGCAAATAACCGGCTCGCTCGCCTCGGTCTTCGTAAGCGCTTCCCCCACTGCCTTCCGCATTTTTTGAACGGCCCGTTTCATCTGGCGCTGGCCGAAAAGTGCGGTCCCGCTGACGAACGTGTCCGCGCCGGCGCGCGCGCAGTCCACGGCGGTTTGCTGGTTGATGCCGCCATCCACTTCGATGCGATAATTCAAATGGCGCTCGCGCCGCCATGCAGCGGCCTGCTGGACCTTGGGAAGCATTTCGTGGATGAAAGGCTGCCCGCCGAACCCGGGGTTCACCGTCATGATGAGAAGAACATCGATTTGGCCCAGGAACGGCTCGACATTGGAAATCGCGGTGGGCGGATTGATGGCGAGCCCGACCTTCACGCCGAGCGACCGGATTTTCCAGAACAGCTGCGGCACCCGGTCGCCGAGTTCAACATGGACGCTCATGTTGTCGGCGCCCGACCGGGCGAATGGTTCGAGGAGAATTTCCGGTTTGGAACACATGAGATGCACATCGAAGAACAGCCGGGTGTCCGGTCGAAGCACGCGGACCACTTCCGGACCAAATGAAATGTTCGGGACAAAATGCCCGTCCATGATGTCGAGGTGCAGCCAGTCGGCCTTCGCCCGTTGTGCGCGCCGTGTTTCCCGGGCCAACTGTCCGAAGTTGGACGCGAGCAGGGACGGGGCAATGATCATGTCCCCGAGGCTAAGCCGTGGAAGGAAAACGTGAAACGAAAAAACAGCGGGCAGGCCATTCTGGTCAGACCACAGTGCCCGCAAATCCCGCGCCCCGCGAGGGCGCATGAACCCATGTCGCGTCCCGGCCCGGAGGGCCGCGTGATGGTAGCCGGTGGGAAGCCCGCAGCGGGCGCACCCACCGGATCGCCATCCCCCCGCAAAACCCGCGCCTCGGAAGGGCGCATGAACCCCCAATGCCATCGCCCCTAGTCGGATCGTCGAACTCGGCAATCTCAATTCGGGTGCACCGGATCGTCATGCGCCCCGGCCGGGGCGTGGGCGTGTTCGGGTTTTTATCCGGTGGGTGCGTCCGCTGAGGCGGACTTCCCACCGGCTACATTCATCCGTCCCTTCAGGACATGGTGTAGAGCGTGCGTGGTTTTCTGAAATTGGAGCGAGATATATTCAAGATGAGACCACTGAGGGTCGCCGCGTTCGCTCTTGCATCAGACGTTGCGCCGATTGCAAATGCTATACAGCCCATAAGTCACAGACGTGGCAGCGGTAAGGCCGCTGGGGATGAGTAGCGCGGAATAGCCGAGATGGCGGAAGGCAACCGCACCCGCGATGCCGCCGCCGAGAAATCCCGAGATAATAAGAAAGCAGAGCCGCCGCCGCCGGACATCCACGGGCAGCCCACGGAGAGAGTGGCCGAGAAAGATGCCGAGGTCGGTGAACATGCCGGAAAGGTGTGTCGTGCGAACGACCGCGCCGCTGTAAGTGCTCACCATCGCGTTCTGAAGGCCGCAGGCACACGAAGCGGAATAAATCCCCCAGATGCTGTTGCGCTTGAGCAGCGGTACGGCGATGCAAAGGAGAATGGATTCCAAAAGCAGGGCGACGCCGTAACGGCGTCCCAGCTGGAGCGCGCTGTCCTGAATGAGAAAGCCACTGAGAACTGTCCCCGCCATAAATGCGCCGATGATGGCGGCGAAGCGAAGCGCCGCGGTGCCGTCCAATGCAGCCAGCGCCGCCGCGAGCATGGACGTAGTGCCGGTTAAGTGGGTGACGGCCTGGTGGTCAAAGCCCAGTAACCCGACGACGTTGACGATGCCTGCGACAAACGCCAGCCCCCATGCACCGGCCCAGACCCATCGTGGGAATTTAGAAATCATCGGGGACAAGGTGCAGATGGAAACGCCTACAGAGGAGTGAGCCGCGAAAAGTCGATGCTATTGGTTTCTGTTCCTCATCACAGGTGCAAGTGAGCATTTTATCGAGTTGCCAGCAAGATAATATACCCGTCGCAAAGGTTCGGGTATCGGGTCCCGTTGGGCCGCGGGAATTTTTGGTGATCGTTTCCCAGGGCGGGTGCCCTGGGCTGAGGAATGGCGCGCCGTTGGCGCTTTTGTGCGGCGCGCTGCGCGCAATGGACGGGCGGAACGGGAGCGGGGGAAATTTGGGGAACGGCGGTGGATTCGGAGGCCGAAACCATTTTTAGATGGAAGGGGCTTAAAGCCGCGCTCCGCGGAGGGGTGCGGGCGCTGCGCAGATAGGATGGCATTTGAATCTGGCAGACTGATTTTGAATGAGGGTCGGGTATCGCGTCCCGTTGGGCCGCGGGGATTTTTGGTGATCGTTTCCCAGGGCGGCGGCCCTGGGCTGAGGAATGGCGCGCCGTTGGCGCTTTTGTGCGGCGCGCTGCGCGCAATGGAGGGGCGCGACGGGATCGGGTGCGAGTTGCCCGCTTATTTCACGCGGGGGCTGGGGCGGCGGATCCGAGTCCCGGATCGATCTTGGGCTGCGTCGGTTTCATCAGCTCAGGCAACGCTGTCGCTGCCTGGGCGCCGGTGGGCGGGCCTGATGGAGGCGGGGGCGGAGGCGGCGTGAAGATGCCGGTTTGGACAATTTCCACGACCTGCGAACCTTCCAGGGTCTCGTGCTCGAGCAAAGCATTGGCGATCAGCTCGAGCTTTTCGCGGTTTTGCTGAAGGAGATCCGTGGCGCGCCGGTAAGCCTCATCGATAATGCGCTTCACTTCCGCGTCGATTTCCTGGGCGGTATGTTCGCTGTAATCCTTGCTCCGGGTCATTTCGCGCCCGAGAAAAACATACTCGTTGGAATCTCCGTACTGGATCATGCCGAGTTTGTCGCTCATGCCCCATTGGGTCACCATGGCGCGAGCCATGCCGGTGGCCTGCTGAATGTCGCCGGCGGCGCCGCTGGAAATATCGTCCGAGACAATTTCCTCCGCGATGCGTCCCGCCATGGTCATGGCGATGAGATCCAGCATCTCCTTGCGGCGGCGATTCAAGATATCGTCCTTGGGCAGATACATCGTTGATCCCAGGGCCTGTCCGCGCGGGATGATGGTGACCTTGTGAAGAGGGTGAGTATGCTGGAGAAGCACATTGACAAGGGCGTGGCCGGCTTCGTGCCAGGCGGTGCATTTCTTATCCTCGTCGGTCATCGCGAGACTTCGCCGTTCGCGTCCCCAGCGCACCTTGTCGCGGGCCTCTTCCAGTTCGGCCATGCCGACGGCCTTTTTGCTATTGCGAGCGGCCAGCAGCGCCGCCTCGTTCAGGAGGTTGGCCAATTCGGCCCCTGAATAACCCGGGGTGCCGCGGGCAATCACACTCAGGTCGGCCGCAGGATCGAGCTTCACGTTTTTGGCGTGCACCTTGAGAATCGCTTCGCGTCCGCGCACATCGGGAAGGTTGACAGTGATTTGGCGGTCGAACCGGCCGGGGCGCAGCAACGCGGGATCCAGGACGTCCGGGCGGTTTGTGGCGGCGATGATAATTATCCCCTCCGTGGTGTCGAATCCGTCCATCTCGACGAGCAAGGCATTGAGCGTCTGCTCGCGCTCATCGTTGCCGCCGCCCAGTCCGTGACCGCGGCTGCGGCCGACGGCATCGATTTCGTCGATGAACACGAGGCAGGGGGTGTTTTTGCGCGCTTGATCGAACATGTCGCGCACGCGGCTCGCGCCGACGCCGACGAACATCTCGACGAAATCCGAACCGCTGATGCTGAAGAACGCGGCGTCGGCCTCTCCGGCGATGGCCTTGGCGAGCAGGGTCTTTCCAGTGCCGGGGGCGCCGACCATGAGGATGCCCTTGGGAATGCGGCCGCCGAGCTTTTGAAACTTCTTGGGGTCCTTGAGGAATTCGACGAGTTCCGAGACTTCATCCTTGGCCTCATCGACGCCCGCGACGTCCTTGAAGGTGGTTTTATTTTTTTCCTTGGCGAGCATGCGCGCCTTGCTTTTGCCGAAGCTGAGAGCGCCTTTGCCGGCCATCTTGATCTGTCGGATGAAAAAGAACCAGATGAGGATGCCGATGAGGACAATCGGACCGAGGCTATAGGCGAGCCCGATCAGGACGGTGCTCACCTGTTTGACCTCGAATAACTCCATCTGGCGGAGTTCATTTTCGTAGGCGTCGGTCAATCGGACCCGCGCCCGGAAATTGCGCTCGTCGAATTTGCCATCGCCCATCGCCTTTTTGTATTTCCCTTCGACATCCTGGAGAAAACCCGACTGTGGGTCGTAGGTGATTTTGCCCTGAAGAACCAGATTGGAGCGAACGAGTTGAGTGAACTGGATCTGGTTCAGTAAATCCGCCTGGGTCGGCCCGGTGTTTTTGAAAACCATCAGGAGCGGGATGGCGCCCAGAATTGCGATCCACAGAATATAGGTGCGCGGGGGCACCCGGAATTCCGTTCCTTTTTTTCCACCGTCGTCCTTCGGTCTGTGATCTTCGGGCATGATATTAATTATTCACGGGCAAACTAACATGGGCTTCCTGCCCCTGCAAATCGCACGGCCTTATGCCGTCAGAACCATATTTGAATCGGCCGCGTCGCCGGTTGTCCAGCTTGAAAGATTGGACCGCCGGCCCCGCTTGGGCGACCCGGCTATCGTTTCGCGGCGCTCACGCCGGGCAGTTTGTAAATTTCGCCCTCGGCCACTTTGATTTTTGTCCCGTCCGGCCGGATGACCGTGCCATCGGAAGCGACCTTCGAGCCGTCGGACATGGTGATGGTCTGCCCCCGCTTGAGCGTCACCCGGCCGCCATCCTTTTGTAGAACGACCACGCCGTCCTTGATGGTGACGGTATCGGTGGACGCGATGGAGGCGCCGTTGAATTTTGAAATCTGCCCGTCGAGCATGCGACGAAGATGTCCGTCGGAAGTGAGGATGGTTCCGTCCGGTTTCAGGCGAGTGCCATCGCCGAGCAACACCTCTTTTGTTGCCTTGGTGGCGACGCCATCCTTTACGAGCATCAGATGGCCTTGCTTCATGACGACGTGATCCTCGATGGGTTGAACGACACCATCGGGGCTGGTGAGATTGCCATCGGAATCGAGCCGCTGGCCTTCGAGGAACTGCCGGGATATGCCGCTGCCGACGGTAAAAGATCCGTTGGTGTTGATTTTGACGCCAGGCGTCATGGACACTTCGTTGGTGATGGGTTCGCCCTTGCCGGCGATGCGAAAGACGAGGACTTTGCCGTCCTGAAACAGGATGCTTTTCACGGGCGGATTGTCTTCGGCTGAGACAACCAGGGTGACGGAGAGCAGGCAGGCGAAGGCCGTGCTGGAGAGAAACAGCGTTTTCATATGTCGATTTGACGTGAACACCACCCGGCGTGCGCCGTCCGGCGCCCTCCGCCCCGGCTGGGGCGGCATGAACCAGAATAGCACGGCGTGGACCAGCGGCCCACAGGAGTTTCATCGGCGGGATATTTCGCTTCTCAACCCCGGCTCGGCCCCTCACCATCCGCCGCGAAAACTGCTATGCGCTTTTGCCCTGCCGCGTTTGTATCCGTTGTTGCCTGCCTGCTGATGCCGGCCGCGGTTCGTTCGGAGAC
>JBEEGQ010000044.1:0-4595 GCA_041166945.1 Verrucomicrobiota bacterium
GATCGCAGCCGCGGCCGCGATGCAACACCACGCCTTCGAAGAAATTGGGCGGAATGCCGAGGTCCCGGAACATGCTCGCGGGGTAATTCACGGGCTCCTTGCAATGGGCGCAGATTTTGCGCATGAGCCGCTGGGCGCAGGCGATGATGACGGAACTCGAAATCAGGAATGGAGCGATGCCCATGTCATCGAGGCGGGCGACGGCGCCGGGGGCGTCATTGCAATGCATCGTGCTCAACACCTGGTGACCCGTGAGGGCCGCCTCGACCGCGATCTCGGCGGTCTCGGTGTCGCGAATTTCGCCGATCATGACGATGTCAGGATCCTGGCGGAGGATGGACCGGAGCGCGTTTCCGAAGGCCAGCCCGATCTCCTTTTTCACCGGCACCTGGTTGATGCCCGGCACCTGGAATTCGACGGGGTCCTCGACGGTGACGATGTTGTACTCGGGGCTGTTCAGCTCGTTGAGCGCGGAATAGAGAGTCGTCGTTTTGCCCGAACCGGTGGGACCGGTGACGAGGAGCAATCCGTGAGGGGCATCCACCGCGGCCCGAAACCGGCGGTAGGTGTCGGGGTCCATCCCGATCTTTTCGATGCTGGCGCTGAGATTGGATTTGTCGAGAACACGGAGCACGGCTTTTTCGCCATGCACAGTCGGCAGCAAGCTGACGCGCAAATCGAAGTCGCGTCCGGCGACCTTGACCCTCATGCGGCCGTCCTGGGGGAGACGCCGCTCGGCGATGTCGAGGCAGCTCATAATCTTGAGGCGGCTGATCAGGGGGATCTGCAGGGCCTTGGGCGGCGGCACCTTGTCGATGAGCACGCCGTCGATCCGGTAACGCAGCCGCACCATTTTCTCGAAGGGCTCGATGTGGATGTCCGAGGCGCGGTCCTTGATGGCCTGGACGAGGATGAGATTGGCGAGCTTGATGACGGGCGCCTCTTCGGTGGAGGCGGCGAGGCGGTCGAGGTTAACCTCCTCCATGACCTCCTTGACCGTCTCGAGGCCCTCGGCGTCGGCGGTGACCTCGGCCTGCTTGGCGGCATCATTGATGATGTCCTCCATGCTGCCGGTCTTGGCGGTGTCAATCTGATGAAGTTTTTCGACGATCGCCTTTTCGGAGGCGATCATGGGAGAGACATCGAGGCGGGTGATGCGCTTGACGTCGTCGACAGCGAGGACGTTGAGCGGGTCGGCCATCGCGATGAACAGCTTGTTCTCGAGACGCGCGACCGGCACGACGCGGTGATTCTGGCAGATGTCGCGGGGGATCAGCTCGATGATTTCCTGGGGGACCATGACCCGGGCGAGGTTGACGGGTGGGACATTGAGGACGCGTCCCATGGAGACGGTGAGATCCTGGTCGGTGACGAGGCCCTTATCGATGATGATTTTAAGGAGGCGGGTGCCTTCCTTCCGCTGTTGCTCGATGAGTTCCTCGACCTGCTTGGCGAACAGCAACCCGTCCTCGACCAGGGCGTCGGCGATGCGTTCTCCAAAAGTTTTTACAGCAGCCATGATGGTGAAGGGCGTTGCCTAGCGGATGACTTTATTGAGGACCTTGAAGAGCTCGGTGGGATTGACGAGGTACCAGATGATGCGCTGCTTGGTGGTTTCCTCGAGTTCGAGAGCGGCCTGTTTGCTGAACGGGTTCGCAGTCGCCACCAGGATCGATTTGCTCATCCGATCGAATGGCAGGATGCACCATCGTTTCAGGGTGCTTTGGGGAAACGTCCGGGCCAATTCCACATCGACGTCGTAACGGTCGATCGGCACGAAGGCGACGCGATGCTTATCGAGGATGATTTTGAGCGACTTGTCCACCGGCAGGATGCTCTTGTCGGCGAGCCGTTGAATGAACGATTCAACAATCTTGGCGGGCGAGACGGAAAAATCCTGGCGCGGCCAGCACGCGTCGAATTCGCCCGCCGCGATGACCTTGGAATCCACGAAAAGTTTCTGCAACGGTTTGCGGCCGTCATCGATGTCATCCGGATTCACCGGCTGTCTGCGGCTGGCGTGGGTGGTGCCGCCCGATTTGGTAGGTTTCGACGCCTTGGCGCCGCCCTTGACGATTTCGGTGGAATCCGGGGTCGCCGGGGAAGTGGCATTGGCGTTGAGGCCGCCGGCTCTGCTTTCGATTTCCGCCAGGGCGGCCAGGGCGTCGGGGTCGTCGGGATATTTTTGGAGAATGCTCTCGTATTCGAGGATGGCGGACGAGAATTGCCCCATCAAAACGTAGGCATTGGCGATGCGCTTGGACGTGTTGATGACGTCCTTTTCACGGGCCAGCTTGACGTAGGCCTCGCGCAGGATTTCGAGCGATTGATAGTCCTGCGGCTGCGATTGAGTGATCACCTCGAACATCTCAATCGTCTGCGTCAATTGCGCTTCTTCGCTGGAGCTCAGTGTGCCGACCGTGGGCATATTCAGTATTGTTTCACCGACACTTCCGGACGGGTTAAGCCGGTTCAACGATACATTCGGCAGAACAGGCCGGGGGCATTAGGCCAAAAATCCAAAGAAACGATTGGCAAGCCTGCCGCCGCCTGATACAAACCACGTCCGCTCGAAACCGGGCGGCAGCGCGTTCCGCACGGGCGGTCCGCCCAGCGGACCATTTTAACCCAATAACCATCGCCATGTCACAACACCGCAGCCTGCGCGCCGCCAGCACGGCCGGCTCCAAGCGCAACGTCCTCAAACGTTTTGAACGTGTCGCCATCCTCAAAAAACGCGGCCAGTGGAAGACCGGCGATCGCGTGACCGGCCTGCGCAAGACCCGTCCGGACGCCTGACCTTTGCGGTCGCGCGCGGCTTCAACCGCCAGCGCTGTTCCGCCAGGAGCGCCTGGGGCGTCTCGCGCCGGCATCCTTCCCCCTGTCGTTTCCCCCCATGGTGCGCCTTCAAAAATTTCTCGCGGATGCCGGCGTGGCATCCCGGCGGGCCAGCGAACAGATCATTCTCGCCGGACGCGTCACGGTCAACGGCCGCCCCTCCCGTCAGCTCGGGGCCAAGATAGATCCAGGCCGGGATGAAATTACCGTGGACGGCAACCTCGTCCGGGCCCGACGGAAGATTTACGTCGCGCTCCATAAACCGCGCGGTTTCCTCTGCACCCGCCTCGACCCCGAGAAACGGACCACGGTCGCCGATCTGCTGCCCCAGGAATGGCAGCACCTTTCACCAGTCGGACGCCTCGATCGCGAGAGCGAAGGACTGATCTTCCTGACCAACGACGGGGATTTCGCGCTGCGCCTGACTCACCCGCGTTATGGTGTGCGCAAGATTTACCAGGCGACCGTGGAAGGCCGCGCGCCTTCAAAGGCTGTCACGCGGCTCCTGGCGGGAATCGAGGATTGCGGCGATTTGCTGAAGGCGGAACGCGCCCGGATTTTGTCCGCGAACAATTCCCACAGCGTGCTCGAGCTGGAGCTGGGCGAAGGAAAGAATCGCGAGGTGCGCCGCATGCTCGCCGCGCTCGACCTGAACGTCGTCCGCCTCCAGCGCATCCAGATCGGACGCATCAAACTCGGTGAACTTCCGACCGGCAAATGGCGGACATTGACAGAACCCGAGATAAAATCTCTACTTTCGCCGCTATGACAAAGAAAAATTGGATCGGGTTGGCAGTGATGTTTTCAACGGCGCTCGGGGTGGCCGCGTTCAGCGGCGCGCCGGCGTTCGTTGCGGATCCACCTGTGATCCCCGCGGACCTGCCACCGCCCAACCCGCCGAAGGCCGACCCAAAAAAGAAGGCTGCCGCCCCTAAAAAGGTTTCCACCAAAGCCGCCGCCAGCCCGAAGAAATCCAATGACGTCGTCGTTCTCGCCCAGCCGGAGTCCGCGGTGGTTTCCCAAAAGAACGTCAACATTCGCGGCCAGGCACTCGTAACCAGCGAAGTCGTCGCCCATCTCAAAAAAGGGGACAAGGTCACTGTCCTCGAGGAAATCACCACGAAAAAGAAAAAGGACGAGCCGGACAAGTGGTATAAAATCGCGCTGCCGCCCACCTCGCCGGTCTGGATCAACACTTCCATCGGACTCGACGCGGACAAGAAGGTGAAACCCAACCGGCTCAATTTACGCAGCGGCCCCGGCGAGAATTACAGCGTCATCGGCCGCGCGGACAAAGGCACCGCGGTGACGGTGATCGAAACGAAAGGCGAATGGAGCCGCATCGAGCCTCCCGCAGGTTCCTTCGCTTTTGTTGCCGCCCATTTGGTCACCCGCGAACCTGCCGGGTCCACCACCATCGCCTCGCACACACCGCCCGTTGCTCCGCCGGTGACGCCCCCGCCGATCACGGTCGTCAACGCCACTCCTCCGGTGGTGGTTGCGCCGCCGGTTGAACCCACCCCTCCTCCTGTCACGCCTCCGCCTGTGGTGGCGCCGCCGGGATTGGTTCCAGTGGTGCGCCCGACGCCGACTCCTCCTCCCGAGGAGCCTTTGGTGAAGCGCGTTGTCACACGGGAAGGGATCGTCAAAAACAGCGTCAGCGTGCAGGCGCCAACCCATTTTGTGCTGCGGGGCATCGACAACAACAAAACGCTCAATTATCTCTTCAGCCCATCCACAAATATCCTTCTCAAAAC
>JBEEGQ010000045.1:0-9545 GCA_041166945.1 Verrucomicrobiota bacterium
CGAGGAAATACTCCGCGAGCTCGAGCCGTTTTTTGAAGTGCTGCATCGCTCGTTTTTTCCGCTGCGCGTACCGCTCGTCTTTTGCAACCTGTGCATTGGACTCACCCTGCGCCCCAAGAAACGGGTCCCGGCCACGTAAGCCACCCCGCCCATCCCGAAGTGGTCAGTGCCTGCTCCATGTCTATCAGGCCATATGTTTGGCGCCAACGGTGCGGTTTTATTCCAGCATGGGGCAACTCTGAAGGAGGAGACGCGCCGTACGAAGTTCCACCGCACGGAGTCCCGGCTTTAGCCGGCGGGGCATACCCAAGCAGATAACTTTGAAAATGTTCAACGCGCATGACCCGGCGGGCCGCTCACGGGCTAAAGCCGGGACTCCAAACCTCGAAGCCTTCGGGATGCGCGGTCAGCCATCACGGCCGCCGGTTTCCTGCTGGCGCGCGCACGGATTCCTCCCCTAATATCCGGGCGCGATGGCATTGATCAATTGCCCGGAATGCGGCCGGCAGGTTTCAACCGCGGCCAAAACTTGTCCTGCTTGCGGGTACCCGGTCGCCGAACAAGGCGTCGTGACCTCGCCTGTCCCTGTCGTTTCCTCGAATCCCCTGGAGGGAATCGACCTGCAAATCGTTCTTCTCGAAGTGCGGCCCTCGTGGTGGAACTTCACTCTGCACCTGCTCTTTTTCTGGCTCATCGTGCCTCTCATCATCGCCATCTATCGACGGCATACCTTCGTCATGCGGATCTATCCGGACAGGGTCGCCGTCGAGGAAGGTTTCTGGTCCAAGGATTCCCGGGAGTTTTTCATCAAGGATGTCCGGGCCATCGACGTGCGCCAGGGGGTGTGGGGCAGGCTCGTGGGGATCGGTGACTTGACAGTTTCCACCGCGGCGACTGTCGACGCGGCCGAAGTGGCTCACGGCGTTCCTCGACCGCATCAGATCAAGGAATTGCTCATCTCGCAACGCCAGCGGTTCACAACCTAGACCAGTTTGAAAATGCCTGAATGTCGCGGCGAAGGTGCGCGGCATTTATGCCGCTTCGGCAACGTGCGCTGTGTCGAGCCGTGGCGAATCGGGCGTTCATCCCGAAGCGGGAGTCCGATCCTGTCACCGTCGGCTCGATGGACTCCCCGGCTATGCCACCTTTTTCTGTCGAAATACAAAAAAGCGCATCAGCACGAAACTGAGCATCGTGGTGGGAGGCAGGGCGATCAGCTTTGCGACGAAGATGTTCGATGTCAGGAATCGCAGGGACAATAAAAAGAGCACAAACATGCAGAGCCAGCACGCGCCAACGGTGATGGCATAGCTCACGACCTGCACCCGCGCGGCGCCGCTCCGATTCTGGAATACCCACCATTTGTTGAGGCAAAAATGGACCCCGACCGCGATGAGGTAGGCGATCGATACCGCGACGCGCGGCGGTGTGAACCGGCTCCACACCCAAAGCATCGCCATGTCCACACAGCACACAAAACCGCCCGTCAGGCAGAAACGGAACGCTTTGCCGAGAGTGTCGCGGTCGAACATGGGGGTCTTGTTTAGGGCCGGGTGCATCCGGTGACAAGAGGATTGGCGTTTTGGAAAAAGCTCCTTGCCCCGGCCCGACAACCTGCCGTTATTTGCACCATGCTGACCGACAAGTGGCGGGCCCAGGTGCGCTGGCGATGGGTTCTCGGGATTGCGCTCCTGGTGGGTGTCGCGACCTGCGCGGTCTTCCACGCAGCCGTGGGTGCTGAATTTCTGAGCTGGGATGATGACATCAACATCACTGGCAATCCGCACGTTCACGGTCTGACCGCTGAAAACCTGCGCTGGATGTTTACCGATACGGAATATGTCCGGCGCTACATGCCTTTGGGCTGGCTGAGCTGGGCGTGCCAATTTCAATTCTTTGGCGACAACCCGGCCTCCTATCATCTCGGCAATGTCTTGCTGCATTCGTTGAGCGCCATCCTGTTATTCCTCGTTCTCCATCGGCTTCTCGTTGTCGCCGCTCCCGGGCGCGAACAGGCCGCATTTGTCTGCGCCGGCGTGGCGGCTCTTTTGTGGGCGATCCATCCGTTGCGAGTCGAGCCGGTCGCCTGGGCGTCGGGACGTCTCTATTGTCAGGCCATTTTTTTCCTTCTTTTTTCTCTGCTGGCTTACCTGCGTTATTGCGACTCGCGGCTTGCGGGCCGGCCGAGCCGCGCCTGGTTTTGGGGGGCGGTCGGCGCCTATGCCCTTTCCCTGTTCACCTATCCACTCGCGCTGGCATTCATCGGAGTGCTTCCCATCCTAGATGTTTATCCCCTGCGCCGTTTTCGCTTCGACCGTGAAGGATGGCGCAGTCCAGGCGCGCGACAGGCGATCCTGGAAAAAATCCCGTTCGCGGTGGTCGTCGCGCTGGTCTTCGCCGTCACCCTTTGGGCCAGAAGCGGAGCGACGGGACAATGGCGCCCTCCGCCGACACTGTCGGAGTTCAATGTGCCCGCCCGCATCATGCAGGGGTTTTATGTGTGGGCGGCCTATCTTGGAAAAACGTTGGCACCGCACGATTTGTCACCGGTGTATACGACGCTCGTGCAATTTAATCCATGGGATGGCCCGTTTGTCGCCAGCGTACTGGTCATCGTGGTAATCACGGCGTTGGTGGCATGGAAACGCCGTCAATGGCCGGCGCTCGTCGCGGGCTGGATTTGTTATTTGGTGCTCCTGGTGCCGATGCTGGGACTGACCGAACATCCGCATTATGCCAACGATCGCTACAGTTATCTTCCGGGCCTGGCGCTGGCGGCGGTCGGCGCGGCAGCGCTTCTCCATTTTTGGAATCATGCCATCGCTCGATTCTGCGCGCTCGGCATCCTCGGGACGGCAACAGTCGTGTTCGGGCTGATGACCGTCTCGCAAACACGAGTCTGGCGCGACACGGATACGCTGTTCCTGCATATCATTGCGAAGACAAAGGACGGTCCGTTTCGCGCCGATACGTATTGCCGATTGGGCAATCGCCGGCTGGCACAGGCGCGTTGGGAGGAGGCCAAGGTTTTGTTCGCCGACTCCATGCGCGTCGCTCCCAGGTATGTCGCCGGATACAGCGGCCTGGGCGAGGCGCTGAGCCGGCAGGGTCGAACCGAGGAAGCGGTTTCGGTTTTTGTGATGGCGCTGAAGTTGCGGCCTCCCACGGCTGAGTTGCTGGTGCGCACGGCGGAAGCTCTAGCCGATTTGGGGCGTTATGATGAATCCATCCAGCACTATCGGCTGGCGCTGGAGCGGAACCCGGGTAATGGCCACGTGATGAACGGGCTGGCCTGGATCCTCGCCACCTGTCCCGATGAAAAAATGCGCGATGCTTCGCAGGCGCTTTTGCTGGCGGAAAAGGTCGCTGACAGCACCGAGCATGGAATCGCCGAAGTGGAAGGGACCCTGGCTGCGGCATATGCGGGGAGCGGCCGTTTTCAGGAGGCCGTCCAAGCCTCGGAACGGGCGCGCTCGCTGGCACAGCTTTCAGGGGAAACCAACATGCTCCAGCGAAGCACCGAAATCCTCGAGCATGCGCGGCGCCGGGAACCCTTTCGCCAACAGCATAGGTAGCGCCGACTGACAGTCGGCTGTTTCGCCGGTTGTTAACCGGCAGGCGCCCGTCCGATGCCAGTTTTCCGACCGAGAATCAGAACTTCGGGGAGAAGGCGATGTCGACAAATTCGCCCGGCAGCAGCTTAAGGGTTGGAGGAAGACTGATGACGATTGGGAGACCGACCTCCATTCGTTTGGTTTCAGCAGAGAGGAGGCCCGGATTCAGAGGTTCGAGTTGTGCGCCGATTCTCAGGATTTGACCCTTGTCAGTCCTGCGCGGAGTTGTCCGCGTGGTCACTCGCATCCAGTCTCCAACCTGCGGCGGGCGTTGGATGGGTTGCCGGATATACCCGATGATCTTCGTGGCGTTCGTGGAGGACACGGTAATAATCGGACTGCCGCGAAGGACCTTCTCGCCGGATTGATGATGCACCATGCTGACCATTCCATCGAAAGGCGCCTTGAGAAGGGACGGTTTAAGGCTCAGTTCCAGTTGCTTTTCCTTCCATCGAATGGCTTCGAGGACCGATTCCTTGATGGGATCGGCGGGCGCGGCCTTAAACTTGGGAAGGCTCTGTTCCAATTCCGCAATGAATTTGTCACGCTCCGAGATCTCCTCGCGCAGGGCGTTTCGTTTGGCTAGGGCGGCCTGATACTGAAGGTCCGAATTCAGGTCTTTCGTCCGCAACTGCTCCGAGGAAACGAGGTTGGTCTCGGCCAGCACCAGATCCACGCGGAGGGCAGCCTGCTGAATTCTTTGGCCGAAAAGGTCGCCCACGAGCTGCTGGAGATTGAGCTGCCCGCGGATGAGGTCCACGTCGCCCCGCGCGACCGTTACGAGCAGGTCGGCCTTGGCGGCAGCAATCGTGGCGGCTATCAATTCCGGGTCGGTGTTGGCAACCACGCACAACGGCTGATCTTTTTTGACGACCTGAAACCGCTCCACATAAATCTCAGAGATCAGGCCGTCCTGCAGCGACGCCACAAACACCTGGTTGGTTTCAACGAACCCGACCATTCCTGTCGGCTGGACGATGTTGCGCCAGAGATAAACAATCGCCACCAGGGTGGCGAGGAACACCATGAAGGGCAGCACCTGGATGCGAAATTCGCGCCAACGCTGCGAAAAAGGGGTCGGAATGGGTGGCAGTTTCTCGTTTTCCATGGCCGGTTACAGTTCGGATTCGTCTTCAGCCAGCATGCTGGTGACGCGGGAGACACCGGTGACCTGGCGGACTTCCGTCAGGAGATCTTCGACCCGGTTGGAATCCCGAAGCAAAAGTCGATAGGAGAGATCGGTCCCTTCGTAACCCTCGTGCGACCGCTGGCTTGCCAGGTGCGACTTCCAGCTGTGCCGGCCCAGAATGCGCCGCAGGTCGTTCATCTCCTTGGCCGAGCGGGACCAGTGAAGGTTCACAATCAAATCGTAACGATGGCGGCTGCCAAACGAGGTCCACCACAAATATAACATCGCCAGCGCGACAATCGCCGTCCCCAGTACCGCGCTTCCAAATTTCTGGGTGCCCGCCGCCATGCCCAGCACGATGACAATCAACACGTAGGAGGTGTCGAGGGTGTCCCGCAGAATGTTGCGGAAGCGGACGATGGCGAAGACCGCCATCATGCCGAACGCCGTCACGAGGTTGTTCGAGAGGACCATCATCACCAGGGAAACGATGACCGGCATGACGATCAGCGCGTTGACGAAGGACCGGGAATAGGAAAGTCCGGAGTGGGTCAGCATGTAAACCCAGGCGATGATTTGGCCCCCCGCAAAGGAGAGAAGCAGCCCCAGCAGCGCCGCTGGCCAGTTTGTTGGGGCAATACCCCAATCCGCATCCAGAAAGATACTCAGCAGATCCATCGTTACTTTCTATCGGTGGTTTGTTCAACCGCGTTAAGCGGCACCGAGCGGCGGAGTTTGTCGGGTCGACATGGCCTTGTCCAGTTTTTCCACGGGAACGCCCGCAGTCGGCGCCAAAAGCCCCGGTCTGCCAAAAACCCGCGGCAAAGTCCCGAATTTTCGCACCTGGACAGGTCCGGGAAAGGCCACCGACACTGCGGCAGCGAAGCATGGAGAATGAATCCGTTTCAGGCCCATGATGAAATAGTTTCGCGAAAGTATTGCTCCGTCGTAGCCGGGCGAGGCCCCGCCAAGGGGTGAAGCCCGGTCGCGATGTTCGATTTGTTGGCCAATCGGCCGCTGGTTGTCAAGCGTCGGAGTGACTGAAGACTGCGGCAGTAGAGAGGCTGCGGCTGCAGTGACGGAGTGCGCCCGTCCTCGGGCGCAGCAACATCCGAACGGCAAGTCGCATCCGAAAAACCAAACGCCTCACCACGTCTCACGCTGTTGCGCCCGAAGACGGCTCCTCCTTGCCCACAACAATGGGGTTCCCGCAAATGTCGCTGAGGTGGCTTGCCAGCGCGGCGCGACCGTAGCGCCGACTGGCAGTCGGCTGTATCGCCGGTTGTTAACCGGCAGGTGCCCGTCCGATGCCAGTTTTCCGACGAAGATTGCAGGCCGTGTACTGAAGCGACTTTTCACCTGCCGGTTGGAAACCGGCGACACAGCAGACTGGAAGTCCGCGCTACGATCGGAGAATGAGCTCCTCGCAACTGAGTTTGCGGGCAGCCTGCTCTTGTGGGCAAGGACGAGCGTCCTCGGACGCAGCAACATCCGAACGGCAAGTCGCATCCGAAAAACCAAACGCCTCACCAAGTCTCACGCTGCTGCGCCCGAAGGACGGGACGCACTCCGCCGCCTGGGGTTCCGAATCCCTCATTCCGATACCGGCTTTTTGCGCGTGCGCACCTTGGGAGCATCGCCCCACAGGCTTTCCAGGTCGTAATGCCGCCGGACATCGTTGCGCATCACGTGCACAATCACATCGAAGAAATCCAGCACCAGCCATCCGCCATGAACCGATCCGTCGGTGATTTGCGGTTTGATGCCGTGTTCGTCCGCCAGTTTATCGCCGATCTCCTCGGAGATCGCCCGCAGGTGCGGTTCGCTGGTGCCCGAGGCAATGACGAAATAGTCCGTAACGGTCGAGGTCTTCCGCACATCCAGCACGACAATGTCCTCCGCCTTGCGGTTGTCCGCCAGGTCGCGGCACAACAGCGCCAATTTCTTCGCTTCCATCGCGCGGGAGACTGCGGGAAATGCCGTCAGAGATAAAGCCCTGAGTTGCGGATGGCTTCCTCCACCAAATCCGGCACCAAACCACGGATGCTCATCCCCCCTTTGACCCGCGCGCGGATCTGCGACGACGAAACTCCCAGCGGGAACCCCTGAAGCTCATGGCCCCGGTAGGGCGCCGGAAATGCCGCTGCCGGCTCTCCCGGCCGCGGGATCGCCACAAATTCGGCCAGCCGCGCCAACTCCCCCGCGTCGCGCCACTTCGGCAACGTCGGCACATGGTCCGCGCCGATCAAACAAAACAACCGCGCCCGGGGAAAGCGCCGGGCGTAATCGCGCACCGTATCGATGGTAAACGAGGTGCCCCCGCGCGACAGTTCCTGTCCATCCAGCTCACAGTTCGTCCAACCCGCCAGCGCCAGCCGCAAAAGCCTCATGCGCTCCACCGCCGGCGCCGGCGCGCTCGCAGGCTTGAAAGGCGATTGCGCCGCCGGAATGAAAAACAACCGTTCGAGCTGCAGTTCCTCGATGGCCGCCTGCGCAACCAGCAGATGCCCGCAATGGACCGGATCAAACGACCCGCCAAATAACCCAACCCGGCGCGGGACGAATCCAGTCTCGGACGGCGCTGACCGAATGGTCGTGTCGCCCTCATCTGAATCTGGCGCTGGCATGTCCGAACTCATTTCAACAGCAGCGGTTTACTCCGCTAAACCGGCGCTCCACAACCTTGGCGTAAAGCTCGCCAGGCTCAGGCGGCACGATGGGCCGATCCTCGTTCAAGAGATTGATCACCGGCCCGCGGCAGACGCACATCTGCGCGCACTTCCGTTCCCGTTCCAACGCCGCTTCATCGGTCAGCTCGCGCGCCATTCCCAGCGCGACCGCGAAAACTCCAAACAACCTCAGCGGTTTTCCCTCCGCCACCGCGTAATCCGGAAGCCACACAGCCTCGCTCTCGCATAGCGTCACCGCCCGTTTGCGAGCGAGCATCAGCAGCCACTCCCGAACGCTCAAGAGGAACACCGCCGCCACCAGCATGAGGAACAGGCCCGTTACCACCGCGTCCACCGTGCTGTTGAATCGAAGTGTTCTCGTGTTTTTAATGGCCTTTGCCGCCGCTTCAATCGCCGGCCCGTCTCCCGTGACGCGCGCGGCCGCCAGGTTTTTTTCCAGGTCTGGAAGTTTGACCCGCGCCCCGCGCGCGGCCGCCAGGAACCCGATGCGGGGTTCGGGATGAAACACTTTCTCCAACCCGGCGGTGACGGTCACCGTGAGCAGCCACAGGAGGGGAACCAGCGTGACCCACGCAAGCATCGGACGGCCCGAGCGCGCGACCGGCGCCGGTCCGGCCCGCAACTGCATTTTTAAGATTATGGTTGTCGCCAGGCAGAGTGCGATGGCGGCAAGCAGTTGGTTGGCGATGCCGAAAATGGGCCAAAGCGCCTTGATCCCGCCGTCCGGATCGAGCACCCCCATGATGAGGAACGAGCCCCAGCCGGCCACCACCAGCAGGCTGGCGAAGACGTTCGCGGGGAGACTTCGCGTGTCGCCCAACGCCGGCGAAATGCGCTTGAGCGCATCCTGGACAAGATATCGTCCCACCCGCGTGCCTGCGTCCAGGGTCGTGAGGATGAACAACACTTCGAACATCAGCGCGAAATGATACCAAAGTGCCAGCCATCGGCCGTGGGTGGCCTTCGAAAGAATCTGCGCCATGCCCACCGCCAGCGTGGCCGCTCCTCCCGTTCTCCCGTACAATGTTTTTTCCCCCATCTCGCTCGCGAGTTGTTCCATCCCGGGGGCGGAAGCTGTGACCGGCCGATCGACGAACTGGCCCGGCCGCGCGGGATCCGGCGCCAGCATCGTAAAGCCCGATTTCTCCACTTTCGCGATCGTGTCGGCAGCGACGGCTTCGGTCGTCGCGCCAGCGCCCTTGACGTTCATGCAGAGGTAGACGCCCGGGTCCAGCGTGCAGGCGGCGATCATCGCCATGATGGCCACCAGCGATTCCAACAGCATCGCGCCATATCCCACCGGCCGCGCATACTTTTCACGCGAAATAATCTTGGGCGTCGTGCCGCTCGAGATCAGCGTGTGAAATCCCGAGATGGCCCCGCACGCGATCGTGATGAAACAAAACGGAAATAATTTGCCCGGCACCACCAGTCCGGAGCCATCCACGAACTTGCTCACCGCCGGCATTCGAAGCTCGGGCAGCACCAGGAACACCCCGAACACCAGCGCGAGGATGGTGCCCAGCTTCATGAAGGTGCTCAGGTAATCCCGCGGCGCCAGCAGCAGCCAGACGGGCAACACGCTCGCCGCAAAACCGTAGGCGATGATCGCCCACGCGATGGTTTTGCCTCCGAATGTGAAGTGTGGCGCCAACGCCGCGTGCGAATGCACGAATTGTCCGCCCCACACCGCCAGGAACAACAACACCACTCCCAGCACCGAGACCTCCAACACCCTGCCCACCCGCCAAAATCGCAGATAACCGCCCATCATCATCGCGATCGGAATCGTCGCGGCCACCGTGAACACCCCCCACGGGCTCTCGGCCAGCCCGTTCACCACCACCAATGCCAGCACCGCCAGCAGGATGGTCATGATGGAGAGGATCGTGATCATCCCGATGATGCCGGCGGCCGGATTCAATTCCTCCTTCACCATTTGTGCGAGGGACTTGCCGTCGCGCCGCATCGAGGCAAACAGGATCACGAAGTCCTGCACCGCCCCTCCCAAAACAACGCCGATCAAAATCCACAGGGTTAATTGATATTAAGAGATTTGTGTAGGGAAATAGTGTGTGAGCTGGTGTAGATGTCGGGTGTTGGCGTATAATT